>JBQCFD010000304.1:0-6673 GCA_051959625.1 Rhizomicrobium sp.
CGGCCCGATCGCATCATCGTGGGCGAAGTGCGCGGCGCCGAAGCGCTCGATATGCTGAAAAGCTGGAACACCGGTCATCCCGGCGGTGTCGCGACAGTTCACGCCAATTCCGCGCGTGCCGCGCTCTATCGCATCGAGCAGTTGATCCAGGAAGCCGTCGTGACTGTGCCGCGGCGCCTGATCGCAGAAGCCATCGACCTTGTGGTGTTCATCGAGGGCCGCGGCAGCGCACGCCGCGTCAGCACCATCGGGGAGATGCAGGGACTAGACGCCCAAGGCGACTACGTCCTCACCGAAACCAAAACCAACAGGTGGCAACCATGAAAGGAACATACCTTGCGTTGCCACCGCCTCTTCCAAATGTCTTCGCTCGCCCTGATCGCTATTCTTGTGTCCGCGTCTTCCGCCTTTGCGGCCGGCACGAACATGCCCTGGGAGCAGCCGCTCCAGCAGGTGCTGGATTCGGTGCAAGGCCCGGTCGCCAAGATCATCGCGGTTCTCATCATCATCGTTACAGGCCTGACACTCGCCTTCGGCGAAACCGCCGGTGGCTTCCGCCGTCTCATTCAGATCGTCTTTGGAATCTCGATTGCCTTCGCGGCGTCGAGCTTCTTCCTCAGCTTCTTCAGCTTTGGCGGTGGAGCGCTCGTCTGATGGACGGCGATCTTGAGGGCTTCGAGGTGCCGCTGCACCGTTCGCTGACCGAACCGATCCTGCTCGGCGGTGCGCCGCGCAGCATCGCCATTGTCAACGGCACGATCGCCGCCGCGCTGGGCCTTGGCCTTCAGATGTGGCTGGCCGGCGTCCTGGTCTGGGCGCTTGGCCATTCGCTCGCCGTCTTTGCCGCCAAACGCGATCCGGACTTCGCCGCTGTCTTGGTTCGCCACCTTCGCCAGAAAGCGTATCTCGCATGTTGAACCTGTCCGAATACCGTCCCCATCCGGATCGTCTCGCCGATCATTTGCCCTGGGCGCTGCTGATCGCGCCGGGCATCGTGCTCAACAAGGACGGTTCGTTTCAGAAGAGCTTCCGCTTCCGTGGGCCGGATCTGGAAAGCGCGACGCAGCCGGGACTGATTTCCGCGTCGGCACGATTGAACAATGTGTTGCGGCGTTTCGGGTCTGGTTGGGCCCTGTTTTTCGAGGCCGAACGCTATGAAGCGCCCGACTATCCGGTGTCGGCGTTTCCGGAAGCCGCGTCCTGGCTAGTGGATGAAGAACGGCGGCAGGCGTTTCAGGGTGGCTACACGGCCGACCCGCAGCCCAGGTTCCGCCGCACCGAACACTATGAGAACGCCTATACGCTCACCTTGTTATATATGCCGCCGGTCGATGCCACGTCCGGCGCGGAGCGGGCGCTGGTCGAACGCGACAATGCCAAAGATCGCAATTGGCGGCAGGAGCTGCAGAGCTTCGAGGCGGAATGCACCCGCGTCTTCGATCTGCTCCGCGGGATCATGCCCGAGATCGCGCCGTTCGATGATTCCGAGACGCTCACCTATTTGCACGGCACCATTTCCAGCAAGCGCCATGTCCTCGCCGCGCCCGAGACGCCGCTTTATCTCGATGTGATCCTGCCCGACGAGCCCTTGAGCGGCGGGTTGGAGCCGATGCTCGGAAACCGGCACTTACGCACGCTGACCGTGCTGGGATTCCCAAACATGACGCGGCCCGGAATCCTCGATGGGCTCAATCATCTGGATTTTGCCTATCGCTGGACCACGCGCTTCATCGCCGTGGACAAGACCGAGGCGACCAAGGTGCTTACCAAGCTGCGGCGCCAGTGGTTCAACAAGCGCAAATCCATCACCGCGCTCATGCGCGAGGTGCTTTACAGCGAGCCGGTTCAGCTCCTGGATTCCGATGCCGACAACAAAGTTGTCGATGCCGATCTGGCGCTACAGGAATTGGGCGCCGATCATGTCAGCTTCGGTTATCTGACCACCACTATCGTCGTGTTGGACGAGGATGCCGGACGCGCCGACGACAAGATAAGGGCCGTCGAACGCGTCATCCATGGCGCCGGCTTCACGACCATTCGCGAAAGCATCAATGCCGTTGAAGCGTGGCTCGGCTCTCTGCCCGGCCATGTCTATGCCAATGTGCGCCAACCACTCGTCCATAGTTTGAATGTCGCCCATTTGGTGCCCTTCTCGTCGGTCTGGGCGGGGCCGGAACGCGATGCGCATCTGGATGGCCCGCCGTTGTTCGTGGCGGAGACCAGCGGATCGACGCCGTTCCGGTTTTCGATCCATGTCGGCGATGTCGGGCATTCCTTGATCGTCGGCCCCACCGGCGCTGGCAAATCCGTGTCGCTTGCGCTGATGGCGCTGCAATTCCGCCGCTATCCGGAATCCCAGATCACCATCTTCGACAAAGGCAATTCCGCGCGCGCGGCCGTGCTCGCCATGGGCGGCACGCACCACAATCTCGGCTCCGATGGATCACTGGCGTTCCAGCCGCTCGCCAACATTGACGATCCCGCCGAACGCAGCTGGGCGGCGGAATGGATCGCCTCGCTGTTCGCGCACGAGAAGGTCCACGTCACGCCGGAGATCAAGGAGACCTTGTGGTCGGCCCTGAGCAATCTGGCCTCGGCTCCAGCGGTGCAACGGACCATGACGGGGTTGAGCGTGTTGCTGCAATCCAATGCGCTCAAGTCCGCCCTCATGCCGTACACCCTGGAAGGCCCCTTCGGCCGTTTGCTGGATGCCGACAGCGATCACTTAGCGCTGCATGACGTGCAGTGTTTCGAGACCGAGACGCTCATGCACGAAGCCGGTGCCGTCATGCCGGTGCTTACCTATCTCTTCCATCGGCTGGAAGAACGCTTCGACGGGCGGCCGTCGCTGCTCATTCTGGACGAAGCCTGGGTCTTTCTGGACGATCCCTTGTTCGCGGCACGTATCCGCGAATGGCTGAAGACCTTGCGCAAGAAGAATGTTGCCGTCGTCTTCGCCACCCAATCGCTGGCCGACATCGCCAACAGCTCGATCGCACCGGCCATCATCGAATCCTGTCCACAACGGGTATTCCTTGCCAACGATCGCGCGCAGGAACCGCTGGCGGAAGAGACCTATGCGCGCTTCGGATTGAATGCACGCCAGATCGAGTTGATCGCCCGCGCAACGCCCAAGCGCCACTATTACCTGCAAGCCTTCCGCGGCAACCGGTTGTTCGAGTTGGGCTTGGGTCCGATCGCGCTCGCCTTCTGCGGCGCCTCCGATCCGGAAAGCCAGACATTGATGGACCGGCTTTTGGCCGAACGAGGCCCCGAGAATTTCGCCGCCGCATTTTTGCGTGCCCGCGATCTCGCCTGGGCCGTGGACCTGCTCGCCGAATTTTCTGCAGCCCCAACGGAGACCGCCCCATGAAACGCAGACTTGTCACTATCTTCCTCGCCACCGCCGTCAGCGTTGGTGTGCTCATCATGCCTGCCGCCGCGCAGATGGCGGTGTTCGACGGTTCGAACTATGCGCAGAATGTGCTGCAAGCCGCGCGCGCCTTGCAGCAGATCAACAACCAGATCCAGCAACTCCAGAACGAAGCGACCATGTTGCAGAACATGGGCAAGAACCTGTCCTCACTGAACACCTCGCAGCTGGGGACCATGATTTCCGCGCTGACGACCATCGGCAATTTGATGAATCAGGGCAGCGGCATTGCTTTCAACGTCAATTCCACCAGCACGGCGTGGAACACGAGCTATCCGTCCAGCTATGCCGTCACCACGCCAACCACGACCCTGGCCGCCAATGTGCAAACACGCTGGCAGCAAGCGATGGAAGCCTTTCAACTGGCGCTCAAGGTGCAGGCGCAGATCGTCCAGAACGTGCAGAGCGATTCCACCACCCTGACCAATCTCGTCAACACCTCGCAGAGTGCGGTCGGCAATTTGCAGGTCAATCAGGCGACGAACCAGTTGTTGGCGCTGTCCACCAAACAACAGCTCCAAGTGCAAAACCTGATGGCGGCGCAATACCGCGCCAACGCGCTGGACGCCGCGCGAGGCGCGCAGACCGAAGCAGATGGGCAGGCGTCCTTCCAGCAATTCCTGGGATCGAACACCGCCTATATGCCGCAATAGAGATCGAGGCGCGCCGTGAACAATCTCAACATCATCGACCAGTTCATGCAGACCTTCATCCGCTACATCGATAGCGGATTTGGTCTGCTCAATGGCGATGTCGCGGCGCTGTCGTCGATCCTGATCGCGCTGGACGTGACGATTGCGGGATTGTTCTGGGCGCTCGACGGCGAAGGCAATGTGCTGGGCGCGCTCATCAAGAAAATCCTTTATGTCGGTGCCTTCGCTTACATCATCAACAATTTTTCCAGTCTCGCGACCATTGTTTACAACTCCTTCGCGGGACTGGGCCTGACCGCGACCGGCAGCGGCATTACCGCCAACGATCTTCTGCAACCGGGCAAGATTGCGGGAACAGGGTTTCAGGCGGCCTATCCGCTGTTGCAACAAGCCGGACAATATGTCGGCTTCACCACGCTGTTCTCGCATCTCGTCACCATCCTTGTGCTTCTGTTTGCCTGGGCGATCGTCGTGCTGTCGTTCTTCGTGCTGGCGGTTCAGCTCTTCATCACCATTCTGGAGTTCAAACTGACGACATTGGCCGGCTTTGTGCTCGTGCCGTTTGCGCTCTGGAACAAAACCTCCTTCCTTGCCGAACGCGTGCTCGGCAACGTCGTGTCCTCCGGCATCAAGGTGATGGTGCTAGCCGTCATCGTCGGCATCGGTACGACGTTCTTCAGTCAATTCACCGCATCACAGCCGGCCGGTACCATCACGCTCGCCTCCGCCATGTCGTTGGCGCTGGGATCGCTCGCCTTATTCGGGCTTGGAATCTTTGGCCCCGGAATCGCCACCGGTCTTGTCGCCGGTGCGCCGCAATTGGGTGCGGGCGCGGTGGCCGGAACGGCGATGGCCACCGCTGGCACCGCGATGCTGGCCGCTGGTGGTGCCGGCATGGCCGCGCGCGGCGGATTGAGTGCCGTGCGCGCGGCCACATCGCTCGGCAGCGGCGCGTCGATGGCCTATGGCCTGGCGCAAGCGACGTCGGGTGCGACCGGCATGGCCGGTGTCGGCGCCGGCATTGCAGGCGTCGCGAAAGCGGGAGCCGGTGCTGCCTATCAAGCCGCAAGCGGCGCGGCGTCCAATGCGACCAGCAGTTTGAAAGCGAGTGCAAACGCTGGACGGCAAGCGGCATGGCGCGCCAGCGGCGGCACGCGCTTTTCATCATCATCACCACCATCCTCTTCTTCGTCTTCCGCATCCAGTGGCCCGAGCCCCCGCGGCGCCGCTGGCAGCAGCGGCGGGTCCAGTGCGACGCCACCCGCCTGGGCCCGCCGTCTGCGCTCGCAACAACAGCAGCGCGGTCACGTCCAAAACATCCATCAGGCCATCAAGGACGGTGACCGTCCGGGACATGGCGCCTCTCCAACCCTGCACGAGAAAGAATAATGCCGATCTTCAAACGCACGCTCCAACGCTACGGACAGACAGATGCACCGACGACGCCTTACCAGCTTGCCGGACAGGAATGGGATCGCCGCATTGGCGAGCCGCGGGCGCAAGCCAAGAACTGGCGGCTCCTCGCCTTTGGCGAACTCGGCCTCTGCGTCCTTCTCGGCGGCGGGCTTATTTGGTCCCTGACGCAAAGTCGTGTGGTGCCTTATGTCGTGCAGGTTGATCGTCTGGGAGCCACGCAGGCGATAGCGCCCGCCGATGCGCAATATCAACCGACCGATCCGCAGATCGCATATTTTCTGGCGCAGTTTATCAGCGATGTGCGTTCTCTGCCGATCGATCCGGTGGTGGTGCGCGATCATTGGCTGCAAGCCTATGACTTCGCCACTGACCACGGAGCGGTATTCCTGAACGATTACGCGCAAGCCAACGATCCTTTCAAACGGGTCGGTGAGCGAACCGTGTCGGTGCAGGTCACGAGTGTCGTGCGTGTGTCCGACAGCTCGTTTCAGGTGAAATGGATCGAGCAGACCTACGACTACGACGCGCTCGCCAAGACCGAGCATTGGACCGCGATCCTTTCCGTCGTGACCAAAGATCCGGTCAGTGCCGATGTGCTGCGCAAGAACCCGCTCGGGCTCTATGTCAACGGCATCAACTGGGCGCGCGAACTGTCCCCCAACGAAAATCCGTAAGGAGTCCACTATGAAGTATTCTGCAATGCTGTTCGTGACCGCTTCGGCGCTGGCGTTAAGCGCCTGCGCGGACGGCACGCCGCCGCCCGCCATCACCTATGATAATGCCTCGTTCAAACCGGCGGTCCAGCATCGCGATCCGGCGCCACAGAAACCGGTCGCGCAAATCCCAGTCGGGACGGTCATCGGCCCGGTGCTGCCGTCCACGCCGATCAAGACGGTCGCAGCGCCACCGACCAGCCGTGTCGTTGCGGCCAATCGAGCCGCTTTGCGGGAGCCGACAAGCAGCAATTATCTCAATGCCGCACAGATTTATCCCTTCTCCGAGAACGCGCTCTACCGACTCTACACAGCACCTCAGCAGGTGAGCGACATCGCGCTTCAACCAGGCGAGACTCTGTCGGCGATTTCGGCGGGCGACACGGTGCGCTGGGCCGTGGGCGACACCTCTAGCGGCAACGGACAGACCAAACAGGTTCATGTGATGGTCAAACCGT
>JBQCFD010000305.1:0-9122 GCA_051959625.1 Rhizomicrobium sp.
CCTTTGACGTAAACCAGCGTGTTCGCGGTTCCGAGGTCGATTGCCATATCGCTCGACAGAACGCCGAGAAGACTGCCGAACATGTATGCCTGCCTGTTCCCTTCCGGGCCGCCCTGTGCCGCCCATCCCGCGAAAATCTACCCCGGCGATGGTTAACGCCGGGGTTACGATTTCATCGCGCGACGGTCAGCGTTTCCGGCGCCCTCTTTTCACGTTTCACCAAAAGCTTGTTGAGCGCATTCACATAGGCATTTGCCGCGGCCAGCACCGTATCGGTGTCCGCCGCGCGCCCGGTGACGGTGCGCCCGTTCTCCTCGAGCCTCACGCTGGCGCCGGCCTGCGCATCGGTGCCTTCCGTGACCGCCTTGATCTCGAAAAGCTGCAGGCTTGCGTTGTGCGGGTAAAGCTCGCGAATGGCGTTGAATATCGCATCCACCGGACCGTCGCCCGTGGTCTTTGCGGTGCGTTCCTGGCCATCCACAGAAAGAGTCAGCTCTGCCGATGGCGGGACGTTGATGCCAGACGAGACGCGAAGGGCCCGGATGAGGATCTTGTCATGGCCGCGCATCACCTCGTCGTCGACCAGGGCCACGATGTCCTCGTCGAAGACGTGCTTCTTCTTGTCGGCCAGGTCCTTGAAGCGCTTGAACGCTTCCTGGAACGCCTGATCGTCCAGATCGTAGCCCAGCGCCTCCAGCTTGTCCTTGAACGCGTGGCGGCCGGACAGCTTGCCCAGCACCAGCGAGGAGGCGTGCACGCCGACATCTTCGGGACGCATGATCTCGTACGTTTCGACGTTCTTCAGCATGCCGTCCTGATGGATGCCGCTTTCATGCGCGAAGGCGTTCTTGCCGACGATGGCCTTGTTGTATTGCACCGGAAAGCCGGTGACGTTCGACACCAGCTTGGAGGCGCGGGCCAGCATCGTCGTGTCGATGCCGGTGGTGAAGGGCATGATGTCCCTGCGGACCTTCAACGCCATCACCACTTCTTCAAGCGCCGCATTGCCCGCGCGCTCGCCGATGCCGTTGATGGTGCATTCGATCTGACGCGCGCCGGCCAATACACCGGCCAGTGAATTCGCCACCGCCAAACCAAGATCGTTGTGGCAATGCGTGGCGATGGTCGCCTTGTCGATGTTGGGAACGCGGTTCCGCAACATCATGATCATCTCGTAGAATTCCTGCGGCGTGGAATAGCCCACGGTGTCGGGAATATTGATCGTGGTGGCGCCGGAATTGATCGCCGTTTCCACCGCGAAACACAGGAAATCCCGCTCCGTCCGCGTCGAATCCTCCGGCGACCACTGCACGTCGTCGGTGAAGCGGCGCGCGTGGCCCACCGATGCCGCGATCGCCTCGATCACGGAATTCGGACCCATCTGAAGCTTGTGCTTCATGTGAACCGGGCTGGTGGAGATGAAGGTGTGAATGCGGAACCGCTTCGACGGCTTCAGCGCTTCCGCCGCGCGATCGATGTCCTTCAGGCCTGCGCGCGACAGTCCGCAGATGACGGCATTCTTCGTGCGCCTGGCGATGGAGTTCACCGCATCGAAATCGCCTTGCGACGAAATCGGAAAGCCGGCTTCGATGATGTCGACGCCCATTTCGTCGAGCAGTTCGGCGACTTCGATCTTCTCTTCATGCGTCATCGCGGCGCCCGGCGATTGCTCGCCGTCGCGCAGCGTGGTGTCGAATATTTTTACCCGTTCGGTTTTTTGCGTATCGGTTGACATGATCTTCATTCCTTCCGTTCGCCGCATCCAGCGGCTTCAATCGACTCCCTTCGCAAGCATTGGTCCCCTAAACGTCCGCCCGGTTTCACGAGCAGCCGACGCCTAGGGGCAGCTAAGGAGGAGAAGCTGCGCCAGCGGCAAACCGAGGGAAGAAGCGTGTGCGATGTTCACGCGCGCGAAATCGCAAACGGAGAACACTCCGTCCGCAATATCGGTGTGCGCGTTCTGCATCATCGCCGGATCGCCATTTCCGCCCGTTTTGTACGGTCCGCTAACTTGGAACGAAACTGGTAAACAGCGCGTAAAACCGCCGCTTTCTGCTTCGTTTCCAACGTTTTACGCTGATTTCGCGCGGCCGCGCAATACGGATAAACAGCCTTATTTCGGCCCCTTGATGGCTCGCCCGAACCCCTCGGCCTGCGGGCAACCGCCGCAACGCGTCTAACCCGAACGTCACAAAAAACCGCTTTCCCCGGATGACGCGGAGTGCTTCAAAGCCTCGCGCGAGATCTTCTGAATCGCGCCCCCGCAATTCGACCAACCACCCCTCGAAGGCCCGCCGGATATGAGGATCCTGCCGCCCGTCTCGATCGAGGCCCGCCGCCTTTTGCCCGGCGGGTGGGACCTGTTGGCCGCGCTTCTGGTGCTGGGGTTCGTGGTCGCCTTCGCGGAGGCCAGCCGGATGCTGGGCCAGCCGCTCGCCGTGCTGACGAGCCAGCCGCTTTCGCTTGATCCGTGGCAACTGCCCGAATACGCGCTCAGGACGGCCCTGCGCATGTTCATCGCCATGGTCGTGTCGCTGGGGTTCACCTTCACCTACGCGACCCTGGCCGCCAAAAGCACCCGGGCCGGCAGCCTTTTGATCCCCCTGCTGGACATCCTCCAGTCGGTGCCGATCCTCTCTTTCATCTCCATAACGGTGGTCTTCTTCCTGTCCCTTTCGCCGGGGCGGATATTCGGGGCGGAGCTGGCTTGCGTCTTCGCGCTGTTCACCAGCCAGGCCTGGAATATGGCCTTCAGCTTCTACCAGTCGCTGCGGACGGTGCCGCCCGAGATGATCGAGGCGGGAAAGATGTTCGGCCTGAACGGCTGGGCCCGGTTCTGGCGCATCGAAGTCCCCTTCGCCATGCCTTCGCTGGTCTGGAACATGATGATGAGCATGTCAGGCGGCTGGTTTTTCGTGGTCGCCGCGGAAGCGATCACCGTGGGCAACACCTCCATCGCGCTGCCCGGTGTCGGCTCCTACATCGCGCTGGCCATCGCGCATCGCAAGCTTGGCGCCATCTTCTGGGCCATCGGCGCCATGCTTGTTGTGATCCTGATCTACGACCAGCTCATGTTCCGCCCGCTGGTGGCCTGGGCCTTCCGCTTTCGCGTCGATCAGGAGCAGAGCGAGGACGAGCCGGAAAGCTGGATGCTGACCATGCTCCGCCGCGCGCGGCTGTTCGACATGATGGGCGCGCCCGCCGAGCGCTTCATGCGCTGGACCTATCACGTGCGGCCGCCCTCCTTCGGCAGGCGCGAGGAGCGGGTGAGCCCGGCTGCTTCGCGCGCGGCCGATGCCGCCTGGATCGGCTTCGTGGTCGCGCTCGTGGGCTTTGCGCTGTGGCGCATCTGGCTGTTCTCCGCTGCGGCATTGCCGTGGCGTGAAGTGCTGCACGCATTCGGGTTGGGCATTCTGACCATGATCCGCGTGTTCGTGCTCATTGCGGTCGCCAGCGCGATCTGGACGCCGGTGGGAATCTATGTGGGCCTGCGGCCGAAACTCGCCCAGGTCGTGCAGCCGGTGGCGCAGTTTCTGGCGGCCTTTCCGGCGAACCTGCTCTTTCCCGTCGCGGTGTCGGCCATCGTCGGCTTCAACCTCGATCCGAACATCTGGCTGTCGCCGCTGATGGTGCTGGGCACACAATGGTACATCCTGTTCAACGTGATCGCGGGCGCCTCGGGTCTGCCGCGCGATTTGCGCGACGCCGGCGACAATTTCGGCGTGAAGGGCTGGCTGTGGTGGAAGAAGATCGCGCTTCCCGCCGTCTTTCCCTTCTACGTGACCGGCGCCATCACCGCGTCGGGCGGATCGTGGAACGCGGCCATCGTGGCGGAGTTCGTAAGCTGGGGCCACAAGACCCTTCATGCCGCAGGCCTCGGTGACTATATCGAGCGCGCCAGCGTGGCCGGCGATTTCCACCGCATCGTTCTGGGTACCGCAGTGATGGCCATTCTGGTGAGCATCATCAATCGCGTGTTCTGGCGCCCGCTATACTGGTATGCCGAGCGCAAGTACCGGATGACGTAGGGAGAAGACCATGGATGCGCTTCTCGAACTCAAGGATATTCGGCGCGCCGTCCCGCGCCCCGGCGGCAGCGAGCTGCTGGTGCTGGACGATGTGGACCTCACCCTCAAGCAGGGCGAGATCGTGGGGCTGCTCGGGCGTTCCGGCTCCGGCAAATCCACGCTTTTGCGCATCATCGCGGGGCTTTCCCATCCGACAAGCGGTTCGGCGCGCTATCTCGGAAAGCAGATCGACGGTCCCACCGGTGGCATCGCCATGGTGTTCCAGAGCTTCGCGCTGTTTCCCTGGCTCACCGTGCTGGAGAATGTGCAGCTGGGGCTCGAAGCGCTCGGCCTTCCGCCGGACGAGATCCGCAAGCGCGCGCTGGAAGCCATCGACCTCATCGGCCTCGATGGCTACGAGAGCGCCTTCCCGCGCGAGCTGTCCGGCGGCATGCGCCAGCGCGTGGGCTTTGCGCGCGCGCTCGTGGTGCATCCGAACGTGCTGCTGATGGACGAGCCGTTCTCCGCTCTCGATGTGCTGACGGCGGAGAACCTGCGCACCGATCTTCTGGAGCTCTGGGGCGAAGGCGACCTGCCGATCAAGGGCATCATCCTCGTCACCCACAATATCGAGGAAGCGGTGCTGATGTGCGACCGGGTGTGCCTGTTCTCCACCAATCCCGGCAAGATCGTGAGCGAGATCCCGATCCCGCTGCGCCAGCCACGCGACCGCAACGACCCGGCCTTCGCGGCGCTGGTCGAGCGCATCTATGTCGAGATGACGGCGCGGCGCGCCGAACGGTTTGCGCAGAAGGGCGAGCGCGCGACCATGGGCACCATCCTGCATCGCGTGTCCGCCGGCACCATTGCCGGCTTGGCCGAAGCCGTGTCGGCCGCGCCGTTCAACGGCAAGGCCGACCTGCCGGAAATAGCCTCCGAAACTCAGTTCGAGATCGACGAGCTCTTTCCGGTGGCCGAGGCGATGCAGATGCTCAAGTTGGCCGAGCTCGAAGGCGGCGATATCAAGCTCACCGAAACAGGCAAGCGCTTCGCCGCGGAGGAAACCGACGAACGCAAGCGCATCTTCGCGCGGCTGCTGATCCGCTATGTGCCGCTGGCAGCCCACATTCGCCGCGTGCTGGACGAGCGCGAGAGCCACACCGCATCGTGGAACCGCTTCCTCGACGAACTCGAAGATCACATGACCGAGGAAGCCGCGGACGAAACGCTGACGACCGTCATCGGATGGGCGCGCTATGCAGAGCTGTTCTCCTATGACGATGATTCGGCGATGTTCAGTCTGGAGAACCCGACCTAGGCGTCGCTTTGCAATCCGCATCGCGCTGGGCGAAAGTCGCGTCAGCGGGGTGCGATGATCGAGCTCGACCGACTCTCGAAGACATTTGCCGGCGGGGCAGCCGCCGTGCGCGACGTGTCGCTGCGGGTGGCGGGTGGCGAGTTCCTCGTGCTGATCGGCGAATCCGGCAGCGGCAAGACGACCACGCTCAACATGATCAACCGGCTCGCGGAACCGTCCGGAGGGCGCGTGCTGATCGACGGCGAAGACATACGCACAGCCGATCCGGTTTCGGTGCGCCGCCGCATGGGCTTTGTCTTTCAGGAGGTCGGCCTCTTCCCTCACATGACGGTCGCCGAAAACATCGCGATCACGCCCCGTCTGTTGCAATGGCCGCAAAGGGAGATCGATGCGCGCGTCGGGGAATTGCTCGAACTCGTGCGGCTAGATCGCGGCGCCGTTGCGGATCGTCTGCCCGCGCAACTTTCCGGCGGACAGCGCCAGCGCGTGGGACTTGCGCGCGCGCTGGCCGCGCGTCCGAAGATCATGCTGATGGACGAGCCCTTCGGCGCGCTCGATGCTCTGGTCCGCGACGGGCTCGCGGCGGAATATCGCGCCATTCATGACCGGCTGGGGCTGATCACCATTCTGGTCACGCACGACATGACCGAAGCCTTCCTGCTCGCGGATCGCATCGCGGTGATGCGCGACGGCGTGCTGCTGCAGACTGCCACGCCGAAAGAGTTGGCTGCCGCACCGGCCGATGACTTCGTGGCCGCCATGATCGCAAGTCCGCGCGCCCGTGCGAAGAAGCTCGCCGAAGCGATGCAGGGCGCATGAACAGTCTCTTCGCCGCCGCCTGGGCGAACCTGCCCGATTATCTGGGCCAGCATGTGTTGCTCAGCCTGTCGGCGATGGCGCTCGGCCTTGCGGTCAGCCTGCCGCTCGCCGTCGCGGCCTATCGCGTGACGTGGCTGCGCGGGCCGGTATTGGCGGTGGCGAGCATCGTGCAGACCATACCGGGCCTTGCGCTGCTGGCGCTGTTCTATCCGCTGCTCATCGTCGTCTCCGCCTTCACAAGGGAGAGCTTCGGGTTCGGGTTTCGCGCGCTGGGCTTCCTGCCGGCGATGCTGGCGCTGGCGCTCTATTCGATGCTGCCGGTGCTCAGGAACACGATCGTGGGTCTCACACAGATCGATCCCGCCATCCTGCGCGCCGCACGGGCCACCGGCATGACGCCGGGACAATCTTTGCGGCTGGTGGAATTGCCGCTCGCCGCACCGGTCATCATGGCGGGCATACGCACGGCGGCGGTGTGGGTGATCGGCACAGCGACGCTCTCCACGCCCATCGGGCAGACGAGTCTGGGCAATTACATCTTCACCGGCTTGCAGACCGAGAACTGGGTGCTGGTGCTGTTCGGCTGCGTGGCGGCGGCGTTGCTCGCGCTCGTCATCGACCGCCTCCTCGCAATGGCCGAGTCCGGCTTTGCGCTGCGCTCCGCCATTCGCCTGTGGAGCGCGTCCGCCGGCATCGCCGTGGTGATTGTGGCGAGCCTGTTTCCCCTGTTCGGCACCGCGCGCGAGACCATCACCATCGGCACCAAGAGCTTCGATGAGCAATACATTTTGGGGTCGCTCATGGAGAAGCGCCTGCAAAATGCAGGCTTCGCCACCGCGCGGCGCGACGGGCTCGGCTCCACGGTGGCCTTCCATGCGCTCGTCAACGGCGATATCGATGTTTATGTCGACTACACCGGCACGATCTGGGCGAATGAAATGAAGCGCACGGACCGGCCCGGCCGCGCCGCGGTGCTGGCGCAGATGACGGACTATCTGCGGAAGAAATATGGCGTGCTCGCTCTGGGCAGCCTCGGCTTCGAGAACGCCTATGCCGTCGCCATGCGCCGCGCCACTGCCGATGCGCTGCACATCGACACCCTCCCCGATCTGGCGGCACATGCCGGCAGCATGACCATCGGTGGCGACTACGAGATCTTCTCGCGGCCTGAATGGCGCGCGGTGACGGATGCTTATGGGCTGCATTTCGCCAAACAGCGGCAATTTCAGTCGGACTTCATGTATCGCGCGCTGGCGAGCAGCGACGTGGATGCGATCACCGCGTTCTCCAGCGATGGCCGCATCGCGCAATACGATCTCAAACTGCTCGGCGATCCGAAGGGTGCGCTGCCGCCCTATGACGCCGTGGTCCTGATATCGGCCAGACACGCGCATGACGCGAAGCTAATCGCGACGCTCAATCCGCTGATCGGCGCCATCGATCTGAAAACGATGCAGCAGGCAAACCTGATGGTGGACCGCCAGACCGATAAACGCACGCCGGAAGATGTCGCGCGCTGGCTCGACACAAAAATCACGCGCTAGTGACTTTATTTCAGACGTCACATGCGCAGGATCGTTCGGTCCACTGAGTGAGGATCTTACAATGTCCAAACTATGCGTGCGCGCATTCGGCGTTTCGCTCGATGGTTTTGGTGCCGGCCCCGATCAAAGCCGTGAACATCCATTGGGCGTAGGTGGCGAAGCCTTGCATCAGTGGTTCTTCCCCACACGCACTTTCCGCGAGATGACCGGAAAGGACGGCGGCACTGCCGGTCTCGACGATGAATTCGCGCGTGCCGGCTTCCACAATATCGGCGCATGGATTTTGGGCCGCAACATGTTCGGCCCGATCCGCGGCGCATGGCCCGACGAAAGCTGGCAGGGTTGGTGGGGCGACGAGCCGCCTTATCATGTGCCGGTGTTCGTGCTCACGCATCATCCCCGCAAGGATTTGCCGATGAAGGGCGGCACAACATTTCACTTTGTCACCGGTGGGATCCACGAAGCGCTCGCGCGCGCGAAGGCGGCGGCGGGCGGTAAAGACGTGCGCGTCGGCGGCGGCGCTTCCACGATCCGCCAATATCTGGAAGCAAAACTGCTCGATGAATTGCACCTCGCATTTGGCCCCGCGCTGATGGGCAAGGGCGAGAATCTTTTCGCCGGATTGAACCTTCCCGCGCTCGGCTATCGATGCACGCGCCATGTCGCATCGGAGGCTGCGATGCACGTTGTGTTGACGCGCGGGAGCTAGGAGGAAACTGGCTTCACGAGCAACGCCGCTTTCTTCGCACGGCCGCGCGCCTCATCGATGTCACGGCCACGCGCCAGCGCCACGCCCATGCGGCGCTTCACATAGGACTCGGGCTTGCCGAACAGGCGAAGCTCGACCTGCGGATCGGCCAGCGCTTCGGCGACGCCTTCGAACGCAATGCCCTTCTTGTCCATGCCGCCATAGATGACGGCGGACGCGCCCGGCGCCTTCATCTCGGTGGAGACGGGCAATCCCAAAATCGCGCGGGCATGCAGCGCGAACTCGCTCTGGAATTGCGAGGCGAGCGTGACGAGGCCCGTATCATGCGGCCGGGGACTGAGCTCGGAGAACCACACGTCGTCGCCCTTCACGAACAACTCCACGCCGAACACGCCCCAGCCGCCCAGCGCATCGGTGACCTTGGCGGCGATGGCGCGTGCCTTCTCCAGCGCGGCCTTGCTCATCGGCTGCGGTTGCCAGCTTTCGACATAATCGCCATCCACCTGCAGATGCCCGATAGGCTCGCAGAAATGCGTGCCGTCTTTCGCCCGCACGGTGAGCAATGTGATCTCGAAATCGAATTTCACTTCGCCTTCCACGATCACGCGCGCGGATTTCACGCGGCCGGAGCTCAGCGCGTAATTCCACGCCTTCGGCACGTCGCCACTCGCCTTCAGCCGCGACTGGCCCTTGCCGGAGGACGACATGACCGGCTTCACGAAGCA
>JBQCFD010000306.1:0-9826 GCA_051959625.1 Rhizomicrobium sp.
TTATCTGGAAGAAATCCAGACGCCGCCGGGCAAGCTGCGTATCGCGTTCTCCACCGAAGTGCCGCGCGGGATCAATCCCACCGAGGACGTCCAGAAGGTGTTCGACGACACCGTGAAGCTGCTCGGCGAACTCGGCCACACCATGATCGAACTTCCCAAACTGCCGATCGACTGGCGCAGGCTCTATCGGGCGCAGGGCATGGTGTCCGGCGGCATGATGGCGGCGATGATGGAGGAACTGATCGCCAAACTCGGCGAACCCACGCCGGAAGATCTCGAGCCGCTGGCGCTGGTGAGCTGGAAGAGCGCGCGCAAACTCACGGGCGCGCAGGTTGCAACGGGCTTGCAGGACATGCGGCTCATCTCGCGCCAGATCATCGCGCTGTGGCGGCATTTCGACGTGATGCTCAATCCGGTCACGCTGGCGCCGCCGCCGGAGATCGGCCACCTCGATCCGGTAAACGTCGATCCGAAGGAGTTCAACCGCCGCCAGTCCTTCGTGTTCGGCTACACGCCGCCGTTCAACATCACCGGGCAGCCTTCGCTCTCGCTGCCCATGGGCAAATCCGCGACCGGACTTCCCATCGGCATGATGTTCACCGGGCGTTACTCCGATGAAGCGACGCTTTATCGCCTCGCCGCGCAGATCGAGGAAGCACGGCCGTGGCAGCCCTGGGCCAGCGGCAAACCGCAGGTGTGGGGCTAGTTACTCCGCCGCCGCACGCGACGGATTAAGCCACGCTTCGAGGTCTGCGATGGCGCGGTGAGACATCGCCTTCTTGCGATCCTTGCCGCGCGCGCCCTTCAGCTCGGGGAACAGGCCGTAGTTCACATTCATCGGCTGGAACGTCTTCTCGTCCGCGCCGCCGGTGATGTGATTCAGCAATGCGCCGAACGCCGTGGTTGAAGGCGGCGCAATGATCGCTTCACCGCGCGCTTCAGCCGAGGCGAAGCGGCCCGCGAGCAGGCCGATGGCGGCGCTTTCCACATAACCGTCCACGCCCGTCACCTGCCCTGCGAAGCGCAAGGACGGCCGCGCCTTCAGCTTCAGCGATGCGTCCAGCAGCTTTGGCGAGTTGATGAAGGTGTTGCGGTGCAAGCCGCCGAGGCGCGCGAATTGCGCGTTCTCCAGGCCCGGAATCATGCGGAAGATGCGGGTCTGCTCGCCATGCTTCAGCTTGGTCTGGAAGCCCACCATGTTCCACAAGGTGCCGAGCGCATTGTCCTGGCGCAGCTGCACCACCGCATAGGGACGCTTGCCGGTGCGCGCATCGCAAAGCCCGACCGGCTTCATCGGCCCGAAACGCAGCGTCTCCTCGCCGCGCGAGGCCATCACTTGGATGGGAAGGCAGCCTTCGAAGTAGGGAGTCGATTTCTCCCACTCCTTGAATTCGGTCTTCTCGCCCGCGAGCAACGCCGCGATGAAGGCGCGGTACTGCGCTTCGTCCATCGGGCAGTTGATGTAGTCCTTGCCGTCGCCCTTGTCGTAGCGCGACTGCATCCAGCAGACGTCGAAATCGATCGACTCCTTGTGAACGATGGGCGCGATGGCGTCGAAGAACGACAGGCCGTCGTCGTTCGTCAGTGTACGGATGGATTCCGCAAGCGCGGGCGATGTCAGCGGGCCGGTGGCGACGATCGTGCTCCGCCAGTCTTCCGGCGGAAGGCCCGCGACCTCCTCGCGGCAAATCTCGATGTTCGGATGCGACGACAGCGTACGGGTGATCTCGTCCGAAAAGCCGTGGCGATCGACGGCCAGCGCGCCGCCCGCCGGCAGCTTGTGCGCGTCGGCCGCGCGCATGACGAGCGAGCCGGCGCGGCGCATTTCCTCATGCAGCAGGCCGACGGCGTTGTTCTCCCAATCGTCGGAGCGGAAGGAGTTGGAGCAGACTAGCTCCGCCAGCCCGTCGGACTGGTGCGCATCGGTGGCGCGGATGGGGCGCATTTCGTGGAGCACCACCTTGCTGCCGCCCTGCGCGGCCTGCCAGGCAGCTTCCGAGCCCGCGAGCCCGCCGCCGATGATGTGAATGGGTGCTGCCATCTCGCTCAATGTCTCGTTTTGCTGAAGAACAGTCGGTGGTTGTTTGTCGAAAATCGGCGTGCGCCTCTTTGCGTGCCGAGTTGAATGTCGATTTTCGCGCGTCGCGTTCCGCCATTTCACAACATCTTGTGGCCGGTGGAGACGCGAGGCATTTGTTTTCACGTTTCCTACCCCTACCCCCTCCCCCCGTCCATCCTTTCTCCTGGTCTTCGCGGCGGGCGCACTTCTGCTGTTCGCGAAACACCGTGTCGGGCGCATTTGCGGGTTTTGGGAATCGTGAACAAAATAGGAACATTCCGCACACCCGTCAAGCCGGACAGGCGACCCAGACAAGGCCCTGCCAGGGGCCGCGGCCATAATCCACCGTGAAATCGCGCGAAGGATCGCGCCGCAGATCCAGGCGCGTCATGACGGCCTGCGAACGCAAATTGTCCGGCGCCGTGTAGGAGAGAACCTCTTTCAGCGTCTTGCGCGCGAAAGCGTCCTGCAGAGCAGCCCTCGCGGCTGCGCTTGCGTAGCCAAGGCCCCAGGCATCGCGAACAAGTCGCCATCCGATTTCATGATGCGCACCGAGGGCTTCGTGCTGCGCACGAAAAAGAACCCCGGTGTAACCGAGGAACCGGCCATTGCGGTCTTCCAGAACCCAGCGGCTCAATCCGTCGCGCACGAACGCCGCGGCATAACGGTCGAGTTTCGTGTCGCTTTCCGCGCGGGAAATCGGTCCGCCGAGATCTTGCATCACTTCAGGATCGGCATTCATCGACGCGAACGCATCGCGATCGCGGTCCTCCCACTGCCGAAGCCGAAGACGCGCCGTTTCGATCATCGATTTCTCGCTCTCAGATTCGCCCGCGCCACTTCGCGCCAAGCATTGCCAGCTGGCGGCGATAGAGCGGGACATCGACCGGCGTTTTGAAGGCGTCGAAATCCATCGCAGCGACGCGCGTGAGATAAAGCGGTGCGGTGGAAGCGGGAAGAAATGCGGGCAATGCCTTGCCTGGCTTCGCGGACCTGCGCGCCGCCACCAGATGGTTGCGCGCGGCTTGCACGATCCGCGCGATCACAGGGCCGAGATTCTTTCCGGAATGCGTGCGCAGGATGTCCTCGCGCGACGTGCCGGCTTCGGCAAGAAGGTCGAGCGGCAGATAAACCTTGCCGCGGGCGGCGTGGAACGGAATGGCGCGCAGCATGCCGGCCAGCGCATGGGCCACACCCGCCGAACGCGCGAGTTCGTCATCATGCACCCCGCCCAGGATGCGCGCGGCAAGGCGCATGAGATTGCCGCTGGTCGCATCGCAATAGCTTTCGAGCGCCGCAAGATCGGCGAATGTGGCTTCCGGGGCATCGTTCTCGCGCGCGTCGATCATGGCATCGAACAATTCCGGCGGAAGAGCGTAGTTCGCGAAAAGCTCCGCCAGCGCCGTGACTGTTTGATGCTGCCGGGGCTTTTGTTCGCGCGCGCCCTCCACCGCCTCGCGCCACCATTGCAGCCGGATGGCCTGCATCATGGGATCCCGCGCGATCTCTGCGATGCGCGCAATCTCGTGGTGAAAGGCATAAAGCGCGAACAGCGCCATGCGTTTGTCCGCCGGCGCCAGCAGCGCGGCGTAGTAGCGATCCTCGTCGGATTTGCGGAGATCGAGCGCATCCATCGCGGGCTTCTAGCACGGCAGCAAAAAAGCCGCCCGGTCCGCGGGCGGCTTTTCGCACCGAGAAATGGAGGCTCAGTAGATGTTCTGCGCCGCGACCATGGCGAAGAGCATCGGGATGGAAAGCATCGTGTTGATGCGGCTGGCCATGCCGGCAGGCTTGGCGGCGGCCGCACGCTGGTCCGGCGTCAGGTCCGGATAGGCGTTGCCGATGTTCAGCGCCTTCTGCTGGTTCGGCCAGATGATGAACCATACGTTGAACCACATGATCGTGCCCAGCCACATGCCGACGCCGATGCCGATGCTCTTGGGTACCGTGAAGCCTTCGACGGCATCCAGCGTATAGGCCTGGATCAAATAGCCGTTCAGCGCCGCCAGGATGATGCCGAAGACGATGGTGCTCATCGCCGCCCAGCGGAACCACCACAGCGCCGCGGGTGTGATGTATTTGCCCAGCGCCGGGCGAAGATCCTGGGGGATCGAGGGCGTGGTCGGGGTTGAAACGAAATTGAAATACCAGAGCAGTCCGATCCACATGACGCCGGAAAGGACGTGCATCCAGCGGACGAAGAAGGGCCAGAACAAGGTCGGGTCATAGCCCTGGATGTAGGCATAAAGGACGAACAGCAGCACCGCGAGCACGAAGCCCGCGATCACGGTGTTCCTGAGATTCGATAGTAATGCAGCCATTCCCGGCCTCCCCGCCGCGCTATGAATCGATGCGGAGATTCTTTCCCCAACCGGAGATCAAATCCAGAGTTTTTTAGTCGGAAATGGCCGCAAAGTTTGTGCGCGAATTTTCCCTGCCCCGTCTGAGGGGCGGTATTGAGCGAAGCGGACGGTCCAGCCGCAGTGCGGACCCTCCACCGCTTCGCGGCCCCCCCGCAAACGGGGAGGAAAATTCAGAGCGTCAGCTTCTTGGGGCGGGCGTTGGCGTACCACGTCACCACGATGAGGCGGGTCACCATGACCGCGGTGAAGAAGGAGGTGATGATGCCGATGAGCAGCGTCACCGCGAAGCCGCGGACCGGACCCGATCCCAGCTCGAACAGGATGATCGAAGCGATCACGTGGGTGGCGTTGGCGTCCACGATGGTGGCCATGGCGCGGCGGAAACCCGTGTCGATGGATGACACGATGGTGCGCCCGTTGCGGTGCTCCTCGCGTATTCGTTCGTAGATCAGCACGTTGGCGTCCACGGCCATGCCCATGGTGAGCACGATTCCGGCGATACCCGGCAGGGTGAGCGTGGCGCCCAGCATCGTCAGCACGGCGAGCAAAAGGATGATGTTCAACGTCAACGCCACGTCGGCGAAGAGGCCGAACATGCCGTAGCGCGCAAACATGAACAGCGCCACGAGCGCCAGGCCGCCCAGCGTGGCGATCTTGCCGGCATGGATGGCATCCGCGCCCAGCTCCGCGCCCACGGTGCGCTGCTCCAGCGGTTTCAGCGGTGCCGGCAACGCGCCCGCGCGCAGCAGCACCGCAAGGTCGTTGGCGCTCTGGATGGTGAAGTTGCCGGAGATTTCGCCCGATCCGCCCAGAATGGGCTCGCGGATCACGGGCGCCTCGATCACCTTGTTGTCGAGCACGATGGCGAACAGGCGCCCGACATTCTCCTTTGTCGCGTTGCCGAACTGGCGCGCGCCGACGCTGTCGAAGCGGAAGGTCACGACCGCTTCACCGTTCTGCTGGTTGAAGGTGCCCTGCGCGTCGGTGAGCCGGTCACCCGATACCATCACCCGGCGCTCCAGCACGTACGGGATCTTAGGCTGGCCCTTCACCGGACTGTCTTCGTAGAGAAGCTCGTCGCCGATCGGCACGATGCCTTTCTTGGCCTCGTCCACATTCGCGCTCTGGTCGACGAGCTGGAATGTCATCTTGGCGGTGGTGCCGAGCAGCTTGATGAGACGGTCGGGATCGGACAGGCCGGGCACCTGCACGACGATGCGGTCATCGCCCTGCCGCTCGATGGCGGGTTCCTTCGTGCCGAGCTGGTCGATGCGCCGGCGCACGACTTCGATGGACTGGTTCACGATGTCGTTGCGCGCGCCGTTGATATAGGCGTCCGTCATCTTCATCGTGATGGTGCCGTTGCTGTCGCTCATGTCGTAGGCATGCGCGCCTACGGACAGGACGCTGCCGGTCACCATCGGATTGAGATTCTTGAGAATGTCCTTGGCGTCGTTGAAGCGGTTCGAATCGAGAATGTGGACCGAGACCGAGTCCGTGCCCGCCTGAAGATCGTTATAGGCGATGTGGCCCTTGCGCAGCCCGGCGCGGATATCGCCCATCAGCGTCTGCAGGCGATCCTTCTGAACCTGATCGAATTCCACTTCGAGCAGCAGATAGGAGCCACCCTGAAGATCGAGGCCCAGGCTCACCGTCTGCTTGGGAAAGAACGGCGGCAGCCGGTCGCGCAGGCTGGACGGCAACGCATTCGGCAAAGCAATGAGAATGCCCGCCAGCAGAATGAGCAGCGTGAGAATGCGCGACCATGTGGGGATCTGCATCATGGCGTTAGCCGTTCGCTGTCTTAGTCATTTGCGGGGGCGTTCTTCGGGCGGACCTCGGAGAGCGTCGACTTCACCACCTTGATCTGCACGCCGTCGGCGATCTCAACGGTGACCTCCGTGTCTTCGGTCTTCACGGGCTTGGCCACCTTGCCGACGATGCCGCCGGCGGTCACCACGGTGTCGCCGCGGGCTACGCCTTCCACCATCTTGCGGTGCTCCTTCATCTTCTGCTGTTGCGGCCGGATGAGGAGGAAATACATGATCGCGAACACCGCGATCAGCGGCACGATGGAAGTAAGGAAGGAATCCTGCATGGTATGTCCGGAATATGGGCGGGAGCGCGTCGGGCGCGGACTATAGCCACGCGCCGATGCTTTGCAACCGTGACACATCAAAGGGTTAGCAGGTGAAAAAGCCTTCAGGAAGCGCGCTGGAGCGGGTGCAGACGCGGATCGCGGAGGCGCTGGAAAGGCTGGCGCCGGCGGCCGTTCAGAATGCCGCACCGGCCGCGGGCGATGCCTTCGTGTGGGAGAGCGGGAGCCTGTTGCCGGTGGGACAGGTGGCCGGTATCCCGCTTGCGCTGCTCAAAGGCATCGACGCGGCGCGCGACACCCTGCTGGAGAACACGCGGCGTTTCGCCGATGGCCTGCCCGCCAACAACGCACTTCTTTGGGGCGCGCGCGGCATGGGCAAGTCCTCGCTGGTGAAGGCGGTGCACGGGGCGGTGAACGATGGGCGCAAGAGCGCCGCGCGCCTGGCGCTGGTGGAAATCCATCGCGAGGACATTGCGAGTCTGCCGGCGCTGTTGCGCCTGCTGCGCGCAAGCAAGCGGCGCTTCCTTCTCTATTGCGACGATCTTTCCTTCGACCGCGACGACACGTCGTACAAATCGCTGAAGGCGGCGCTGGAAGGCGGCATCGAGGGACGGCCTGCGAATGTGCTGTTCTATGCGACGAGCAACCGGCGCCATCTCATGCCGCGCGACATGATGGACAACGAGCGCGCCACCGCGATCAACCCCGGCGAGGCGGTGGAAGAGAAGGTTTCGCTCTCGGACCGTTTCGGCCTCTGGCTCGGTTTCCACAATTGCGGGCAGGAAGACTATCTGGCGATGATCGACGCCTACGCCGCGCATTTCGGCCTGAAGATGGAGCGCCAGCGGCTGCATGCGCGCGCGCTCGAATGGTCGGCGACGCGCGGCGCGCGCTCCGGCCGCGTGGCGTGGCAGTTCATTCAGGACGTGGCGGGAGAGTTGGGACGGCACATTTAGAGCTGTCCGTTTGTGTCATCTCTCAACCGTCATGACCGGGCTTGTCCCGGCCATGACGGATTGGGCTTGGATGGGCATGAGATTCTTATTGGCAGTTCCAGCTAGTCGCGCGAGGCGGTGAGAAGCGGGCGCGGGTCGATCGGCTTCATGTCGTGGCGGATCTCGAAATGAAGCTGCGGCTGGTGCACGTCGCCGGTGTCACCAACGGTGCCGATGACGTCGCCGCGCGACACGCGCTGGCCGCGCGCCACGCCGATGGTATCGGCATGGGCATAAGCGGTGATGTAGTCGCCGCCGTGCTTGATGAGGATGAGATTGCCGTAGGACTTGAGCTCGCTTCCGGCATAGGTGACGACGCCATCGGCCGCCGCATGGATCGGCGTTCCCGCCGCAGCGGCGATGTTGATGCCGTCATTGCGCTGGCCGCCGCCTTCCGCGCCGAAACCTTCGATGATGCGGCCGCTGACGGGCGCAGTGAATCCGGCGGCCATCGGGTCGCCCAGATGGGTCTGCTGACCGGACGGCGCGGCGGGCTCGGCTGACGTATAGGTGGGACGCGCGCGCGGCGTGATAACGTCGTCATTGTCGGCAACGCGCCGCGCGTTGTCGCGATGTTCGTAGTGTGCCTGGCGATGACCGCCGGGCACCGGTCCCTTGTAGAAATCGGCGTAGTCGGATCGCGCGTCCTGATAGGTCTCGCATCCCGATAGGAGCGCGGCGGAAGCCACGCACAGCGCCAATGCGGCGATGCGCTTAAGGCTTCTTTCCTTCGTCGGCTGGATGCGCATCCCGCGGCAATCCCTCGATCATCGGCACATACATGACGGGCAGGAGCGACGTGCGCTCGATCCCGCGGTCACCTTTGACGATCTTGGTTAAGGATTGGAAAACGCCGCGCGCCGCCGAAGTGTCGCCGCCCACCGGCGCGATCAGGATTCCCGCGGGTTTTAACTGCTCGATAAGGACTTCGGGAACTTCGGGAACCGCCGCGCTCAACAAAATCCGGTCGAAGGGAGCCGCTTCGGGCCACCCCTTCAATCCATCGCCGTGGCGCGTGACGATATTGGCGAGGCCCAGCTGCTTGAACCGCGATTCAGCCTGCGCGAGCAGCGGCTTGTGGCGCTCAACCGTATAGACCATGCGGCAGAGCGGCGAGAGAACCGCCGCCTGATAGCCGGAGCCGGTCCCCAACTCGAGGACGCGATGTTTCGGATCAAGCGCGAGCTCCTGCGAGGCGTACGCCACGATGTAGGGCTGGCTGATCGTTTGGCCGCAGGCAATGGGCAGCGCGGTGTTGGCGTAAGCCTGCGTCTCGAATGGCCGGTCGACGAAAAGATCGCGCGGGATCGTCTCGATGGCGGAGAGAACGCGCGTATCGGTGATGCCCTCGCGGCGCAGCGCCGTCACCAGCTCTATGGCGCGGCTGTCCGTCATTGGAACGAGGCGCGCAGCTTCTTCAGGAATCCGAACTCGGTGAGATTGAGGTGCAGCGGCGTGACCGAGATCTTCTTGTCGTAGATCGCGCGCAGATCGGTGCCCTCGTCGGGATTGCTGCGCACGCGCTTGAAGCCGATCCAGAAATAGGGATTGCCACGCATGTCCACGCGCCGGTCCATCACCGCGGTCTGCATGTCGCGCTTGCCCTGCTCGGTGATCGCGATGCCTTTCACCTGATCCGGCTCGCAATCGGGGAAGTTGACGTTCATCAGCGTCTCTTCCGGCCAGCCGAGGGCAAGCAGCTTGCGCACGACCTCGGGCCCATGCGCCTCCGCGCAATCCCAGCGCAGTTGATAGCCTTCCTCGAATCCGTAAGCCTGGCTCAGCGCGATGGAGGGAATGCCGAGCGCGGTACCTTCCATGGCGCCCGCGATGGTGCCGGAATAGGTGACGTCGTCGGCGATGTTGGAGCCGCGATTGACGCCGGAGAGGAGCAGCGTCGGCTTCCTGTCCTTCATGATCTCCGCCACCGCCATCATCACGCAATCCGTCGGCGTGCCGGTCGTGGCGAAACGCTTTTCGCTTACTTCCCGAAGACGCAGGGGCAGCGTGAGCGTCAGCGAATGCGAGGCACCGGATTGCTCGGTTTCGGGCGCCACCACCCATACATCGTCGGTGAGCGAGCGGGCGATCTTCTCGGCGACGCCCAGGCCCGGCGCATGGATGCCGTCATCATTGGTGACGAGGATGCGGTGTTTCACGCCGTTTTCTCGATCTTCTTCATCCCGCCCATATACGGCACCAATACGTCAGGAACGCGAATGGAGCCGTCCGGCTCCTGATAATTCTCCATGATCGCGATGAGCGTGCGTCCCACCGCGAGGCCCGAGCCGTTCAGGGTGTGGACGAGGCC
>JBQCFD010000307.1:0-35784 GCA_051959625.1 Rhizomicrobium sp.
AACTCACCGCGCCGGCAGCCGCCGTCGCCGCACCCGTGGCCAGCGCCACGCCGATCACCACGCGCCGCCTGACGCCATGCACGTTCACGCCGAGCGATGCTGCCGCTTCTTCGCCCAGCGCCAGCGCATCGAGACTGCGCGCCGCGCTCCACAAGATCGCAATGCCGATCGCCACCGGCACAAGCGCCAGCCAGAAATCCGATAGCGTGGTGTCCTTCAGCGATCCCATCATCCAGCGGATCATCTCGCTCATGGCATAAGGATTGGGCGCGAGCGACATGGCCAGCGCCGTCATTGCCGTCGCAAGGCTCGCGATCGCCGCGCCTGCAAGGATCAGCGCGGTGCGTTCCGCGCCCGCGCGCGACAGGAAGTAGAGAATGGTCGATGTCGCGACCGCGCCCGCGATGGCCGACGCGGGAAGGATCAAGGGATGGAGCGCCGCGAAGCCGAAATACATCGCCACCACTGCGCCGAAACCCGCCGACGACGTCACGCCCGTCACGCCCGGATCGGCCAGCGGATTGCGGAACAACCCCTGCAACGCCGCGCCGCTCGCGCCCAGCGCCGCGCCGACGACAAGCGCCAATAGCGCCCGTGGCAGGCGTATCTCGCGCGCAATGATCGTCGCGGTGCCGTGATAGGAGAACAGGCCGGAGAAAAGATCGCCGAGCCCGATCTCTGCAGGCCCAATAGCGAAGGAGATGCCGGCCAGAACAGCGCACAGCAAGACAAGTGCCCCTGTGATCAGCACACCGTGATCGGCGCGCGGCAACGCGACGGCTTTCGCCGCCATCATCTCCGGGGAAGTTTGCAACACACCGTCCAAGCGCAACTCCGCATCTCGCGTCGCCACATGCGGATCGATCCGCTTGTCTTCCGCCCGCCCGGCAGAAGATGGACGACACGCGACGGCAGGTTTCCTGGCTCGCGGCTCTGGCGCCTCTCCAGCCTTCCCGTTTCCAGTGGCTCAAAGGAGAGACATCGCCGCCTACAGTTGCGGGGGCAGCCGCGGATCGTTCCCGCGTTCCCTACACCGATGCGTGGCGGGAAACTATCCTCCGCGCCCTTCGCTTTCAACATATCCCAAAGCTGTCATCGCCCGGTCGCGCGCTTTCTCGCGCGCGAGTCCGGGTGGCCCATTTTCGGCGCGAAGAAAGAGATTGGGTCGCCAGGGCCGGGAATGACGATCTCGGCTAGTTCGAGGGTATTGCCCTCGCCTTCCGCCCCAATTCGACCAGCGGTTCGGCCACATCCGCGCTCCACGGCCCGGGGCACAGGAGCGGCGTCAGAGACGTGTTCGCCACCAGCGTCGTTTTCGGCAGCGCGCGCAGTGCCGGGTTCTTCAGCACCAGGTCGGCGCGCCTGGGCGTCGCCTCGCGTTCGCCATTCAGGATGAGAAGCTGCGGCGGATCGGCGACCAGCGTTTCCACCGGCACGCGCCCCTGCCGCGTCTGCTTCAACTGCGGCGCCACATCGCGCAATCCGATTATGCGCAGAATGTCGTCCGACACGCCGGCGCTGTTCGCATAACCATTGGGCTCATAGATCAGCGTCGGCACCGGCGGATGCGGCGCGTCTTTCGCCGCCCGCACGAGCTTGGCGTCCATGTCGGCGATCATGGCTTGCGCCAGCGCCTCTTCGCCCAGCGCCTTGCCCAGCGTGCGCGTCACCTCGCGGATGTCGGCGATGGAATTCGCCCATTTCACTTCGACGAGCGGCGTGTGCGTTTCGATCAGATGTTCCTTGAGCCGCGGGTTCGTGCCCTCATACATCACGACCAGGTCGGGATGGAGCGCCAGCACCTCCTCGGCGCTGCCGCGGGTCAGCGGAATGCCTTTAACCCGGTCCACGATGGTGGAGACGACCGGATGCCGGTCCGCGCTCAGATAGGACAGCGCCGCGATACGCTCGCGCGGCAAGAGCCGGAAAACATACTCATCCGTGCACAGGAATGTGGACACGACGCGCTGCGGCGCAGCATCCGCCGCGCGCGCGCCCAGCAGCGCCGCGAGCAAACATGCTACATAACAGCCATGTGCCAATCGCATATTGATCCTCTAGATATCCACACTCACTTCAGGCCCAACCACTCGGAGGGAGCCATGCGGTCCACATTCGCCGCCATCGCCGTCGCGGCGCTGGCCACCGTTTCCTATACCACGCTCGCATTTGCGGCATCGCCTGCCGAGATCCTGTCGGCCAACAAGGCCGCGACGGGTACGGCCGGCAAGGCGACCATGCGGATCGACTACGCCTATTCCGGCCAGGGCATGACCGGCAAGGTTGTCTCCACGGACGATCTGCGCACCGGAAGCTGGACGGACGATGCTGCCATCGGCCCGGCGACGGAGGCACAGGGCTTCGACGGCACCCACGCCTGGGCCAGAGATCCCTCCGGCAGCGTCACGCTTCAGGATGGCGGCGCGATGCGCCAGATTTCGGTGAACGAAGCCTATCGCCGCGCGAACATGTGGTGGCGGCCGGACTTCGGCGGCGCGGCCGTCGTCTCCGCCGGCCAGAAGACGGACAAGGCCAACACCTACGACGTCCTGACCGTCACACCGAAGGGCGGCGAAGGCTTCGAAGCGTGGTTCGACCCGAAATCGCACCTGCTCTACCGCACAGTGGAGGTGCAGGGTCCGCAGACGGCGACCACCACGTTCTCCGATTACCGCGACGCAGGCGGAGTGAAGCTGCCTTACAAGACGCTCGTCAGCGTGGGCGATCCGAAATACGACCAGACAACCACGATCACCAGCGTCACCTGGCTGCCCGCGCAACCGGCCTCCGCCTACAGCGCGCCCAAGGTCACGCTCACCGACTTCGCGATCGCCGGCAATGCGAAGGAAACCACCTTCCCGTTCAAGCTCATCAACAACCACATCTTCGCGGACGTGAAGGTGAACGGCAAAGGGCCGTATCAGTTCATCTTCGACACGGGCGGCGTCAACCTGGTCACGCCGCCGCTCGGCAAGGCACTGGGCCTTGCCGCCGAAGGCCACATGCAGGGCAACGGCGCGGGCTCCGGCCATATGGACGTGCAGCTCACGAAAGTCTCGTCGCTGCAACTGGGCGATGCCGTGGTGAAAGATCAGGTGTTCGCGGAGATTCCGCTCGACAGCATGAGCAGCATCGAGGGCGTTTCGCTGCCCGGCATGGTGGGTTTCGAGACGTTCCGCCGCTTCGTGACGCGCATCGACTATGGCGCCCACGAGATGACGCTCATCCGCCCGGATGCCTTCGATCCGAAGACGGCTGGCGCCGCCGTGCCGATCAAGTTCGACGGCAACACCATCGAGGCGCCCGCCACCTATGACGGCGTGCCCGGCACCTTCACCATCGACACGGGCAACCGCGGCTCGCTGATCCTGAACTCGCCCTTCGTCGCCGCGCATCCGCAGTTCGCCAAATACGCGGACGCACCGGTTTCGGTGACGGGCTGGGGCATCGGCGGGCCGACCAAGAGTCACGTCATCCGCGGTCATGATCTCGTCATCGGGGGCCAGCATATCGCCGCACCCGTGCTGTTGCTGTCGACCGATGCCAAGGGCGCGGGCGCAGATCCTTCGCAATCGGGCAATATCGGCGGCGGCGTTCTGAAGCGCTTCGTCGTCACGCTCGATTACGCGCACAACACCATGTACCTGAAGCCGGTCACCCAGAAGGTTGAGGATCTGGACACCTATGACCGCTCCGGCATGTGGATCAACGAGGATCCGGCCGGCTACAAGGTCGTGGACGTGACCAAGGGCGGCCCGTCGGACCAGGCGGGGCTCAAACCCGGCGACGAGATCGTCTCCGTGAACGGAAAGCCTGCCACCGGCATCCCGCTCTACGAAATGCGCGTCCGCCTTCGCAACGAAGCGCCCGGAACGGTGGTGAAGCTCACCGTGAAGCGCAACGGCGAAACAAAGGACATATCCGTCACGCTGCGCGACCTCATCTGAGGCCGCGCATGACACAGGATTGTGTTTGCCGATGCGATTGACAGCACGCCGGGCGCGGTGCCAATTTTTTGGCACATAACACAAATGCGGACAAGCCAACGGCTCTCATCAACGGACCTCCCATGTCGAAAAACTTCTGTGCGTTGCTTCTCTCGTCCTGCCTGGTGTCTCCGGTTCTCGCCGCAACGCCGGATGACATCCTGGCTGCGAACAAGGCCGCGATGGGCAACTGGGACGGCAAGACAACGCTGACGCTCCACTACGCCTATTCCGGCCAGGGCCTGACCGGGACAAGCGCGTCGCTGCAGGATTTGGAGCGCGGCGCATTCGTGGACAGTTACGACATCCCGCCGCAAGCGGGTTCGACCGGATGGGACGGAACGAAGGCGTGGGAGAAGGAGCCTTCGGGCACCGTCACCGATCAGGCCGGGGGCGACGTCATTCCGCTGGCCATCACCGAAGCCTATCTCGACAGGAATCTATGGTGGGCGCCCGATCATGGCGGCGCCACGGTCGAGAGCTTCGGCGAGAAATCGCACGGCGGCAAAACCTATGACGTGCTGAAGGTCGCGCCGAAGGACGGCAAGCCCATCGAAGCGTGGTTCGATCCGCAAACGCATCTTCTGGCGCGCACCGTGGAGATGCAAGGCACCGTATCGATCACCACCGACTTCTCCGACTATGCGGCTGTCGATGGCGCGATGATCGCGAAGAAGCAGGTCGTCGATGATGGCAGCCACAATCTGCAGACCTTCGCGCTGACCTCTGCGAAATTCTCGGGCGCGCAATCGCTCAGTGCCTATCGGCGCCCGGCGGAAGACCTGAACGATTTCTCCATCGCCAACGGCGCGCATGAGACCACGGTGCCCTTCCATCTGTGGAACAACCACATTTACGCCGATGTGAGCGTCAACGGCTCCAAGCCGATGACCTTCATCTTCGATACTGGGGGGCACACCATCCTGACGCCAAAGACCGCGAAGGCGTTGGGCGTGGAGGTGAAAGGAAGCGTCTCCTCCACCGGCGGCGGCGACAACATCGCCACCAGCGGCGAAGCGACGGTGAAGTCTCTGACCATCGGGGGCGCCACCGTCACCAACCAGCCCTCATCGGTGCTGAACTTCGCACCGCCCGGCACCGAAGGCGCGCATGAACAGGGCATGATCGGCTACGAGTTCTTCGCCCGCTTCATCACGCGCTTCGACTACGGCAGGCACACCATCACCTTCATCGACAAGAAGTACTTCGACCAGAAGACCGCGGGCATGGCCGTGCCTATGCGGCTCTATCACCAGTTCCCGGAAATCCTCGGCAGCTATGACGGCGTGCCGGGCCGTTTCGGCATCGACACCGGTTCGCGCATGCCGCTGCAACTGAACAAGGCCTGGGCCGCGAAGAACGGTTTTCCGAGGCCCGGCACCAAAACCATCGAAGCGCAGACCGGCTGGGGGGTGGGCGGCCCGACACACAGCATCGTCTTCAAGGGCGGCACGCTGAAGCTTGGCGACGTGACGATCGATCATCCGCTGACGATGGTCTCCACGGACAAAGGCGGTGCGGGCTCCGCCGAAGCGTTCCCGAGCAATGTCGGAGGCGGCGTGCTGAAGCGCTTTGCCGTCACCTTCGATTACGACAACAGCACGATGTATCTGAAGCCGATCAAAGGTCATGTCGAAGACCTCGACACCTTCGATGAGTCCGGCATGTGGATCAACGCGGTGGCGGACGGCTTCAAGGTGATCGAGGTCACCAGGGGTGGCCCGGCGGAGTCCTCGGGCCTCCAGAAGGACGACGTCATTACCGCCATCGACGGCAGGCCCGCGACCGGCTTCTCCCTGCCCGATCTTCGCGAAGCCTGGCGCAACGAGGCACCGGGCACCGTGGTAAAGCTCACGATCAAGCGCGGCAGCGAGACGAAAACGGTTTTGGTAACGCTCAAGCATCTGATTTAGACGCCGGGCACTCGTCCTCCGTTGTCATCACCCGGACCCTTCGCAAAAGCCGGCTAATCACAGGTGAGGTTGCAGTTCTTTTAATGCCGCGCGCGGTATTGCGAGGGCGTCACGCCGAAATGCGCCTTGAACACGCGGCACAGATGCGCGTGGCTGGCGAAGCCGCAGTGCAATGCGACGTCGGTGATATCGGCGCCCGGCCGGCGCAGCAGCCGCGCCGCCTCCTCCGTCTTCAGGCGCCGCAGATAGCCGCCGACGGAAACACCGAAATAGCGGCGGAATTCCCGCGCGAGATGGATCTCGTGCCGTCCCGCCGCCCGCGCAATCTGTTTCATCGTCGGTGCCGCGCAGGCGCTGGCGTGCAGATAGTCCCGCGCCGCACGCAGCCACGGCGGCATCGCGGCGCCTTGCGATGCGCCAGATCCCACGCGGCCCAGTCCGGCCACGATTTCCAGCACGATCCCTTCGCAGGCGAGCGATGACATGGCATCTGCGCGCTTGACTTCCTGCGCCAGTTTCTGGCCGAGACGGTAAAGCGCCGGCGTGCGCGCGAAAGGCGCATCGGCGAGCGGCACCTTGCAGTCGGCGAGATAGGACAGCCATGCCTCGTCCGCCGTCGTGATGATCTGCCGCGCGCCATGAACGCCGAAGATCTGCGAATGGGCGACGCCGGCGGGCTCAAGGGTGACGCATCCGGTGACATAGTGCCGTTCGGATTTTCCGATCTGCTCGACGAAGTCCCCGCCCACGATCACGCCGAGAGATGCTTCGTGATGGCAGTGCGGCGCCATCACCTCGTGCGGGGTGTATTCGCTGATGCGCAAATGGTCGGATGAGAACATGCCTTGCTCCGGTCCCGCCGCCCGGCGCTGGGCAAACGCGCTAGGATTGTGAAAGACAGTTTGCCCCGCGCCGCGCTCTATTGCCAATCGTACCAGTATGAAGGTGTTGTCGTATGGGTCCTATGGCTAGTCCCCTGGCGCGGCTTTTTTGCGGCGTGCTGCTTACCATTCTGTCAGGTGCCGGCGTCGACGCCGCTCCGTTCACCCCCGCGCAGGTATTGGACTACACCCGCGCAGGCGACCTGCACTTTTCGCCGGACGGCCGCAAGCTCGCCTATATCGTGGTGAGCTACCCCAAGGACTGGAAGCCGCGCGTCCGCATCCTCGACACCGCCACGGGCAAGACGGACGAGATCACGCCCGCGGGCAAAAGCGAGCGCTCGCCGCAATGGTCGCCGGACGGGAAGACGCTCGCCTTCCTCTCCAACCGCAGCGGCCACACGCAAGTCTGGCTGATGCCCGCGGATGGCGGCACGGCGGCGGCGCTCACCACCTGCAAATATGGTGTGTCCGGTTTCCACTGGTCCCCCAACGGCGCATCCATCGCCTATCTCGCCAAGGACGACACTGCGCCGTCGGAAGATGAAGGCCCGCAGGTGGCGGACGACGAACGGCTGCTCGAACGGCTGTGGGTCATCGATATGGCAACGAAGAAGGTCACGCGCCTCGGCGAGACCGGCTACCGGATCGACGAGTTCCAATGGCAAAATCCGTCGCGCGTTCTCATCGCTGCCAGCGCCACGCCGCGCGTCGAGGAGCATACCGACGCGATCTACACCGTCGCCGTTCCGGGCGGCGCGGTCGCCAGGACCAGCCAGCCGCCGCTGCCGTTCGAATATCTGATGGTCTCGCCGGACGGAAAAAAATTCGCCGTCCACGCCACGCGCGCGCAGGGACCGGAGCCGCGCGATCTCTTCGTGGGCACGATCGGCGGCAACGACTTGCGCGATGTCTCCCAACCGGTGGACCGCTCCGTCGTGCAGATGCTGTGGCACGGCTCCTCCATCTTTATGAGCGTGGAAGACGGCTTCATGACGCGGCTCTACAAATTGGAGGGCGCGAAGCCGGAAGAGATCAAGCTGCCGCTGTCTATCGGGTCTTTCGATGTTGCCAAAGACGGCAGCATCGCCTTCACCGGCGAGGATTTCAGCCATCTGCAGGAAATCTATCTGCGCGCGCCGGATGGCCGTATCCGGCAGCTTACGCATATGGGAGACGTGCCTGTCGCCGCACATCTCGCGCCCACCACACTCTTTCACACCACGAGCTTCGACGGCACGGACATAGAGGCCGCGCTGGTGCGGCCCGCGAGCGGACACGGCAAGCTGCCGCTTGTGTTGCTCGTGCATGGCGGCCCCTCGTCGCGCTTCACCGCCGGCTATTATTGGGAAACCGCATGGGCGCAGATGCTCGCAAGCCATGGCTATGAAGTTCTGATGGTCAATCCGCGCGGATCGGATGGCTATAGCGAAGATTTCATGAAAGCCAATCGCGGCGATTGGGGCGGCGGCGACTACAAGGACCTGATGGCGGTGCTGAATGCCGTCATCGCCAAAGGCGGCACCGATCCCAACCGGCTCGGCATCGGAGGCTGGTCCTATGGCGGCGAGATGACGATGTGGGCGATCACGCAGTCCAACCGCTTCAAGGCTGCGGTCGCTGGTGCCGGGGTGTACGACCAGGCCGCCGAATTCGAAACCGAAGAAGGCCCGCAAGGCGACGAATGGTATTTCGGCACGCCGTGGGAGCATCCGGACGTGTTCGCCCGCAACTCGCCCTCCACCTATATCGGCCGTGCGAAGACGCCGACGTTGATCTTCGACGGCGAGGACGATGCGAACAATCCGGTGGGCCAGTCGAAGGGACTCTATCGCGCGCTCAAACATCTCGGCGTGGAAACGCAGATGGTGCTCTACCCCGACGAAGGCCACTCCCCGAAGAAGGGCAGCTATAACATTGACATGTTCCAGCGTTTGCTCGACTGGTACGACCTGCATCTCAAGACCGCTGACCGCCATGATTGATGGGACCACGATCGCTAGATGGAGGCGCCTCCTAATTCTCGCATCGATCGCATTGTTTTCCGTCACCGCTCAGGTTGGTGCCCAGACAGTCTCTGCGCGAGCGGCTTCGCCGTCGAAGGACACGGCCGTTATAGAAGCGATCAATGCTGATTTTGAACACTTCGCACAGACAGCCCATATACCCGGCCTTGTCTGGGGAATCGTGGAAGACGGAAACCTGGCATATGTCCGCGGCATAGGTGTGCAGGATGTTGTATCCAGGCAACCGGTCAATGCGGATTCGGTCTTTCGCATCGCCTCCATGAGCAAAGCATTTACCGCTCTCGCCATTCTCAAATTGCGGGATGAAGGCAAGCTTTCCCTCGACGACCTGCTTGCGCGATACATCCCCGAAGCCGGCGCATGGCGCTATCCGACGGCGGACTCTCCGAAACTGCGCGTCATCGACCTGCTTGGCCATACCGCCGGGTTCGGGCCGGACGATCCCTGGAGCGACCGCCAGCAGCCAATGACCGAGCAGGCATTCAGCGACCTTTTGAAGAATGGAGTATCGTTCGACCACGTCCCAGAGACTCAATATGAATATTCAAGTCTGGGCTATGCGTTGCTGGGGCGCGTGATCACCGAAGCTTCGGGCAGCCGTTACGATCGCTATATCGAAGACACCTTCATGCATCCGCTCGGCATGGACTCCAGCGGCTATGAAATCGCCGACGTGCCGGCCGGAAGACTCGCTGTCGGTTATCGCTGGGAGAACGGCGCATTTGTGCAAGAACCGTCGATGGCCAATGGCGCATTCGGAGCGATGGGAGGAGTGCATACCAGCGCCAATGACTATGCGCGTTGGGTCGCGTTTCTGCTGTCGGCGTGGCCGGCGCGCGATGATCCCGACACCGGCCCGGCGCGGCGCGCGGTCGTGCGCGAACTGGCTGTCGGTACAAGCTTTCCTCGGCTTGCGAGCCGACCGCGGCCCGGCAAGGAAGGTTCGTGTTCCTTTGCTCCGGTCTATTCGGCGGGCTTCAGCGTCGTGCGCGATTGCGATCTCGGTCTGGTCCTTACCCACAATGGCGGATATCCCGGCTATGGATCGACGGTGCTTCTGATGCCCGCATACGGGGTGGGGATCTTTGCCTTCGACAATCGAACCTACGGCGTTCCGATAGGAGCAGTCTTCAATGCTGCGCAACGGCTGAAGGATGCCGGGTTGCTCAAAGCAACCCCCGTGCCTGTAAGCGACACGCTACTTCATGCCTACCGCGTGGTGGGCGCCATGTATCGTGCGGGAAGGACTGATCCGGGGAAAAGCCAGTTGGCCGTCAACTTTCTCCTGGATCGGTCGGCGCAGAACTGGCGGCGCACATTTGATTCTCTCAAGGCCAAAGTCGGTTCTTGCCAAACAGACGAACCGATCATCGCAACGGGCCTGCTGGCCGGGACCTTTTCATGGCACTGCAAGCGCGGGGCGGTTCAAGGCACGATCGAACTATCCCCGACCAACCCACCGGGAATTCAATCTCTCGATTTGACCGCGGGCGATGAAAAGGACTGACGGCGCCGGTCATCATCGGTCGCGGATTCCCCCATTGACGATTCGTGTGATCACATCTCGCCCAAACAGCCGCCGTTAGACGGCGCTTTAGCGGGTGGTGCCGATGCCGGGTATGGAAGCTCATCAAAGCTTCCCTTACATTCCGCCCGGCACAAATCACATTCGCCCTCGGAGTCTCCCATGCCCGTCTATCGCGCGCCGGTTCAGGATTTTCTCTTCCTCATCAACGAGCTGTTCGAGCTGGAGAAGCTCCGCGACCTGCCGGATTTCGGCGAGCTGACGCCCGATCTGGCGGAGGACATCCTCTCCAACGCGGGCAAGTTCGCGGAGGAAGTGCTCCAGCCCATCAACCAGTCCGGCGACGAGGAAGGCTGCCATTTCGAGAACGGCGTGGTGCGCACCCCCAAGGGCTTCAAGGAAGCCTACAAGCAGTTCTCCGAGGCGGGATGGGGGGCGCTGTCGGCTCCCGCGAAGTTCGGCGGCGCGGACATGCCGATGATGATCACCATGGCCGTGGGCGAAATGATGCAATCCGCCAACCAGGCCTTCGCCATGTATCCCGGCCTCACCGGCGCAGCTTTCGGCGCGCTGCTCGCAACGGGGCAGCCCTGGATGAAGGAAAAAGTAGCCACGAAAATGATAAGCGGCGAATGGGCGGGCACGATGTGCCTCACCGAACCCGGCTGCGGCACCGATCTGCGTCTGATGAAGACGCGCGCGATCGAACAGCCGGACGGCACCTACAAGCTTTCCGGCACCAAGATCTTCATCTCCGGCGGCGATCAGGATTTGACCGACAACATCATCCATATGGTGATCGCCAAGATCCCGGACGAGAACGGCAAGATCCACGACGATCTCTCCACCGTGAACTTCTTCATGGTGCCCAAATTCCTCGTCGACGAGGACGGCAAGATGGGCGCGCGCAACAGCGTCTCTACCGGCGGCATCGAGAAGAAGATGGGCATCAAGGCGCAGGCCACCTGCGTGCTGAACTTCGACGGAGCGAAAGCATGGCGCCTCGGACCCAAGCCGACACCACCCAAGCCCGGCGAGAAGCGTTCCGCCTCTGCGGGCATGGCGGGCATGTTCGGCATGATGAACGCCGCGCGGCTGGGCGTCGGCATCCAGGGCATCTCCATCGCGCAGGTCGCGCTCGACAATGCGTGGGACTACGTCCATACGCGCCGCGTCGGCCATGCGCTGACCGGCCCAAAGGACCCGGCGCAATCCGCCGATCTGGAGATCGTGCATCCGGATGTGCGCCGCATGATCCTGCATTGCCGCTCCTTCGTGGAAGGCGCCCGCGCACTGGCGGTGTGGACCACGATCAATCATTCGATCATGGATTCCGCGCGGCCCGACAAGGATCAGGCGGCGCTGCTCGCCGATCTGCTGACGCCGGTCATCAAGGCGTTCTTCACCGACATGGGCTTCGAATGCGCCAACATGGCGATGCAATGCTATGGCGGCCACGGCTATATCCGCGACAACGGCGTGGAGCAGTTCGTGCGCGACGCGCGCATCAACCAGACCTATGAGGGCGCCAATGGCGTTCAGGCCATGGATCTCGTCGGCCGCAAGCTTGGCCGCAAGGGCGGCGCTGCGCCGATGGCCTATCTGCAGACGGTTGGCGGCTGGTGCTCCGCCAACGAAGGCGACGACGCGATGAAGCCTTTCGTGGCCCCTGTGAAGCGCGGGCTCGACATCCTGCAACAGGCGACGCTGTGGGTCGCGCAGCATGGGCTCCAGAACCCCAACGATGCCGGCGCCGGCGCGGTGGATTATCTGCGCCTGATGGGCATCGTCAGCGTCGGCTGGATGTGGGCGCGGATCGCGAAACTCGCCAACGACAAGCTCAAGACCAACCCGCCGAACGCCCAATTCTACAAGGACAAGCTGGTGAGCGCGCGCTACTGGATGGAGCGCATGATTCCGGAGTGCCCGATGCTGTTCGAGCGTATCCAGGCAGGCTCGGCCAACCTCATGGCGCTGGAACAAGCCACGGCATGAGCTTGCCCGAGCCGGTCGATCCCTGGCCGCGGCAACCGCCGCCGCCGCGGCGCGGAACCCGGCTCTATATCTTCATCGCCATCGCCGTAGCGCTGGGCGCGCTCGCATGGCTGCTGCACAGCGCGTTTCCGGGCGCGCTCGAAAACCAGGCCGATATTGCGTGGGTCTTCTATCTCTCCGCGCTCGGCGCGCTGCTTGCCAGCGGCCTCGTCGCCTCGCGCCGCGTTAGCGGGCGGCAGGCGCTGACCAACATCGCGATCTGGCTCGTGGTCGTTGCCGTGATCGCTTTCGCCTATCTGGTAAAAGATTCGCCCGGCAACATCTTCGCGCGGATCAAGGCCGACCTGATGCCCGGCTATGGCGTGGAAACAGCATCTCACGAATACACGATCACCGCCGATGAGAACGGCGCCTTCGTGGTCTTCGGCAAAGTGAACGGTACGACGGTACGCTTCACCATCGACACGGGGGCGAGCGACGTGGTGTTGAGTCCCGGTGACGCCAAGCGCGCGGGCATCGATGTTTCCGCGCTCACCTTCGGCGGGCGCTTCGAATCCGCGAACGGCACCGGCCGCTCCGCCTTCGTCACGCTGGACACGCTTTCCGTCGGGCCGATCCGCTTCCTGCAGGTGCCCGCCTCCGTCACGCGGCGCGACATGAATGGCTCGCTCCTGGGCATGGCGTTCCTGAGCCGGCTCAAATCTTTCGAGTTCGCGGGCGACAAGCTCATCCTGCGCTGGTGATCGCCTGCTGGAACAAGCCGTGGCGTGAAACCGTTCTGGCAATATGCCCGACATCGGCCTGAACATGGCGGCCAATAATCCTCTGCGCGGCGCGCTCTGCGGCACGCTGTTGGCCTGCGCGTGCATCCTTTCTCCGGCTACCGCGGAAGCGGACATGCTTTCGTTTCTCGACAGCGGGCATGCGCATCGGATCGGCCCGCGAGAGTTCTATGTCACGCCGGATTCCGACGGGCTTTATTATCTCTTCGCCAATGTGAACGGCACGGAGATCCGCTTTGTCGTCGATTCAGGCTCCGACGACGTGGTGCTCACGCGCAAGGACGCGCGCAAAGCCGGCATCGACGTATCCAAATTGCAATTCTCGCACGACTTCGATGCGGAAACCGGACCCGGCTACGAAGCGGACGCCACCATCCATTCGCTGTCGGTCGGTTCTCTCGCGCTCAACGACTTTCCCGTCACCGTGAATGAAGACGGCGGCGCGTCGCTCCTCGGCATGACCTTCCTGCGCCGCATGAAGTCCGTCGAGATCCGCGACAACCGGCTTTATCTGCGGTGGTAGTCAGAGCTTCGCCTTGCGCGCTGCATCGTTCACGGGCTCTGCGTTCAGGCCAGATTGCGTCATGATCACGCGATAGACCGCGCCGTCGGCCAGCGGCATGTACGCGCCGGAGCCGAAGTGGCGGTCCTCGACATAGGAATGATCGGCGATCCAGAACACCCAGCTCTTGGGCACCCACGCGTTCACCGGCGGCGGCGGTCCTTTCAGGTCGCAGGACGTGATGGTCTTGCCGTTGGCGCGCTCGGCATCGGAATAGCGGTTCGACATCTGGTCGAGCGTGTAGGTCGCGTCCAGCCCCAGCACATTGGCCCAGGGCTTCCACTTCTGCACCCGCGCGCTCATCTCCCAGTCGTCGCCCTGCAGGCGGCAATGCTGCACCGGCGCCGTCGCATCCATGCGTTTGATCGTGACGTCGTAGAGAAGCTGCGAAGGATCTACCGCCTTCACGCTCACGATCGCCACGGGCGCCTCATAGGTCAGCCGCTCGAAACTGGCGGTGTTGACACCCAGAAGCCCGAAGGCGAGCCCGATGATGCCGAGCGGCGCGCCCACGACCACGCGCGGCAGGCCGCGTCCGTGTTCGCCGCGCGCCACATGTCCGAAACCGCGCAGCATCATGAAGATGCCCACGGCCGCGACCACGAGCGGCACGATGATCAGGATCCATCCCAGCGACGTGACGAAAGAAAACATCCCCTGCTCCAAACGCTGCGCGTGCCGTCCCCCGGCACGGTTATCCAAAGTTAAGCACAGAATGCGTCAAAACGGGGAAATTCGGGGGAATTTGGCGCATCGTGGCTAACGGGCCCTGCGGCGAAACTGCCCGGATGAAATCTTCAAGGCCGGACGAAGGGATAGCGGGCGCGCCCATTGCCGGGCGCGCCCGTCATTTGCCTCAGCGTGTTTCCCAATAGCCGTCAGCGCGGCGGCAGGCGGTGCCGTCACGCTCGTAGCGCCCGCCTTCCCGGTAGCTTACGGAATGGAAATCGCGGCAGACTTGGTTGCCACGCCGGTATTCGCGCGTCGACATGAAGCTTCCCCGGTTGCCGCCATGTTGCCAGGTGTAACGGCGGTTCAGGTCGCCGTTCAGGCTGTCGCCATAGGAGGCGAAGGCGTAGCGCTGGTCGTCGCAATCGACATCGCGCGACAGCGCATTGCCGAGGATGCCGCCGAGGATGACGCCGCCCGCAATGGCGCCGCCCTTTCCGTGGCTGGCCGCGCCGCCGATCAGGCCGCCCGCCAGTGCGCCGAAGATCGTCCCGGCGGCGGCATTGCCCTGCCGGCACGATTGTTCGTAGTCGCCCTGGCGATAATAGGCATATCCCTGCGGCGGTCCCGCGGACATCGGCGGCGCGTTGTTATATTCGCCGCTCGCATACCAGCCGTCGCCATAGACATTGCGCCGGCCCCAACCTTCCTCGCCAAGATCGCGGCCGACATCGCGAAGCTGGTCGGCATAGCGGCGGAAGGTGGCGTAGTCGATGCCGTTGTCGCTCTCATAGTAACTCTGCACGACGCGCGCTTCGATGTTGTCGAGGCGCTTCTGGATGCGCCATGCCCGCATCGGATCGAGCGATCCGTTGCGGACGCCGTCGGCGATCCGGTCGTCAAGATGCTGTTCCCAGCGCGCCAGGCGCGAATAGCCTTCGTCGCTGTCATTGATTTGCACGGGATCGGCGAAGGCGCCCGCCGTCGATGCAAGCATGCTCGCGGCGATGCCTGCCAAAAGCAAGATTCTCATTATGCGCTCCATAAAAATTGCTGGACCCTCACGCGATGAGGAGGCCGCTGGATTGCGACAATTGCGTGGCCAAAGATCGCCCGATCTGCGCGAGCCTCATTGGGAATTGTTGAAGCTATCGCGACAGCGCCGCTAGATTTTGACGTGGATCAGTGCTTCGCCCGCAAGTTCCTGCAGCAGCGGGGAGGCCGGATAGGGATGGGTGCGGTACTGGCGGTAGCCCTCCGCGAAGCCGACGCCGAAGTGACGGCCGCGCCGCTTCGTCCACTCCGCCATCGCTTCCACATAGTCGTCGAGTCCGTGCTGCTTCTTCTCCCACGCGGCCTGGCTCTTGTGTGCGCGAAGCATCGCTTTCTTCGTCTCGAAGAACGGCGCGACGTCCACCGCGAATTCCGCCATCACCTTGTTGTTCTCGCGGTCGCGCCCCGCGATGGGATCGCAGAAATACAGATGCGGAATTTCCGGCAATATCTCCGCCGGGCCTGTCGCGTAGTTCGGCACGGGCGCTGCGAAGCAGGCGTCGCGCACCAGGGCGCTCGTGGCTTCGTGGTCCGGATGATAGTCCACCGGCGACGCCGTGATGACGAGCTCGGGAGCAGCAAGGCGAATTGCCTCGGTCACTTTTCGCCGCGTCGCATCGTCCACGAATACGCAGAGGTCCGGCACGTCGAGGCACATATAGCCGGCGCCGATCATGCGCGCCGCGGCGGCGGCCTCCCCCTTCCTGATTCGCGCCGTCTCGGCGTTGCCGGTGTCCAGAGCGCCGCAATCGCCCGCCGTCACCGTTGCGACGGTGATGGCGTGCCCGCGTCCTTGCAGCAGCGCCAGCGTGCCGGCGCAGAGGGTTTCCACGTCGTCAGGATGGGCGTGAATGGCGAGGATACGGGTCATGGGGCGAGGTTATCGTGCTTTCCGGCCGTATTGAAATCATCATCCACCGTCATGGCCCCTGCGAGGGCGGCCATGATGAAATTGGGGGTGGCCGAAGAAGAAAACGCACCTAAGATGAAGCAAACGACACACAGCCTTTCTACAAATCATCCGAATCTCGAGGGGGATATTCATGCGCAAGTTCTTGCTCGCCGCCACGTTCGCGCTTGCCGCGGGCGCCGCTCACGCCAACCCGGTGCTGATGATCTCGGTGGACGGCCTGCGTCCGCTGGACGTTATCGACGCGCCGCAACGGGGCCTCAACGTGCCCAACCTGCGCGCCTTCATGGCGGATGGCACCTATGCGGCGGGCGTGAAGAACGTGCTGCCCACGGTCACCTATCCCGATCACACCACGCTCATCACCGGCGTGTGGCCCGATGTTCACGGCATCGGCAACAACGTGAAGTTCGATCCTCTCGGAAAGAATTTCGAGGGCTGGTACTGGTACTCCGCGGAGATCAAGGTCCCCACGCTGTGGGATGCCGTCCACGGCAATCATCAGGTCGTGGCGTCCATCGACTGGCCGGTGAGCGTCGACAATCCCTCCATCGATTACGATGTTCCCGAATATTGGCGCGCGTTCCAGCCGGACGATCTGCTGCTCATCCATGCGCTGACCACGCGCGGCCTTTCCGAGCAGCTCGAAAAGGCGACCGGCATGAAGATGGCGTCGATGTTCGCGGAAACGCCCGCGTCGGATGTGGCGCGCGCGAAATTCGCCGCCGCGCTCATCGCCGCCGAGAAACCGCAATTCATGACGCTGCATCTGGTCAGCGTCGACGGAAACCAGCACGAATACGGTCCCGGCACACCGGAAGCGCATCAGGCGATAGAGACCGTGGATGGCGCCATCGGCGACCTCGTCAGGGCCGCGCGCGCCGTCGAACCCGATCTTGTGGTGGTCGTCGTCTCCGATCACGGCTTCGCGCCCGTCGAGCATGACGTGAACCTGATGGTGCCATTCATCGAGGCCGGCCTCGTCACGCTCGATCCCGCGACCCACAAGGTCGCCGACTGGAAGGCGATGCCGTGGGATGCAGGCGGATCGGAAGCCATCGTGCTGAAGAACCCGGACGACGCGGCGGTGAAGCAGCAGGTCGCCGACCTGCTGCACAAGCTCGCCGCCGATCCGGCCAACGGCATCGCGCAGGTGGTGGATGCGGAAAAGATCGCGCGGATGGGCGGCGATCCGAAAGCGTCGTTCTGGGTCGATTTCCAGCCGGGTTATGAAGGCGGGCGCCAGCTCGTCAGCGCCATGGTGACGGCGGGTTCGATCAAGGGCACGCACGGCTATTTCCCGACGCATCCGGAAATGCGCGCCTCATTCTTCATCGACGGCCCCGGCGTGCCGAAGAAAGGCGACATCGGCGAAATCGACATGCGCCGCATCGCGCCGACGGTGGCGAAAATCCTCGACGTCTCGCTGCCGACCGCGAAACAGAAGCCGCTGTTTTGAAAACGTCCCCGTCCTAAAACTCAATTCGTCATCACCCGGTCGCTCGCCTTCTTGCGGGTGATCGGGGTGATGATGGAGTTGGATAAGCTCGGAAATGACCCGCGCTACGCGCCGATCCCTCGTCCCAGCGTCAGAGCGAAGGCGGCGAACACGAGCGCGGCCAGCAGCATGACGGGATAGCTCCGTCCGATGATCGCGCGTACCTGGGCGACGGCTTCGCCGCCGCGCGGAATGAAAAGCAGCGGAACGGACGCCAGACCGATCTCCAGCACCGCGTCATGCACATCCAGCCACAAGGGTTGGCCGCGATAGGCCAGCGCCGCCAGTCCCGCCGCCAAGGTGGCTGCGATCCACGCGATCCGCGCCACCTTGCGCGCCTCGCGGACATCGAACATGCCGCTCAGGGCGCGGGCCGCAATTCTTGTGCTGATCGCATAAAGCGCGAAGCCGAGAAGGAAGCCCGCGGCGCGAACGGGAAGCGCCGGCGTGCCGGACACAAACTGCGCAAAGTAATAGAGATCGCCGTCGCCGATGAGCATCGCGCGCATCAGATAGCCGCCTTCCCAGAAGAAGCTGAACGCCGTCACCAGCAGCAGGAACAGGCGCGTGCGCGCGAACCCCGGGGGCGAAACGGCGCGCGCCGCCAGCGCGAGCATGCCTATGAGCAGATTGCCCGCCGGTCCCGCGCCGTCGATCCAGCCGGAATGCAGGTCGCAGCGGAAAATGGACGAGCTGAGCATCTCGATATGCCCGCCGAGAAACAGGCACATCCCGCCATGTCCGAACGCCTCATGCGCGAGCGTCACCGCGCACATGGCGATCACCGCAAGCGCCGCGACCGTCGGCGTATCGTTGCTGTTGTGCAATGCCATGCCCCTCGGGGACTCTATAGCGTGAGACGGGCGCGCGAGCCACCGCGGATGTGAGGTTCAGGCTCCGGCGGGGCGGCCGAACCTCAGGACCCATGCCGCGATCTCTCCATTGCCGTCTTTCACGATTTCGGCCGGCGCGCTTTCGAGGCCCGCCTCCGCAAGGCAGGCGCCGATCCGCTCGATGTCGCCGGAATCCAGCGCGGCGCGCTGCTGCGCCTCCTGGCGCAGGCGCCAGGACATGATTTCCTCCTCCACGAACTGCACGCGGCGCAAAGCATCCACCGGCTCGTAGCGCGCGGGCATGACGGAGATCTCGCTCAGGAATTTCACGGCAGGCGCCAGGTTCGGCTCGGATGGCGGCACGCCCAGCCTGCGCTCAAGGATCGCCACATCGGTGCGGAGTTTGGCTTCGGCCTGCAGCAGAAACTGCGGGGCGCCTCCCAAGAGATGGGCGGTGAAGACCTGCCGCGCCGCGGCGAAGCACTGCGTCGGACCGATGACATCGCGGTAACGGGCGAGGCGCATGGCGCAGGCGCGGGAGATCACGCTTTCCTTGTGATGCATCACGAACATTCCGCGGCCGTTGGCGCGCAGCACCCGCGCCGCTTCGTGAAACGCCTGTGGCCGGCTGCCATATTCGATGCCGAATTGGGAGAACACGCCGTCATAGCTGCGATCCTCGAACGTCAGGGCGGCGAGATCGACGCCACCCATGACGCGCACGCGATCGGCGCGCAGGCGTTGCGCGATCGCGTCGGGAAGAATAGCCGCATCGATCGCGTCGATCTCGAACGCGCGCCCAAGTCCGCGCAGGGTGCGCGCGGCAAGCTCCGCCGCTTCGCCGGATCCCGTCGCCAGATCCAGCAGCCGCGCATGATCTTCGAAACCGTCCAGATAGTCGCGCCAGATCGCGGCGAGGCCCAGCGCGTTCACCAGGCAATCGTCGTGCTCGTCGCGCTGCCAATAGCGCGACCACATCCAATGCGGATCCCGCCCCCGATCCATCCGCTCCCCCGAAGAGCAAGATGACAATCGTCGTGGATGTTAGCACAGGTCGCGCGCGTTGTTGATTTGCCGCGTGTCGCGCGACTTACCGCGTCTGCGAACCAGCCGCTAAGCCGTTCGGCATGCAAGGAAATAGCTCGGTGCGACGTCGGGCCGAACCGCCGCGCCGCGGAGGCGAAGATCCTCGATGGCGGCACAAGGATCCAGCATGGCATCGCCCTCCATGGCAGCGTTTGCTACTTCCGCTTTGCCGCTCTGCGTGTGCGCCGGACGGCGCGTTTTGCGGTGCGAGCGACCTTGCGGGCGCCGGCTTTCGCGGTACGCGCGGTCTTGCGGGCCTGCTTTGCCGTCTTGCGCGCGGCCGTCTTCGTTTTGCGTGTCGCTTGACGGGCCGCTGTCTTCGTCTTGCGCGCGCCGGACTTGGCGGACTTCGCGGCGTCGCCGACATTCACCTGCCGCGATGCCAGCACGCCGAGCGGCGCGCCGATCACCGCGCCAACCGGCCCTGCCACCATTGCGCCAACCACCGCACCCGCTGCCGCGCCAACCGGCGCCTGTGCGGGAGGACGTGCCTTGGATGCCATCTTCATCTCCTGAAGGCGCAAGTGCGCCAGTTCCATTGCACAAGCAATGCGAGTGAGCGGAAGTGGTTCCGTATGACATTCAACCTCGCCTCCCTCTTGTGAGGGGAAGTATCCGGCCCGTTGTGAAGCATCGGTATCGAACGGCGGGTAACTGTGAGCAGGTGACGGGTCAACGTTTCTGGTAAACAAAAACCTCTTCGATCTTCTTGCCGAACAAGGCCGCTATCTCGAATGCGAGCGGAAGGCTCGGATCGTAGCGGCCGGTTTCGATGGCGTTGATCGACTCGCGCGACACATCCAGGCGCCGCGCCAGTTCGGCCTGCGTCCAATCGCGTTCGGCGCGCAGGACTTTGAGGATGTTCTTCATTCTCTTTTGTCGCGATACAGGAGCCACAACCGTGCGCCCACAGTGCCGATCGCGCCGAATACAGGTGCGAGCAGATAGCCGAATGTGAAAACCAGAAGCGGCGCGTGAAACGCCGCAAGCGGGCCGAAACCGCCTGCTGCGATGAAGAAGAATACAGGTGCGGTCGCCGCCATGCCCAACCATCCGCCCCAGAACGACGCCGAAATCTCGCGCTGACGCTTGAATTCGTCCCGGGTGAAGTGCGCCCGCGTTGTGAAATAACAGGCCCAGATCATTGCGATGGCAACAACCAGCGTGCCAAGCGCGATCCGCTCCGGGCTGGGCGAGGTGCCGTGATGCGGACCGATCACGGCAATCGTGGCGAGCCCGATGGCGATACCGCCAATCGAACCCACGGCTATCAAAAACTCGAACCTCTTTTCACGGGTCATGTGGTGCTTCCTTCTCTTAATGTGAAGTTTACATCACATGTTGCCGATCCGCGCAAGCCCCGTTGCATCCCCAAAAAGAAAGGCCGCGTTCTGCTACAGCTTGCGCCTGTTGTCTGGTGGCGTGACCGTGGGCAATGGCTTGAGAAAGCTGCGATCCCCACACCCTGCCCTCTAGGGGAGAAGGTGAGTTAGATAAAATTCGCCGCCAGATTGATCATGGTCGCGAGGATCGCGGTGTTGAAGGCAAAGGCCACGATGGTGTGGACAGTGCCGATGCGGCGCATCGCCTTTGAAGTGAAGATGATGTCGGCGGTCTGCGAGGCCGTGCCCAGCACCACGGAAAAATGCACGAAGTCCCAATAGTCCGGCTCGCCCGCGACTCCGAATTCGAGCCCGCCTTTCGGCGCGCCGTTCTCCTCCGCCAGATAGTACTCATGCGCGTAATGCGCCGCGAACACGATCTGCACGAAGAGCCACGACAAGACGACGGTCGCCGCGGCCAGCGCGAGGCGGAAGCCGCCGCCCGGATGGTCTTTGGCCACCGACAGCTCCGCGATCAGCGCGCCGACGCTCGCGACCGCAGCCAGGATCGCGATGACAAGAACCAGATGCCCACCCTCGTCATGCGCGATTGCGCGGCGCTTCATGTCGTCCGTGTCCTGGTTGCGCATGAAGAGGAAGAACATCAGCAGCAGGAAGAGGATCACGCCGCCGTCCCAGCCCACCAGCGCGCGCGTCACGACACGCTCGAACCACGCCCCGCTGGCTAGATAGAGCGTCACGCCGAGCGCCACGGCCGCCAGCAGATATGGCCGCGCCGCGACCGCGCGCAGCACGCCGCCCGATTGAGTTCCATCCGCCATCGCCGCAGCCCCGAATCCGCCCGCGCTCATGCAATCGCGCCCCCGCCGGCAAAGCCAACGGCAGATCGGACATTCTCCGATTTTTAATCCGGGGGGCTTGTGTGCGTTCTCTATTTGTTCTAGAATATCATCCTACATAGGAGAAATACCATAAATGATTGATTCGACTGACGATTTCGCCGGTTCCGATTCCGGCCTCGATGACATCGCGGCCTTGCTCGCCCGGCAGATCGACGCCTGCAACGCCGCCGCCGCACGCTGCTTCGAAATGAGCAAGGACAGCGAAAGCTATTATCTGGATAGCCGCCTCGATGCGCTGAAAGTCGCCACGCGCCTTATCCAGGCATCGGCCACCGCCGCCAGCGCGATCAAGCGCATCCGCGGCAGCGAATTCCATCAGCACGTCACCGTGTCGAGCGCGCCATGACGGACGAGACCCGGGGGGCGGTACCCCCCTCAATCTGCAATTCAAATACTTTCCGTAGAGGAGCGCCCAAGGGAAACCGCAATGCCTTGAAGCACGGCGTCCATACGTCTGACGCCAAGCGAAGGCGCATGGAAGCCCAAATGCTGCTGCAAGCGGTGAACGCGGCGCTTGCCCTGCTTGCGAAACACACCGCAGAGATCAAGCCGCCGCGGCGAGCTTCGCCAGTTGCCCCAGAAGCGCCTGAGTCCCCTTCAGCCGCATCTCCGGCGTCGGCCAGTCGCGGCTGATGACGACCTTCTGATCGGGCCTGACCTTCATCGTGGACTGGTGCTCGCTGATAAGCTTCACCAGACCCATCGGATTGGGGACCTGGCTGTTGCGGAAGGTGAGCGTGGCGCCTTTCGGGCCAGCCTCGATCTTCTCGACGAGCGCGGTGCGGCAGAGCCGCTTGATCGCCACGATCTCGAGCAGATGCTTCACTTCATCCGGCAGCTTGCCGAAGCGGTCGATGAGTTCGGCGGCGAAGCGCTCGATCTCGGTCTTGTCCTCCAGCGTGGAAAGGCGGCGATAAAGCGCCATGCGGACGTTGAGATCGGAGACATAGCTCTCCGGGATCAGCACTGCCGCGCCGATGTTGATGGTGGGCGACCACTGATCCGCGATCTCCTCGCCGCCGCCGCCGGCGCGAAGTTGGGAGACGGCCTCTTCGAGCATCTCCTGATAAAGCTCGATGCCGACTTCGCGGACGTGACCGGACTGCTCTTCGCCCAGAAGATTGCCGGCGCCGCGGATATCCATGTCATGGCTGGCGACCGAGAAGCCCGCGCCCAGCTGGTCGAGCGATTGCAGAACCTGAAGCCTGCGGTCCGCCGTCTCGGTCAGCTTCCGGTCCGCGGGCGTGGTCAGATAGGCATAGGCGCGCTGCTTGGAACGGCCGATGCGTCCTCTGAGCTGATAAAGCTGCGACAGGCCGAACATGTCCGCGCGATGCACGACCAGTGTGTTCGCCGTGGGAATGTCGAGGCCGGACTCCACGATGTTGGTGGAGATAAGAACGTCGATCTTGCCTTCGTAGAAAGCCGTCATCACGTCTTCGAGGTTCGATGGCGCCATCTGGCCATGCGCCACGGCGCTCTTCACTTCCGGCACCGTGGTCTTGAGGAACTCCTCCGCATCGCGAAGGTCCGCGATGCGCGGACAGACATAGAAGCTCTGCCCGCCCCGATAGTGTTCACGAAGAAGCGCTTCGCGGATCACCAGCGGGTCGAACGGCGTCACGAAAGTGCGCACCGCCAGGCGGTCGATCGGCGGCGTGGTGATGAGCGAAAGATCGCGCACGCCCGACAGTGCCAGCTGCAAGGTGCGCGGGATCGGCGTGGCCGTCAGTGTCAGCACATGCATGTCGGCCTTCAATGCCTTCAGCCGCTCCTTGTGCGACACGCCGAAATGCTGCTCCTCGTCCACGATGAGCAGGCCGAGATTGTTGAACTCGATTCCCTTCGCCAGCAGCGCGTGGGTGCCGATGACGATGTTCACGTCGCCGGTCTTGAGGCCCTCTTTCGTCTCGCGCGCCTCTTTCGCATCCACGAAGCGCGAAAGCTGACGCACCTTCAGCGGGAAGCCCTGAAACCGCGCAACGAAGTTCTTGTAATGCTGGCGGGCGAGCAGCGTGGTGGGCACCACCACCGCCACCTGCACGCCGCTCATCGCCGCGACGAAGGCGGTGCGCAGCGCGACTTCGGTCTTGCCGAAGCCGACGTCGCCGCAGACAAGGCGATCCATCGGCCGGCCCTTCGCCAGATCCTCGATGGCATCGGCGATGGCTTTCTCCTGATCCTCCGTCTCCTGATAAGGGAAACGCGCGCAGAACTCGTCATAGAGTCCGGCCGGCGGCTCGGTGGACGGCAACTGCTTCAGTTCGCGCGCTGCCGCGATGCGGATAAGCTCGCCCGCGATCTCGCGCACGCGCTGCTTCATCTTCGCCTTGCGCGATTGCCAGCCCGCGCCGCCAAGGCGATCCAGCGACGCGCCTTCGTCGGAGCCATAGCGGGTCAGAAGCTCGATGTTCTCCACGGGCAGGAACAGCTTGCCGCCGTCATATTGCAGCTCCAGGCAATCATGCGGCGCACCGATGACATCGATCGTCTGCAAGCCGGTGAAGCGCCCCACGCCATGTTCGATATGCGTGACAAGATCGCCTGGCGCGAGGGACGACGCTTCCTGCAGGAAGTTCTGCGCCCGCTTCTGCCGCCCGCGCGCATGCACCATGCGGTCGCCCAGAATGTCCTGCTCGGAGACGATGGCGAAATCGGCCGCTTCAAAGCAATGCTCCAGCCCCAGCACAGCGACACCAACCGCGTCATGGTGGAGCTTCGCGGCATCGCTCCAATGGTCGATCTGGCGAATGGCGTCGATGCCATGATCCGAAAGCAGCCCGCCGATGCGTTCCGCCGAGCCGTTGCTCCATGTCGCGACGATGACGCGCTTCTTCGCCTTCAGCAGATCGCCGATGTGATCGGCCGCGATCTGGAAGATGTTCACCTTGCCCTGCGCGCGTTCTGCTGCGAAGTCGCGCCCCTGCTTGCCCCCGGCATCCACGGCGCGCATCGACTCCGGCGCCTGAAACGGCGAAAGCTCTCGCACATCCCTGTTGCCCAGCGCGGCCTTCCACTCGCCATCCGTCAGATAAAGTTTTTCCGGCGGCAGCGGCTTGTATGGAGGTGCCACCACCTTCGCCTCGCTTTCGCGGGCATCGCGCAGAAACTGGCGGCGAGTCTCGTAATAGTCCTTCACCAGTTCAAGGCGCGCCGTTTTCGCTTCCTCCGTCTGGTGAGAGAGCATCACCAGCGCATCCGGCGCATAGTCAAACAGCGTGTCGAGGTGATCGTGGAAGAGCGGGAGCCAGTGCTCCATGCCCTGCATCTTCCGTCCGCTGCTGACGCTTTCATAAAGGTGATCGTCGCTGGTGGCGGGGCCGAAAGTCGCGACATAGCCGCTCCTGAAACGGCTGATGCTCTCGGCATCGAGCGGAGCCTCGCTGGCGGGCAGAAGCTCGATCTCGCGGATCTGGTCGGTGGAAAGTTGCGTCTCCGCATCGAAGGTACGGATTGCGTCGAGCGTCGTGCCGAAGAAGTCCAGCCGCAACGGCTGCTCCGATCCTGGCGGCCACAGATCGACGATGCCGCCGCGAAGCGCAAAGTCGCCGGGCTCGCGCACGGTGCTGGCCTTCACATAGCCGTTCTTCACGAGGAAGGCGGTGAGGACTTCATGCTCCACATCGTTGCCGACGCGGGCGAAGAAACTTGCCTTTGCTATCTCGCTCCTCGGGGGCACCCGCTGAAGCAAAGCATTGACGGTGGTAACCACGATTGCCGGCGCACCGCCCTCATCCCGCCGCGCCAGTGCTGCCAGCGTCGCCAGTCTCTGGCTCTCGATGTCGGACTTGGGCGAAGTGCGGTCGTAAGGCAGGCAGTCCCACGCCGGAAACAGCAGCACCGCGACATCCTTGGCAAAGAAGCGCATCGCATCGGCCGCGGCCACCGCATGCGCATCGTCCGCCGCAACAAGCAGCACAAGCCCCTTGCGCCGCGCGGCCGCTTCGGCTGCGAGATAGGCGTCGTAGCCGCCCGGCGCGCCGCTCACCGAAAGCCGGCCACGCTCGCGGGCGATATAAGTCAGACGTTCCATGTGGGATTCTTGCGGTTACAGACGGCCTTCAGGCCCGCAAAGGTCTTGTTGTCGTATTCCGGCGGCACCGGTGCCTGGTCCTGCAGCCAGGCGAAGACATCCTTGTCCGGCACAGCCAGAAGCGCCTCGAATTCGTCGAGGGCGGGCTCGTCCATGGTCGGAAGCGCCTCGGCGGCGAACGCCCCGAAGATCAGATCCACTTCCTTGAAGCCCCGGCGCTGGGCCCGGAACAATAGCCGTTTGCGGCGGGTCTCCGAAGAGCCACCGTTGTCAGTAATCGTCATGGCGCGGGATATAACGCCTACGCCTCCGTTCCGCTAGTGTTCCTTCTGCATGCGCCCATCGATTCTCTTTCCGCTGTTTGCCGAGACGCGCACGCTGCCGGGCGTGGGTCCCAAGATCGCCAAGCTCATCGAGCGCGCGGCGGGAACGCGGCTCGTCGATCTGATTTTCCATCTGCCGACGGGGATCATCGACCGGTCCTACCGGCCGAGACTCATCGATGCCGAAGAAGGGCGCGTCGCCACGGTCGAAGTGAACGTTCTAGATCACATGCCGCCTCGCGAACGCCGCCTGCCCTACAAGGTGCGCTGCTCGGACGACACTGCGCTGCTCGATCTCGTCTTCTTCCACGCCTATCCGGACCATCTGAAAAAACAGCTTCCCGTGGGCCAGAAGCGCGTCGTCAGCGGCAAGCTCGAGCGGTTCAAGAACCAGCTTCAGATGCCGCATCCGGATTTCATCGTGACGCCGGATGAAGCGGCCGAACTGCCGCAACAGGAAGCGGTCTATCGGCTGACGGAAGGCCTGCCGTCGAAGGCGCTGACCAAGGCGATCCGCGCCGCGATCGACAACACACCCGACCTGCCGGAATGGCTCGATCCCGCGTTCAAGCGCGCCCGGCGCTGGGCCAACTTCCATGAGGCCCTCATAGCCGCGCATAACCCTGGCGGCGAAGACGAGCTTTCGCTTCTCTCACCGCCGCGCATGCGGCTGGCCTATGACGAGCTGCTGGCCAATCAGCTCGCGCTCGTGCTCATCCGCAACGCCATGCGCGGCCAGAAGGGCCGCAGCATCGAGAGCAGCGGCAAATTGCGTGCGAAAGCCGTCGCCGCCCTGCCCTTCGCCCTGACCGATACCCAGAAACAGGCGCTTGCGGAAATCGACGCCGACATGCGGACACCCCAGCGCATGCTCCGGCTGCTGCAGGGCGATGTCGGCGCCGGCAAGACCATCGTTGCCTTCCTCGCGCTCCTCAGCGCCATCGAGGCCGGTATGCAGGGCGCATTCATGGCGCCGACGGAAATCCTCGCCCGCCAGCACATGACCTCGCTCGAAAAGCTGGCGGACGCCACGGGGGTGCGCATGGTCCTGCTCACCGGGCGCGAACGCTCGGGGCGGGACGCAGTGTTGCGCGATCTCGCCGAAGGCAAGATCGACATCCTGGTCGGAACCCACGCCATCTTCCAGGAAGACGTCGCCTTTCGCGATCTCGGCCTAGCCGTGGTGGACGAGCAGCACCGCTTCGGCGTGCATCAGCGCATGACCTTGCAGGGCAAAGGCCACAGGCCCGTGGACGTTCTGGTCATGACTGCCACCCCCATCCCGCGCACGCTCGCGCTCACGGCCTATGGCGACATGGATGTCTCGCGGCTTACAGGCCGCCCGCCCGGCCGCAAGCCGGTGGATACGCGACTCATCTCCGCCGAGCGCATCGACGAAGTCATCGCCCATCTGCGCCGCGCCATCGCCAACGGCGCCCGCGCCTACTGGGTGTGTCCGCTGGTGGAAGAATCCGAGCTTGTGGATCTGACCGCCGCCGAAGACCGGGCGAAGATGCTGCGCGAAGTGCTGGGGTCTGCCGTCGGCCTCGTCCACGGCCGCATGAAGGGGCCCGAGCGCGACGCGGAAATGGCGCGTTTCAAGAATGGCGACATCAAGGTGCTCGTCGCCACCACCGTCATCGAGGTCGGCGTCGACGTGCCCGAAGCCACCATCATGGTCGTGGAACATGCGGAGCGTTTCGGGCTCGCGCAGCTGCATCAGCTGCGCGGACGCGTCGGGCGCGGCGAAGCGAAATCCACCTGCCTGCTCGTCTATTCCGCGCCCCTGGGCGACACCGCGAAGGAGCGGCTGACGACGCTGCGGGAGACGGACGACGGGTTCGTCATCGCCGAGCGCGATCTGGAGTTGCGCGGCCCAGGCGAGGTTCTGGGCACCAAGCAAAGCGGCTTGCTGGAGTTCCGCATGGCTGACGTTGCGGCACATGCGGATTTGCTTGCAGCCGCGCGCGATGATGCGAAACTCATCCTTGCGAAGGATCCTGAGCTGAAATCGCCGCGCGGAGAGGCGTTGCGGGTTCTGCTCTATCTCTTTGAGCGCGACGAGGCTGTGCGGTATTTGCGGACGGGCTGATGACCAAGGTCGATTTCCTGGCAGCACTGGACCTTGCATTGGCGAAAGCCTTTCCGGGCTTCGAGCGCGTCGATTCCATTACGCGGCTTTCGGGCGGCGCGAGCCAGGAGACCTGGGCCTTCGATGCCCTCATCCACGGCAAGCATGAACCGCTGATCCTGCGGCGCAGTCCCGGCGGCGGTGCGCGCGTAACCGAGGGCTCCGCCGCAGTGCCACTCGAGACCGAGGCGGTGGTGATCGAAGCGGCGCGCGGCAGCGGCGTCGCGGCGCCTCGCGTGCGCTACATCTTGCGGCCCAACGATGGCGTCGGCCACGGCTATGTCATGGACCGGCTTCCCGGGGAAACCATCGCGCGCAAGATCTTGCGAGACAGCGAGTTCGATTCCGTCCGGCCGCGTCTTGCCAACCAGTGCGGCGCCATCCTCGCGAAGATTCACCAAGTCGATACCGCGCCTCTCGCGCGCCTGCTTCCGGTAATCGACGGCCCTACCCAACTCCGCCGCTACCGGGACCTGTACGACAGCTACGACTATCCGCACCCGGTTTTCGAGTTCGCCTTCAAATGGCTCGAGCCCCGCATGGCGAAGGCCAAACGGCAGACGCTCGTTCATGGCGACTTCCGGCACGGCAATCTCCTGATCTCGCCGCGCGGCGTGGAAGCCGCGCTCGATTGGGAGCTCACCCATATCGGCGATCCGCTGGAAGACATCGGCTGGATCTGCACGAACTCCTGGCGTTTCGGCGTTGCCGACAAGGTGGTCGGCGGGTTCGGCCATCTTCGCGATCTCATTGCCGGCTATGAAGATGCCGGCGGCGGCAAAATCGACGTCGACGACGTGCGCACATGGATTGTCTATGGCTCGCTCAAATGGGGCGTGATGTGCATGAGCATGTATCAGGGCTTCCGCGTCGACGGCTCGGTCGAACGCGCCGCCATCGGCCGGCGCTCATCCGAAACGGAGATCGACCTTATCAACCTCATCATCCACGGGAAGATATGACGCCATGATGGATCAACCCTCGATGCTGGAACTGGTGCGCGCGGTGCACAATTTCCTCGAGACCAAGGCAATGCCGGAACTGAAAGGCCATACCGCCTTTCATGCGCGCGTCGCGGCCAATGCGCTGGCCATTGTCGTGCGCGAGCTGGAACAGGGGCCAAAAGCGACCCACAGGGAGAAAGCCGAACTCGTCGCCCTCCTCGGCCACGACGGCTGGCTCGAGGAGCTCAATCGCGAATTGTGCAAGCAAATCCGGGAGGGCTCGATCGATATCGAATCCGAGGCGCTACGCCGCCATCTGGAGACGACGACGCTCGACAAGGTGGCGATCGATCAGCCCAACTATTCGGGGCTCAAGATCGCGAAAACCCGCTAGGCCGGGCGCTTCTCGCCCAGCGCCACGCGGCTTGTCGCCAGCGCCAGAGCGACAGCGGCTTCTCCCCACACGATGGCGGGGCCGAGCCATACCGGTGCCGACGGCGTCGGATAAAAGAACGGCAACGCACCCTTTAGGCCTATGCCATCGAGAATAGCTGGGATCAGCACATAGCGCGAGAACAGCGACACAAGCGCCGCGAAATCCCCGCGCCGGCGCGCCGCCGCAAAGAAGACGAAGATGGAGATATCGCGCGTCAGGAATCCCAGCTCCGCGGCGGTCAGTGCGGGATAGGAGGATCCCGCGCCATGCGAGAAGAGCCACCAGATCAGAGCCAGCGCCACGATAAAGGTGGCGGCATAACTCATGATCCAGGCCTGCAATCCCCACAACGCGCGTCCAACCGCGCCCGATCCGACCTGGCTGGCATACCAGCGATAGAGTACCCGGTCTTTCGGCTCGAGCAGCACGGTGATGTAAGTCAGCACGCCGAATGCCGTGGCGGCCAGAGCCAGACGCAGCGCCACGACATTCCATGACGCCGTGGCAGCCTCGCGTGGAAGCCACGCGTCAAAGCCCGCAACATAAAGGCCGATGAAAAGCAGGAAGCCGAGCCAGACCAGAGGTCCATTGCGCATCTTCAGCTCGCGGCGCATCTCCCGATAGCAACCCGTCAGGATCCATGCGGCGAAGATGGCCAGCGAGATCAGCAGGAATGGCCGGGCGCTGATCGTCGCGCCCCACCATGGTATGAAGTCCGTGGCCTTCCGGCCAAAAAGAAGCGCGCTGGCCGGATCGGCCGCTTCCCAGACATAGGCGACGATGATGGCCGCCACGACGCCAACGAGCTGATAGAGAAACACATCCAGCCGGGAATGCGCCGAACGTCGGCGAATGGCGATGAGACTTGCGAACAGCGCCGAGGCCTGGGCCACCAGACCGACGATGATGTAGTAGACGAAATCCAGCAGCGCCGCGCCTGCCGTGCCGTGCGTGAAGCCATAGGCCAGCATCACGGCCAGGCAGGTCGCCCCGCCAAACCAGTTGTAGATCGTGGATCCGAACAGCTTGCCCCAAATCATCTGCGCGGCGCTGATCGACGACAGGCGCTGCAAGTCCCATGTGCGGTCGCGGATCTCAGCTACGATGCTGAGGCCGGCATTGCGCGCGCCCCAGATGACGACAATCAGGTAATAGATCGTCTCCGCCGCCGAATAGGGCGTCCATGCGGGCCCGGAGACGGCAGCGGCGAAAAACACCAGCGCCAGGATCGCGACCATGAAAACGACGCGGCGCGGCGTCATCTCCAACCATAAATTGCGCCGGAATTCGGGCCCCATCATCATCCGGCGCTCTTTCCGACTTGCGAGAAATAAGCCTCTTCGAGCGCCTTGGAGGATTCGCCGAATGCCGACACATCAAACCCCGCGGTGACCAGATCGCGCAGAAGCTTGGCGCGGGCGGCAGCATTGCGCGTGTGCGTGATGAGCGCGTGATGCTCATCCGCTTCAATCACATCGATGCCTGCTTCCTTCAGAAAATCTCCAAAATCGGTCCGCGCCGTTGCGATCTCGATGAGGAAGCGCGGACGTTCCACATCCTTCACCTTGATGGGCCGTCCGCCCGCGATGCGGCCGTTCTCGATGATGATCATCTCTGAGCCATAGTCCTCGAGCTCCGCCAGAATGTGAGAGGACACGACCAGCGTCATGCCGGCTTCGCGCAGGGCGATCAGGAGAGCGGAAAGATCGCGCCGGGCCTGCGGGTCCAGGCCGGCGGCAGGCTCATCCAGCAACAGGACCTTCGGTTCATGCACGATGGCCTGACCAATGCCCAGGCGCTGGCGCAGGCCGCGCGACAATTCCCCCGCCTTGCTCTCCATCCGCGTCGACAGGCCTACCCGTTCAGCCGCTTTGGAAACCGCCTGCCCCACCGCGTCCACGGCAAGCCCGTGAGACCAGGCCGCGTAAGTCAGGCAACGCCGAACGGTCAATTCATCGTAGAGACCGTAGAAATCCGGGAGATAGCCCAGCCGCGCATGGATTTCGCGCGGATGCTCGCGCGTGTCCAAACCGTCGATGGCGACGGTCCCCGAATAAGGTGGTTCCAGCGCCGCGAGGCAACGGAGCAATGTTGTCTTGCCCGCCCCGTTGGGACCTACGAGCGCTGCGATGGTTTGCGCAGGCACGGTGAGGGAAACACCCTCCAAAGCCCGCTTCGAAGGGTATTCGTAAACCAGATCGCGAACGTCGATCATGCCGCCCCGAATCTTGCGCCCCTGGGCCAAAGATAGGTATGGCCCTTCACCTCCGCCACTGTGACGGCACAATATGACTAAATCTTGGGGCGGTATCTGGAGAACCCGGCATGAAAACGCTCGCTGCACTGGCCTTTTCCGCAGGCAAACCGCTGGAGATCGAGATGGTGGATCTCGAAGGGCCCAAGGCAGGCGAGGTGCTGGTCGAGCTAAAGGCGACCGGCATCTGTCATACGGATGCGTTCACGCTGTCTGGTGCCGATCCCGAAGGACAGTTTCCGGTGATCCTCGGACATGAGGGCGCCGGAGTCGTTGTCGAGATCGGCCCTGGCGTGAAATCGCTGAAGCCGGGCGACCACGTAATTCCGCTCTATACGCCGGAATGTCGCGAGTGCAAAAGCTGCACGAGCCACAAGACGAATTTGTGCACCTCCATCCGCGCGACGCAGGGCAAGGGGGTCATGCCGGACGGCACCAGCCGCTTCTCTTTCAAAGGCAAGCCGGTGCTGCACTACATGGGCTGCTCCCCCTTCTCGAACCACACCGTGATGCCCGAAATCGCGCTCGCGAAAATCCGTTCCGACGCGCCGTTCGACAAGGTCTGCTACATCGGATGCGGCGTGACGACAGGCATCGGCGCGGTGATCTTCACCGCGAAGGTCGAAGCGGGCGCGAATGTCGTGGTTTTCGGGCTCGGCGGTATCGGGCTGAACGTCATTCAGGGCGCCAGGATGGTTGGCGCCAATATGATCGTCGGCGTCGACCTAAATCCGGATCGCGAACGGATCGCGCGCCAGTTCGGCATGACCCATTTCGTCAACCCGAAAAAGGTGGAAGGCGATCTTGTGGCCCATCTCGTCGAATTGACCGGTGGCGGCGCGGACTACAGTTTCGAATGCATCGGCAATGTGACGACCATGCGGCAGGCGCTGGAATGCTGCCACCGCGGATGGGGCCAAAGCATTATCATCGGCGTGGCGGGCGCAGGTCAGGAGATCGCGACGCGCCCCTTCCAGCTGGTGACGGGCCGCGTGTGGAAGGGCACAGCTTTTGGCGGCGCAAGGGGCCGTACCGATGTTCCCAAGATCGTCGACTGGTACATGGACAAACGGATCAACATCGACGACCTGATCACGCACCAGATGCCGCTCGAGAAGATCAACGACGCCTTCGATCTCATGCACGAAGGCAAGTCGATCCGCTCAGTCGTCGTGTACTAGATCGCCGATGCGTCAGGCGCCTTGCGCGCCGATGATGGCGACAGAGCAGACATTCATGTTGGGAGCGCCGCCAAGGTTGTGGGTGAGCCCGATCCTGGGGTTCTTCAGCTGCCGGGCACCGGCACGGCCCTGAAGCTGCAGATACATCTCATAGAGCATCCGAAGGCCACTCGCGCCGATCGGATGGCCGAAGCATTTCAGGCCGCCATCGATCTGGCAGGGCACCTGGCCATCCGCGTCGTAGAAGCCGTTCATCACGTCCTTCCACCCCTCGCCTTCCTTCGAGATGTGCAGGTCTTCCATCGTCACAAGCTCGGTGACCGAGAAACAATCATGCACTTCCATCATGGAGACTTCGCTGCGCGGATCCTTGATGCCCGCCTCCTCATAAGCGCGTTTGGACGCGATGCGCGCGGTATGAAAATAGGACCCGTCCCAGGAATTGTGCTGGCTCTCCAGGCCGTTCGACAGCGCCAGCTGCAGCGCTTTCACCGTAATGAGGTTTTTCTTGCCAATTGCGCGCGCGATTTCCGGCGTCGTCACGATGGCGCAGGCGGCGCCATCCGAAACACCACAGCAATCGAACAGACCGAGCGGCTCGGCGATCATCGGCGCGTTGAGGCACATCTCCTCGGTTATCGCCTTCTGGAGGTGCGCCTTCGGATTCTTCGTGCCGTTGGCGTGGCTCTTGACCGAGACATGCGCAATCGCGCGCTTGAGGTCATCCTTGGAGACCCCGTGCTTGGTGCGGTAGGCGCTGGCAAGCTGGGCGAAATTGCCCGGTGCCGAACCATTGGCGCTCCACAGCGGATTGAGCGTGCCATTCTCGCGCTGCGGCAGTCCGCCATAGCCGGTGTCTTTCAGCTTCTCGACGCCCAGCGCCAAGGCGATGTCACAGGCGCCCGCCGCCACCGCGTAAACCGCGCCCCGGAATGCTTCCGACCCGCTGGCGCAGAAGTTCTCGACATGCGTGACGGGAATATTGGGAAGTCTTAATGCGACTGACAGAGGCGTGCCGCCCTTGCCGACATGCTGGTCTTCGATCGCCGTGGAGAACCATGCCGCCTGGATTTGATTCGTCTCGACACCGGCGTCCTGCATGGCCTCGAGATAGGCCTCAACCATGAGCTCTTCCGCGCCCGACTCCCAGCGCTCGCCGAACTTCGAGCAGCCCATGCCCAGAATGGCGACCTTGTCCTTGATGCCCGATGCCATTGAGTCCTCCGGTACTTCGCTATCTGCGATCTAAGAGCCCGGCGAAAGGGGTGTAAAGCGACCCGGATTGTACAGCCCGCACCTGTCGTTGCTTCGGAGCGCCGGGCGGCCGGCTCGGGTGATCCTAGATGCCAATTAATTTTCCTAGATTCGGGGCTGGATATGGATGGAACTTTCGTCGCAGATAGTGGAACCTTCGGTTGCGGTCTCCGTTTTGTGGTTGCGACCGTGACGACCGTTTGCGGTCCATTTTCGCGTCCCGCGGAAATGAAAGGATTTCGGATTAACTCAGGAGCTTGTGAATCCATGAAGAAATTTGCCATTGCCGCGGCGGCTGCCGCACTGTCCCTCGGCCTCGCGGCCGTGCCCGCCAGCGCCGCCGGCGTGAAAGTGGGCGTTCTGACCTGCCATGTGTCCAGTGGCTGGGGCTTTGTGTTCGGCTCCTCCAAGGACTTGCGCTGCAACTATCGTCCGAACCGCGGAGCCGGCGAGCACTACATCGGCACCGTGAAGAAGTTCGGTGTCGACCTCGGCTACACTGAAGGCGGCGAGCTGATCTGGGGCGTAATCGCTCCGACGTCCTCGCTGAAGCCGGGCGCGCTCGAGGGCGGCTATGGCGGCGCGACCGCCTCTGCTGCCGTTGGCATCGGCGCCGGCGCGAACGTGCTTGTTGGCGGCTTCGACCGTTCGATCACGCTGCAACCGCTCAGCGTCGAAGGCATGAAGGGCGTGAACGTGGCGGCCGGCATCGGCGCCATCGACCTCAAATACGCGCCGTAATTCGATTTGCATGTGAAGCGAAAGGCCCGGCGGCAACACCGGGCCTTTTGTTCAAGCGGCGCTTCGCAGATTCGGACGCCTGAGCGCCGGCGCCAGCCCCTCACCCATCAGGTCGACGAAATTGTCACAATAGAAGCGCTCGGTCGCCCGCGCCGGAGTGTTCGCGAGGCTGTCATTGAACCGCTTCAGCGGATTGCGACCACCCTCCACGTGCGGGAAATCCGACGAGAAGAGGCATACCTCCTCCCCTGCATTGGCAATAATCCAGCCCGTATCCTCGTGTGGGTAGGGCGTGACGCGCACTTGGCGGCGCACGATGTCCGAAGGTCGCGCGGATAGTTTCTGCAGCCGCTCTTCGTTCTTGATGAAGGCCTGCGCAGCACTGTCCATGTTGCGCATCCAGCCCGGCAACCAGGACGCGCCCAGCTCGATGACGCCAAATTTCAATTTTGGAAATCGATCCAGCACACCGTCGAAAATGAGCGCCGCCAGGGTCGTCATCACCGAATGCGGGATCGGCAT
>JBQCFD010000308.1:0-24595 GCA_051959625.1 Rhizomicrobium sp.
GGAAAGCTACGCCAAGAAGATCTATTCCCAGACGATCAATGGCCGGCTGATGAGCGCCATCCAGATCACCACCGCCACTGGCATCTGCGCGATGGTGGACCTGCTGGTGGAAGGCAAGCTGCCGAAGAAGGGCTTCGTGAAGCAGGAGCAGGCGAAACTCTCGGACTTCCTCGCCAACCGCTTCGGCAAGTATTACGTGTGATTTTCCCCCGTAAACGGGGGGGAGGAAAAGGGTCAGCACCATGAACGACATTCTCGTCCATTTCGGCATCACGTCTTCCGGCGACGTGGTTGCGCGCTCGCCCATCGACGGCGTGGAATTGGCGCATGTGGCCTATGACAATGCCGCCTCGGTCGAGAAGAAGATCGCGGCCAGCGTGGAAGCGTTCAAGGCGTGGCGCGATGTGCCCGCACCGCGACGTGGCGAGCTGGTACGCCTGTTCGGCGAGGAATTGCGCGCGAACAAGGAGCAGCTCGGCAAACTCGTCACGCTCGAAGCCGGGAAGATTCTGCAGGAAGGTCTCGGCGAAGTGCAGGAGATGATCGACATCTGCGATTTCGCGGTCGGCCTCTCGCGCCAGCTTTACGGTTTGACGATCGCCTCCGAACGCCCCGGCCATCGCATGATGGAGACGTGGCACCCTGCGGGCCCAGTCGCGGTGATCTCCGCATTCAATTTCCCGGTCGCGGTGTGGGCATGGAACGCCGCGCTGGCGCTGGTCTGCGGCGATAGCGTGATCTGGAAGCCTTCCGAGAAGACGCCGCTGACCGCGCTTGCCACGCAGGCGCTGTTCGAGCGTGCGGTGAAGAACTTCGGCGAGGCCCCCGCCAATCTTTCGCAGGTCGTTCTTGGTCGGCGCGATATCGGCGAGATGCTGGCGAAGGACACGCGCATCCCGGTCGTCAGCGCCACCGGCTCCACGCGCATGGGCCGCGAGCTGGCGCCGGTCGTCGCGGCGCGCTTCGGCAAATCCATTCTGGAACTCGGCGGCAACAACGCGATGATCGTTGCGCCGTCCGCGAAGCTCGATCTGGCGCAGCGCGCCATCACCTTCGCGGCAGTCGGGACCGCGGGTCAGCGTTGCACCACGCTGCGCCGACTGTTCGTGCATGAGAGCGTGTACGACAAGCTCGTTCCGGCGCTGAAGAAGATTTATGCCGGCCTGCCCATCGGCAATCCGCTCCACTCCAAAACGCTCGTCGGTCCACTGATTGACAAGGCGGCATTCGACGGCATGGAGCGTGCGCTGGCTTCCGCCAAGGACGAAGGCGGCAAGGTGACGGGCGGTGGCCGCGCGCTCGAAGACAAATTCGCGAACGGCTACTACGTCCATCCCGCGATCGTCGAAATGCCGGAGCAGAGCACGACCGTCTGCCACGAGACCTTCGCGCCGATCCTCTATGTGATGAAATATTCCAGGTTCGAAGACGCGCTGGCGAAGCACAACGCCGTGCCGCAGGGGCTCTCCTCCTGCATCTTCACCACCGACATGCAGGAAGCAGAGCGCTTCATCGCTGCGTCGGGTTCGGATTGCGGCATCGCCAACGTGAATATCGGCCCGTCCGGCGCGGAAATCGGCGGTGCGTTTGGCGGCGAGAAGGAAACCGGCGGCGGGCGCGAGAGCGGCTCCGACAGTTGGAAGGCCTACATGCGCCGGCAGACTGCCACCATCAATTATTCCGATGCGCTGCCTCTGGCGCAGGGCATCGAATTCGCGGTGTAAGAAAACGGCACGCATCCATCCACCGCTTTCGCCGGCCGCGCCATTAACCTTTCGTTAAACATCCGCTTCAATCGGACGCGAACAAGCCTAGGCTTGGCACGTTGGATTGGGGAATCGAAGGATGCCGAAAAACGTGGCGCAGTGGACGGGCCTCGCGGTCACCGCGATCGTGGTTCTAGGGTGCGACATCGATGTGCTCTATGCCGTGCCGCTGGGCGTCTTCGCCGGCGCGCTGGCGACATTCTTCATGAGTCTGGCCGAGCAATACGACAAGGCCCGCGAGCCGGCGCGCGTGCGCGTTCGCCGTTGATCGTTTCGCCGGTTATTTCTCCGGCGGGATGTTGTTGATCGCTTCTTCCAGTTCCTGAAAGCTCGGCTGGGCTTCGCTCGGCACGCTGCCGCGCCCGATTTCCACCGAGATCTGGGCCGCATTGCCGTGCAGATGCGCCACCAGCACGTCGCGGATGACGTGGTAGAACAGCGCTTCCTCGTCGCAGATCGCCTTCAGGCGGGTCGCGATCGGCCCGACGATTCCGTAGGCCAGGAACACACCCATGAAGGTGCCCACGAGCGCGGAGCCGATCATCCCGCCCAGGACTGGCGGCGGCTCGCTGATCGCGCCCATGGTTTTGATGACGCCGAGCACCGCGGCCACGATGCCCAGCGCCGGAAGTCCGTCCGCCATGGTCTGCAGCGCGGTCGAAGGGCCCAGCGCCTCGTGATGGTGCTTCTCGAGCTGCTTCTCCATCGCGGTTTCGACCTGATGCGGGTCCTCGAGGCTCATGGTCATCATGCGAAGCGTGTCGCAGATGAAATCCAGCGCGAAATGGTCCTTGGTGATCCGCGGCCAGCGCTTGAAGATCGACGAGTCCGCGGGCTTTTCGATATGCTGTTCGAGCGCGATCATGCCCTTGGTCTTCATCGTCTTGGTGACGAGGAAGAGCAGGCACAGAAGATCGTTGTAGTCGCCGTGCTTCCATTTCGGGCCGGAAACGATCTTGCCCATCTCCCCCGCCATCTTCTTGAGCGATTCCATCGAGCCGCCGATGAGCAGCGCGGCCAGCGCCGCGCCGAAGATGGTCAGCAATTCGTGCGGCAACGCTTCCATGATGACGCCCAGCGATCCGCCGGACATGAGAAAGCCGCCGAACACGCAGGCGAACAGCACACCGATGCCAGCAAGTTGAAGCATGAACGAACCCGCGCGAAAGGCCGGGAATGGCCCCGATCCCGAAGGGTCAGTATTAACGGGAGGATTTAAGGAGCCATGAACACGCGCTGTTCGCCAGCGCGCGGAAGGTTAGCGGCTCTGCGCTCTCTTGGTTTTCAATTCGTTAATCGCGTTCAGTTTGCGGGCAACGAGTTCGCCAAGCTCGGCGGCGACCTGGGGACCGTGCTTCTGCGCTTCCGCCGACGTGCTCGCGGCGCGCGCGATGGCGTCGATATGCAGCGCGATGATCGGCGTTTCCGCCGTGGCGCCCAGACGCTCCGCGGAATCGATGTATTTGCACAGACCGTCGGCGATCCTGCCCGCAGCTTCGAGACCGCCGGTTCCCGCCAGTCCGCGGATGTCGTGCGCGCGATCGAACACGCCCTTCAGGTCTCCGGCGGTCGCTGCCGCCGCCAGTTCCTCGACGTAGCGGCGCACGGCGCTCGAGATCTCGCCACGCCGCTGCTCGATGGTGGTCTTCATGCGCTTGTTGGTGTCGTGGCTCGCAAGCACGTGCATGAATTCCGCCGCGGCTTTCTCATCCAGCATCGCCGGATAGTCGGCGACCTGCACGATTTCGGCTTTTTCAGTAGGCATATCAGCGAACCTCGACATCGGTTACGTCATCGTGCCGGCGCCACGGGTCGGCATAGTCGGAATTCTTGCGGCGCCGGCGATCCGGTCCGAAATACGTCGCGCACTTCACGAAAGGCCGCGGGCGCTCGACGATCTCGGCAAGCCGCGCCATCAGATTGTGGGCGGTGATCGGCTTGGCCAGGAATTCCGTGACACCCGCGTCGCGGGCGGCTTCCACGCGCGGGCGCTCCGTGTGTCCCGTCACCATGATGATGGGGACGTAGGGATTGGGGCTGTCCTGGCTGTTGCGGATATTCTTCGTGAGGGTGATGCCGTCGGACGGCGTCATGGAAAGATCGGTGAGGATGAGATCCGGCAGATGGGTCTTGAGTTCCGCGAAGCCGGTATCGCCGTCGGAGGCTTCCGCAACGTTTTTGATGCCCAGCGTATGCAGGAGCGAACGCAACAACGCGCGCATATGCGCATTGTCCTCAACGACCAATGCTCGCAGATTTGCGTAGCTTGCGGCGGGCACCTGCTAATCCTTCCGCGCTTGTGTCGGTGCGATGTCCAGCCGCAAAGTCAGCCCCTCAACGACTTGCTTCGGATATAAAGACAGTTTGGTTAGTTTTCCATTACGCCGAGGCTTCGCCGCATGAGCCGCTCAATTGTCGTCGACGCAACAATCATCGCCAAGGCCTTGATAAAGCCTTCGGTTTTTGGCGTGAGCGCGGTGCTGGAAGACGGGCAGGGACGGGTGCTCCTCATACGCCAGACCTATTCTTCCGGATGGCATTTCCCTGGCGGCGGCGTGGACCGCGGCGAACCGCCCGAACAGGCGATCGTGCGGGAGCTGGAAGAGGAAGTGGGACTTGCGGAATCCACCCCACCGGAATTCGTCGGCCTTTATCTGCGCAAGATCCTCTGGGTCACCAACGTCGTGGCGTTCTACCGGCTGCGCAACGTCCGCGTCCAGTTCAAGCGCAACATCGAAATCCGCGCGGCGGAATTCTTCGATCCGAATGCCTTGCCTGAAGATACCAGCGCGGCGACGCGGCGGCGGCTTGCCGAGCTTTCCGGCAAGCAGCCGCGCACGCCCTATTGGTAGCTAGACCGGCTCCCACCCGAACACACTGACCGTCGCGCCGAGATCGTGGAAATTGGGCTTGAGGGCCGGCATGCAGTGGCTGGCGATGGTTTCCGGCGTCCAGCCTTCGATCTTCGCCATGCCGCGGACCGGGCGCGGCTGGCTCATCAGGAAGATCTCGTTGCCGCGCGCCACGAAGATCTGCCCCGAGACGTCCTTGCACACGGGCGCCGCCAGCGAAACGGCAAGCTGCGCAACCTGATCCGCGCGCATGTAATTCTTCATGCGCTCCACCCGCCTGGCCGACGCTTCGTCCTTCACCGGAATGGTCGCGATGAGGCGCGACCATGCGAACGGGGCGATGACGTTGGAGCGCACGTTCTTCTGCAGGCCCTCCATCGCGATGATGCGGGACAGTCCGACGATGCCCATCTTCGCCGCCGCGTAATTTGCCTGACCGATGTTGCCGATCAGCCCCGAGGTCGAAGTGAAGAGGACGAAGGATCCTTCTTCCTGCTCGCGGAAATGATTGATGGCGGCGTGGCAGACATTGTAGCTGCCGGTCAGATGCACATCGATCACGATGTCCCATTCCTCGTCCGTCATCTTGTGGAACATCTTGTCCCGCAGGATGCCTGCAGGATTGATGATCGAATGCAGGCCTTTGTACGTATCCATGGCCTGTTCGATCATGCGCGCCACCCCTTGGCGGCTCGACACGCTGTCGGAGTTGGAAACCGCTTCGCCGCCCGCCTTCCGGATTTCCTCGGCCACCGCTTCGGCGGGACCGGCGGAACCTGCGTCGCCGCCGGCGGCACCCCCGCCCAGATCGTTGATCACCACCTTCGCGCCTTCACGCGCCGCCAGCAGGGCGCATTCCTTGCCGATGCCGTTTGCGCCGCCCGTGACCAGAACGACCTTGCCTTCCAACACGCCCATGGGATTAAACCTCCATCTGTTTTCTGTCGTGGAGCGTAGCGGCGTGGCGAGTGCTGTCAAAGAGGCGGCGACATGGGAGATCCGGCAGGAACGTCCGGAAGACATGCCGCTGGTCGACGCACTGAACGCCGCGAGCTTCGGGCCCGGACGGTTTGCGAAATCCGCCTATCGACTGCGCGAAGGGGTCAATGCCGTAGCGGAACTTTCCTTCGTCGCCATCGAGGAGGGACACCTCCGCGGCTCGGTGCGGTTCTGGCCCGTGATCGTCGGCGGCAAGCGTGCCCTGTTGCTGGGACCGCTGGCCGTGCAATCCGATCAGCGCGGCCGTGGCATCGGCATCGATTTGATGCGCGCGGGCATCGCGGCTGCGCGCAATGCCGGCTATGGCGCAATCATCCTCGTGGGCGACGAGCCCTATTACTCTCGTGTCGGGTTCGCGAAGATTCCGCCGAAAACCATCGAATTTCCTGGACCGGTGGATCGCGGACGCATACTGGGGCTTGCGCTTGGCGCGGATGGCCTGACGGATCTGTCGGGCGCGGTGAAGCGCGCACGGATCGACGATCCTGTCTGCGCGGACGGTGCCGCGCTCGATTGAGGATCAATCCGGCCCGATGGCGTTGTGCCCGCCCTCCAGCCAGAGCTTGAGTCGGGGATCAAGCCGCTCCGTTGAAACCTTGTCGTAAAGCGCGAGGTTCTCTGCGCTGAGCGCTGTGCGCCATTCGCCGTTGCGCGCCTTGCGGAAGAAGTCGCGATCGTTCGCCCATTCTCCGAGATGCGCGCCGGGTGCGGTCTCGCTCGCATGCGATTTCATTTCGGCAAAACCCGCGGCATCGACGAGTGACGGCCATGTCTTCTCATCGACCGGGATGCCCAGCGCGGCGGAAAGCCTTCGCATCTGGCCGTCGCGATCTTCCGTCAGGTCGTGATAGTGCATCATCACGATGTTGGGCAGATGGCGGAAGCGCCAATAGGTGCCGCTGAGATAGAGCACCGAGCCGGACGGGAATCCATCGCCCATCCACGGCTGCTGTCCGGTCGTGAGCCAGACGGGAAACATGTCGTTGGGTCCGCCGGTGAACGCGAAATTGTCCGGCATGTTCCCGCGCCGGCGCACGTCGTCCATCGTCTTCTGCGAGAGATTGTGCCGATGGTCGACGATGGACAAGAAGGCATCGCGCGGATCGCGCCCGCAGAACACGTAGGTGACCTCGTCGTAGTAAGGCAGGCCGTCCAGCGGCGTGTGCGTCTTGATGATCCGGCGGAAGGTCTGACTCTCGAAATGCGCGACGACGTCCTCGATCGGCTCGGTGTGGCGATCCAGCCAGCGCGACAACACGGTCAGGGGTTGCGGCAGATGCGGCGTCTGATGCACCAGCAACGCGCAGATCATCTGCGTCCATGTCGTGCCGCATTTGGCGGGCGTGGCGACGATGATGTCGCCCTTGCGCGGCCTGAAGCTGTCCCACCGCGCGCTGTCCGCGATGAAATCGGTATAGGTGTGAATGCGTTGCGGCCGCTCCATGCATCTGCCCCCCGACAGCGCCGGTCATGGTAAGCGAAACCGTCCTTGCGGTCAGCGGCCTTCCTGCCGCCAGGCGAATATGAGCGTGCCGATCAGCAGGATGAGCGCTAGCCAGGCCGGCAGAAGCGGCATCTGCTCCACGCTGGTCACGCGATAGGCGCCGTTGGCAACAAGACCCATCCAGCCATTGCCGCTCGCCTCAGCGCCGCGCGCCACGCGGCGGATGGATGGAATCCCGCCGTCCGCCAGCCAATGCGTGCCGCCATGCGTGGCGGCGAGCGGCTCCTTCAGGATTGCATCGGTCGCGCGCATGTCGGCGACTTCCTTGGGATTGAGTGGGCCGGCCGCCGTCACCGCGGTCAGCGTGCCGTCGCTCAGGCGGTACAGTCCGAGCTCATCGGCCTTGGCCGCGCCCTTCCACACGCCGGGCTCGGACTTGTTCAGCGTGACCTGCGACTTCTTGCCTGACGGATAGGTCACCGTCACCGGCGCCACATCGGGCTTCATCGAGTTGCGCTCGATGGCGATCTCGCCGCCGCTGATGGAGGCGGTAAGCCGCTCCTCTTCCAGCTCCGGCTCCTTCATCAGCCAATGCGCGAGGCGGCGCAGAAGCTCCGCATCCGGCCCGCCGCCGTCATAACCGCGCGCCCACAGCCATATGTGATCGGAGAGAAGCTCTGCCACGCGGCCCTTCTGCACCTTGTCGAGCACCAGCAGCGGCTTGTTGCCGGGGCCGCTCATCACCGTTTCGCCGGCCACCACATTGGCGCCGATCAGCCGGAACCAGTTGCCCCATGTCGGCGGCTTGCCCGGCGTGTTGGCGCCGGGAAGATCGCGGGTCACCGGATGCGCGAAGCCTGTTTCGGTGACCATCGGCTTGTACGGCTGGGTCACGATATCGCCCGTCGGCTGCGCGGGGAGCACGGCGGAGAGCGGGGTGCGGTAGATGCTCTGCATCGTCGTGAACTCGGGGCCGGACGAGATCAGCAGCGCGCCGCCGTTCTGCACATAGTTCACGATGTTGTCGAAGTAGCCGAGCGGCAGGATACCGCGCTCGCTGTAGCGATCGAAGATGATGAGGTCGAAGGTGTTCAGCTTGTGGAGGAACAACTCCTCGTATGGGAAAGCGATGAGGGAAAGTTCGTCGATCGGCGTCGCATCCTGCTTGTCCGGCGGGCGCAGGATGGTGAAATGGACGAGGTCCACGCTCGGGTCGGCTTTCAGCATGGAGCGCCAAACGCGCTCGCCGGCGTGCGGCTCTCCCGAAACCAGCAGCACCCGGAGCCGGTCGCGCACGCCGTTCACGCTCACCACGGCGCGGTTGTTCTGCAGCGTGAGCTCGGCAGGGCCGGGCCTTGCTTCCAGCTCGACCACGTTCTCGCCCGCATGGGTGACGGGAATCTGCAGGTTCGTCTCCCGGCCCACCTGCACCACGCGCGTGCCGCGATCGATGCCGTCGATGTGAATGCCCACTTCCGCGGTGCCGCCGCCGCCGCCGCCATAGTCGTCCACGCGCAGCGCGATGTCTGCCTTTTGGCCGACAATGGCGTAGCGCGTCGCGCTCAGCACCGTCAGTTTGCGGTCGCGCTCGTTGTGCTGGCCCACGATCAGCGCCTGCACGGGCGCGGGGAGCGCGAGCTTGCCTTTCGGCGGCGCGTCGTGGACTTCGCCATCGGTGATGGCGATGGCGCCGGCGATACGGTCCGGCGGGACATCGGAGAGCGCGCCGGTAACCGCCGTGAAGAGTTCGGTGCCGGTGTCGTCGCTGGCGCTGCGCGTTTCGACATAGGCTTCGCGGACTTCGAGCGATTTGTCGGCGGAAAGCTCTTTCTTGAGTTGCGCGGCGACCGCATCGGCTTCGGCGCGCCGGCCCCTTATGCTCATGCTCTGACTGTGATCGACGACGATCGCGGCCACGTCCGGCAGCGGCTCGCGCTTCTCATGCACGATCAGCGGATTGGCAAGCGCCAGGATCAGCACGGCGAAGGCGATGGCGCGGGCCCAAGCGCCGCGCGCGCCGCGCACAAATGCGTAGACCACCAGGATCGCGCACGCGGCGCCGGCCGTCCACAACAGCCAGATCGGGATGTAAGGCGCGAAGTCGAGCGAGAGGTTCATTTGCCGGATCGCTCCAGCAGCGCGTGGACATGGACCTGATCGGTCTTGTAGTTGCCCGTCAGCGCATACATCACGACATTGATGCCGAAGCGCACCGCCATCTCGCGCTGGCGATCGCCGCCGGGCGACACCGCTTCCAGTCCGCGGCCTTCACTGTCGATGGCCCAGGCACCGGCCCAGTCATTGCCGCCGATGATGACCGGCGACACGCCGTCGCCGCCGCGCGCCGGCGCCGGTCCGGCATCAGGATCGGGCGGAGGCAGGGCTTCCACCCAGACCTTTCCGCCGTCCCAGCGGCCCGGAAAGTCGTTGAGCAGATAGAAAGTCTTGCGCAGCACGTGATCGGGCGGCACCGGCTGCAGCGGCGGCATATCCACTTTGCCCAACAATCGCTTCAGCGTTTGCTGCCCCGGCGAATCCGGTCCGGTCGAACTGCCGAGCGTCAGATCGCGCGTGTCGATCAGGATCGTGCCGCCGTTGCGCATGTATTCTGCGACCTTCGACAGCGCCTTGGGCGAAAGATCCTTCTCGCGCGGGTCCATCGGCCAATAGAGCAGCGGGAAGAATGCAAGGTTGTCGGTGTCGAGATTGACGCCCATCGGCTCCTTGGGATCGTAGGACGTGCGCGCATGCAGATAGGCGCCAAGGCCCTTGAGTCCCGCCTGGCTCATCGCGTCGACATCCGGCACGCCTGTGATGACATAGGCGAGATGGGTGTCGAGCGCGGCCTTCATGTCGAAAGCTTCGTCGGCGCGTGCCGGTTGCGGATGCAAAAGCAGTAATGCCAGTGCGGCAACGCCCAACCTCGCCAGCATCCGCCGCATGTCGAAGCCGAAGCCGCGCAACAGCAACGAGGCAGCGCCGTCAAGCAGCAGGAGAAGAAGCGCAAGCGAGAGCAGGATCGGTCCCAGCGCAATGGCGCTGGTTCCAGAGTAAGCGTTCACGCGCACGCCGATATTGCCCAGCGAATTGAGCACATCCTTCGCATCGACGGCGTTGAGGGCGATCTGCGCGCCTTCATTGCCGTAAAGCCCGGCCGGATGGAGGCGCGAGGGACGCGTCTTCGCGATCTGGTTTCCCCGCAGAGGCAAGGCGTCGGCCGATGGCTTCATCGCATGGCCGAAGCCATCCAGCACCGTATAGGCCGGAAACATCGCGTTCGCGCCTGTGCCCATGTCGGACGGCCGCGCGCCGCTCGCCAGATCGAGCACGCGATGCAGCATCTCCACATAAAGCCCGGACAGCGGAAGGTTGGACCAACCGGGCCCCGCCGTCACGTGGAAGAGGACGATCCAGCCCTTTCCCTTCTGCGCCGCGGTCACAAGCGGCGTGCCGTCGGTGAGCCGCGCCCAGGTGTGCTCGCCGAGATCGACGGAGGGTTCCGCCAACACCTGACGCGACACCGTCACTTCCTTGGGAACGGCCAGTCCGCGGAATGGGCTCGCATCGGGGAACGGTGCAAGATGCTGCGGCGAAGCCCAGGCCAGCGCGCCGCCGAGATAACGCCCGCCGCTTCGCAGCTTCACCGGGATGAGATCGTCCACGTTCTCGGTCATGCGCGCGCCGGCGAAGCGCACCAGCACGCCGCCGTTGTCGACGAATTTCGAGATCGCGGTGTAGTCGGCACCGGCTATGCGCCCGACATCGGTCAGGATCAGCACGCTGGCGTCGCGGCTGATAGCGTCGTTCACCGAACCTTTGACGACATCCGCAAATGGCGAGATCGCATGTTCGACGTAGTAGACGCCGGAAAGGAACGGCTGGTCGTTCTCGGTGCTGGTGGCCGATATGAGACCGACCTCACGGCGCTTTGTGCTGCTGTCGAGCAGGCGCACCGCGCCCGCGGAGTCTTCGTTGTCGATCGCGATGCGGGCCGTTTCGTTGCGCACTTCGAGCGGCAGTTTGATGCGCGCGAAGGCCGTATCCTTTCCGTCGGCGAATGCGAAGGGCGAATCGGCGAGATTCTCACCGCGCGGGCCCAGCGCGGCGACCGTTCCGTGACGCGCGCCCCTCGTATCGGCACGGATGACGGGAACGCTGAAGCCATCGGCGCGGCTGGCTTCCGGCTTCAAGGCCAGCGCCAGGTGGCCCGGCGCGTCCGAGAGCACGCGCAAATGCCCGATCTTCGAAAGGCCGGCAGCGGTCTGCGCGCCATCGCCATAGTCGAGACCGTCCGACAGCCAGATGATGTCCGGCGCGGATGCGAAATGCACCCGGGCCAGAGCGTCGAGTGCCTTCTTGCGGTCCGGCAGCCAGCTCACCGGCGCGAGCTGATCGGTGGTGCGCTGTGCCGCGCCGGCATCGAGAAGGCTGATCGCGGATGGCGCATTGGCCGTGGGCACAATTGCGACGGCGCGCCCGGCGTGCGCGGCGCCGCGCAGCGCGTCGGCGATCGCGGATTCGCGATCCTTCCACGCATGGGCAGCCGGCCAGCCATTGTCGACGAACAGCACCAGCGGCCCGCGGCCTATCACTTTCGGCGGTTCGCCGATGGTGGGCGCCGCGAGCGCCACAATGATGAGCGCCGCCGCGACCAGCCGTAGGAGCAGCAGCCACCATGGCGTGCGCGCGGGTGTTTCTTCCGTCGCCCGCAACCCGAGCAACAGGCGCAGCGGCGGAAAGATCACGCGGCGCGGGGAGGGCGGCGTCACGCGCAACAAGAACCAGATTGCCGGCAGGACGATCAGGCCCGCGAGGATCCAAGGCTCCGCGAAGGTGAGGACGCCGAAGAGGGTCATGCGTCAGGCGATCCGCATTTTGGCTTCCGTGCCGCCCAGCGCCTCGAACAACGCGATCAGCGCGATTTCCGGCCGCTTGTCGGTGCGATGCGCGAGGTAGCCCCATCCCAGCCGGCGGGAAAGATCGCGAAGCGTCTCGGTATGGGCGAGGAAGCGCGCGCGATAAGCCGATTGCATCGTCTCGACCCGGCCGAATATCTCGCTCTGCCGTCCGGCGGGGGATTCGAAGCGCGTGCGCCCGCTGAAGGGAAAATCCTCTTCGGCGGGATCGACGATGTGCACAAGCTCACCGCTGAGGCCGGCGCGCGCCAGTCTTCGCAATGCCGACTCGATCTCGCCCAGCGGCGACAGGAAATCGCTGAACCAGACGAAGGTGGAATTTCGCGATACCGGCGCGTCCGGCGGCAAGGCATCGTCGGATTGCCGCTCGATCAATTCATGGGCGATGCGGTTGAGCGCGACACGACCGGTGGTCGGGGTGCGCCCGTCGCCATAGAGGGCGATGCGCTCGCCGCCGCGTACCAGCAGCGAACCCAACGCCAGAGCCAGCACGCTGGCGCGATCGATCTTGGTCACTTCGGCATAGTCCGACTTGAACCGCATGCCGGCGGAGCCATCGCGCCACAGGAACACCGCTTCGGCGGCCTCCCATTCGCGTTCGCGCACGAAGAGATGCTGCGACTTCGCCGATTGCCGCCAGTCGATGGCGGTGGACGGGTCTTCTGCCTGGAATCTCCGGAACTGCCAGAAATTCTCGCCCATGCCGGATTTGCGCCGTCCGTGCACGCCGAGCGAGATCACCGAGGCAAGACGCTCCGCCGCCACGAGCAGCGGCGGCAATCCCGCCGCGATCTGCTCGGCGGTATCGCGCAGGCGCGTTTGATCAGCGGTCAAAGAATGCTCCGGCACAGCCGGTCGATCACATCGGTGATGGTGGTGCCTTCCGCGCGGGCAGAGAAGTTCAGCGCCATGCGGTGGCGCAGCACCGGATGGGCAAGCGCGATCACGTCGTCCACGCTCGGCGCGAAGCGGCCCTCGATCAGCGCCTTGGCGCGCACCGCCAGCATGAAGGCCTGCGAGGCGCGCGGCCCCGGCCCCCAGGAGATGAACTGACGGATATCGCTTATCCCGCCTTCATCCGGACGCGCGCCGCGCACCAGCTTCAGGATCGCATCGACGACCTTCTCGCCTACCGGCAGACGGCGCACGATGCTTTGGGCCTCCATCAGCACGTTCGGCGTGCAAACGGGCTTCAGGTGTTCTTCCTCGCCGAAGGTGGTGGCGAGCATCATCTTCTTTTCCGATTCCGGATCGGGATAACCGACGTCGATCTGCAGAAGGAAGCGATCGAGCTGCGCTTCGGGAAGCGGATAGGTGCCTTCCTGCTCCAGCGGGTTCTGCGTCGCGAGCACATGGAAAGGTTTGGGCAGATCGTAGCGCCGCCCCGCCACCGTCACGTAACGCTCCTGCATGGATTGCAGCAGCGCGGATTGCGTGCGCGGAGACGCGCGGTTGATTTCGTCCGCCATGAGGAGCTGCGTGAACACGGGCCCGTTGATGAAGCGGAACGAGCGCTTGCCGTCGCCTTCTTCCAGGACCTCCGAACCCACAATGTCGGCGGGCATGAGATCGGGGGTGAACTGGATGCGCTTCCAATCCATGCCGAGCACGATGCCCAGCGTTTCGACGAGCTTTGTCTTCGCGAGCCCCGGCACGCCGATGAGAAGACCGTGGCCTCCTGCAAGCAGCGTCACCAGCGTCTGGTCGATCACCGCGCGCTGGCCGAAGATGACCTTGCCCACGGCTTCGCGCACATGGCCGAAGATCGCGCCGGCTTTCTCGGCCTGAGCAACGGCGGCGTTGTCGTCGGTCACGGTTTGTGTGTCTGTCATGAATCAAATCCGTAAATCGAGCGCGGTTGCCGGGCGGGGCGCCCAGCGCCTATCTTCAAATCCGGCGCGCGGCCTTCCATTAAGGCCTATGTTGCACCGCCCTGATCGTTGCGCAACCGGCCCTGCCTCCTATGGCTAAAGGCGAAAAAGCACAACGGCGTGAGGCGGATAAAGGATGCGTTATGGCGGGTGACTTCACCCTCGGACTGGCGAGCTTGCAGGCCGAAACCGCTGCGGGCCGAGGGCTGCCGCCGGTGGAGAAATGGCACCCCGCCCATTGCGGCGACATCGACATCCGCATCGCGCGCGACGGGACGTGGTTCCATGAGGGAACGCCGGTCGGCCGTCGCGAACTTGTGCGCCTGTTCTCCACCATCCTGCGCAAGGATGGCGACGATTACGTTCTCGTCACGCCCGCCGAGAAGATGCGCATCAAGGTGGAAGACGCGCCGTTCCTCGCGGTGCTGTTGCGCGTGGAAGGCGAGGGCAGGGACCAGAAGCTGATCTTCACCACGAATGTGGGCGATGAAACGATTGCCGGCCCCGACAATCCCATCCGGGTCGAGATCAATCCGCGCACGCGCGAGCCGTCGCCTTATGTGCATGTGCGGCGTGGCCTCGAAGCGAAGATCGCGAGAGCCGTCTACTACCAGCTTGCCGAACTCGCGGTGGCAGGCGCAGGCCAACACGCCGGCAAGCTCGTGCTGTGGAGCGGGGGCGCCGTATTCCCGCTGGACGCGCCGCAATGAGTGACGGAGAGACTTCGCCCGAACAGCTCGCCGCGCGGATCGCGGAGAACGGTTTCGCGTTGCTGCGGTCGCGGCTCTTGCCCGAAGCGCCGGAATTCCGCATCCATCCGACGCGCAGCGACTACGATTTCAACCCGGAGTTCCGGCGACCGCCCGGCGAGATCAAGCTCACGCCGGCTGCCGTCCTCATGCCCATCATCGCCAAGCCGGTACCGACGGTTCTCTTCACGCAGCGCACCGCCAACCTCACGCGTCATGCGGGACAGGTGAGTTTTCCCGGCGGACGGATGGACGATACCGACGCTTCGCCCCTGGCCACGGCCCTGCGCGAGACACACGAAGAAACCGGCATCACGCCCGATTTCGTCACCGTCGCCGGATTCATGGATGGCTATGAGACGGGCACCGGGTTCGCGATACTGCCCGTGGTCGGTGTCGTGAAGGAGGGTTTCACGCTTTTGCCCAACCCGGCGGAAGTGAACGAGATATTCGAAGTGCCGCTCAGTTTCCTTCTGAATCCGGAAAATCGCGAGCGCCAGAGCCGCGAATGGCAAGGCCGCCGCCGCGAGTTCTATGCCTTCAACCACGGTTCACATTATATATGGGGCGCCACCGCGGCCATCGTGGTCAATTTCGCCGAACGGTTCAAAGGCGCATGACGAAACTCGAGCCTTCGAAGAATCCATGGATGACGAGCACCCAAACGCGCGCCGTGATGGATGCGCTGGGCGAGGCGCGGTTCGTCGGCGGCGTCGTGCGCAACGCTCTTCTGGGCCGGGCGGTCGGCGACATCGACATCGCCACGCCGCTTACGCCGGATGCGGTGACGAAGAGGCTCGAAGCCGCCGGATTGAAGGCGGTGCCCACCGGCATTGAGCACGGCACGATCACAGCGATCTCGAACGGCCATCCCTATGAAGTGACGACCCTGCGCCGCGATGTCTCGACCGATGGCCGCCGCGCGGTGGTCGCGTTCACGACCGATTGGGACGAAGACGCGCAGCGCCGCGACTTCACGATGAATGCGCTTTACGCCGATGCAGGCGGTGCCGTGTTCGATTCCGTCGGAGGCGTCGCCGACCTGAAGGCGGGCAAGGTCCGTTTCGTCGGCGATCCCGTGAGGCGCATCCGCGAAGACTATCTTCGCATCCTGCGCCTGTTCCGCTTTCATGCCTGGTACGGCAAGGGCGATCTCGACAAGGCCGCCCTGCACGCTGCGGCTGCCGAAAAGGCGGGAATGAAGCAGCTGTCGGGAGAGCGCATCGCCAAGGAAATGCTGAAGCTGCTCGGCGCGGAAGATCCGGTGCCGGTATTGCGCGCTATGGCGGCGTCCGGAATCCTGAGCGAAATCCTGCCGGGCGAATTGAACATTTCGCGCCTCGAACGTCTTGCCGCCATCGATGCCGCCAATTTCTTCGCGCCCGATCCGATCTTGCGGCTCGCGGCGCTTTTGCCCGATCGCGCGGCCGCGGATGAATGCGCGGATGGCTGGAAGCTCTCAAATGCCGACCGTGACCGCCTCGCCGATCTGTGCGGCGCGAGCGAGAAGATCGTGTCCTATCTCTCGATCAAGGAAGTGCGCAGGCTGCTCTACAAGCTTGGAACGCAGCGGTTCAAGGACCGGGTTTTCCTGAAATGGGCGGCGGACACGAAAGAGGCGAACTACGTCCAATGGCGCGCGCTGCTCGCCATGGCCGACGCGTGGGAGCGCCCGAAATTTCCGCTCGACGGCGGCAACGTGATGGCCGCCGGTGTGCCGCAGGGGCCGCTCATCGGCAAGATCCTCGCCGAAGTCGAGGAATGGTGGATCGATTCCGATTTCATCGAGGACGAGTTCTCTCTGGCCGAGCGACTCAAGGCTGTGGTGCAGGCGACGATCTGATGCTGACTGTTCTCGATTCCATCTCCATCCCCGGCAATCTCGAAAAACCGAACGACGACGCTTTCGCCCATATCGACCGCGCCGCCGTGGTGATGGACGGCGCGACTGGCCTGGGTGACCAGCTCATGCCCGGCAAAAGCGATGCGGCGTGGCTTTCTGCCTTCGGTGCGCGGCGTTTGATGGCCTATGCGCGCGATGGTGCAAGTCCGCGCGAGGCCGTCGCCGCGGCATTGTTCGACGCGCAGACGTCGTTCGAAGCGTTGCGCAAGCGCCCGCCGGCCGACACGTGGGAAACACCCTTCTCCTCGATGATGTTTGTCGCCGAGGCTGCACAAGGCGTCGAAGCCCTGTGGTTCGGCGATTGCGCGGCGCTTTTGAGCCCTCCCGGCGCGCCGGTGGAGATCGTGGGCGATGCGCTGGAGAAGCGGCGGAACGAAGCGCGCCGTGTGGCAAAGCTCGCGGAGAAGCACGGCCTGTCGCCGGCAGCCGGCGTCAACCGGCCCGAATATCTCGAAGCGCTGCGCAAGGCGCGCAACTTCGTCAATACCGACGGACATTTTGCATTCGGCCCCGATGTGCGCGCCGCCGATCATGTTTCCGCAAAACGGATCGAGGCGCCCAGGGGCAGCGTGCTGTTGCTGTGCAGCGACGGCTTTCTGGCGCTCGCCAGCGACTACAACGCCTATGACGCGAATTCACTTGTCGCCGCTGCCCAGACGAAAGGTTTGACAACGCTCTGCGAGGAGTTGCGTGCCATCGAGCGCGGCGATGCGGAGGGGCGGAAATATCCGCGCTTCAAGACCAGCGACGATTCGACTGCGCTTTTGTTGCGCGTGGACTAGAACCAGGCTTCGAGGATATCGGCCCCGCCGAACCAGATCATGCGCAGCGCCACGTAGAACACGATGATCAGGCCCGCGTAGCTGATCCAGGGATATTTGCGCAGCAGATTGGCGATCATCGCGGCCGCGATGCCCATCATGGCGATCGACAGAACAAGGCCGATCGCCAGCACCCAGACATGATTCATCGCCGCGCCGGCGACCGCGAGCACGTTGTCGAGCGACATCGATATGTCGGCCAGCACGATGTGGCCTATGGCCTTGCGCACGTCCTTGTCGGAAAGCGGCGGCCGCGCCCTGGGATGATCGTCGCCCGTGGTGATGGTGTGGGTGCCGACTTCGCTGTCCGGCTCGTTCTGGAAATCCCGCCACAGCCGCCAGCAGACCCCGAGCAGCAGGATGCCGCCGGCGAACATCAGGCCGATGATGGCCAGGAGCTGCGCCGCCATTATCGCCAGGACGACGCGGATGACGACCGCCGCAGCCAATCCCCAGAAGATGACCTTGCGGCGTTGCACGCGCGGCACGCGGGATGCGGCCATGCCGATCACGACGGCGTTATCGCCGGCGAGCACGATGTCGATGAGGATCACCTGCAGCAGCGCAACCAATGCGGGGGAAAACAGGTGAAGCAAAAAGACCTCAGCTCGTTGTGAACGCTATGGCCAGCGCGCTTCGGGCGGCATGCTCATCAGGATTGCCTCCACATTGCCGCCGGTTTTGAGGCCGAACATGGTCCCGCGGTCGTAGAGCAGGTTGAATTCCACATAGCGTCCCCGCCGGACGAGCTGGTGCGAGCGTTCTGCATCTGTCCAAGCCTGCCCCATCCGTTTCCTTACGATGTGGGGATAGACCTCGAGGAATGCGAGTCCCACCGCGCGGGTGAAGGCGAAGTCGGCCTCCCAGTCGCCGGAATCCAGATTATCGTAGAAGATCCCGCCCGCGCCCCGCGGTTCCTGGCGGTGGGGGAGGTAGAAATACTCGTCGCACCATTTCTTGTATCGCGCGTAGTCGCCGGCCCCATGCGCGTCGCAGGCGCGCTTCAACGCAGAATGGAAATCTCGCGCGTCCTCGTCGTTCGGGAACATCGGCGTGAGATCGGTGCCGCCGCCGAACCATGCGGTCTGCGCGGCGATGAAATGCCGCGTGTTCAGATGAACGGCGGGAACATGCGGGTTCTGCATGTGCGCGACGAGGGAAATGCTGCTGGACCAGAACCGCGGATCCTTGTCGGCGCCGGGAATGGTCTTCGCCATCTCCGGCGAGAAATTTCCGTTCAGATTGGTCGAAGTCATGATGCCGACCTTCTCGAACACGCGGCCCTTCATCACGCTGATCACGCCGCCGTCGTCAGCGCGCTGCGCGCCGGGGCGCGTCCATGGCTTGCGCTCGAACCGGCCCGGCGGCAATTGCGAGAGCTGGCCTTCGTAGTCGTCCTCTAGCTTCTCGAACGCGGCGATGATGCGGTCGCGCAATTCCTGGAACCATGCGCGCGCACGCGCCTTGCGCTCTTCGACGACGGCCACGTTCACGGGAAACCCTTTGTTTGTCGCAACGCTTCCCCCAGTACCATCGCGGCCGCCTGCGCCACATTGATCGAGCGCATCCCCGGCCGCATCGGTATCAGCAGCCGCGCATCCGCCGCGTCGTGAACCTCCTGCGGCACGCCTGCGCTCTCGCGTCCCACCAGGATCGTGTCATGGGCCGCGAACGCGAAATCGATGTAGGAATCTTGCGCTTTCGAGGTCAAGAGAACGAGCCGCCCGGCGCCGTTTCGCCTGTGACCGTCATGGAATCGCTGCCAGCTTGCGTGGCGCACGACGTCAGCCGCCGGCAGATAATCCATCCCCGCCCGCCTGAGCTTCTTGTCTTCAAACAGAAATCCGCAGGGCTCGATGATATCCACAGCCACGCCAAGGCAGGCGCCGAGCCGGATCAATGCGCCGCAGTTCTGCGGGATGTCGGGTTCGTAAAGGGCAAGTCGCATGATCGCTCGATAATCGCTCAAGGCTCGGATGGGACTGGCTTTTTATGCGTCATCGTGCCGCAAGACCCTCCAAAATCGCTTCTCTATTTTACGCCCGCATTCGATGGTGCGCCCAGTGAGTCCGGGGGTGGCGCATCAACCTGTCCCGCCGCCCGGAGCCTGAATCTAGAAGGTGAAACGTGGCTGACACGACAGCGCCCGAACCGACACGGCGCGACTTCCTATATGTAGCGACTGGCGGCGTGGCCGCGGTGGGCGCGGCCTTCACGGCCTGGCCGTTCATCGATCAGATGAATCCGTCCTCGGCGGTTCTCGCCCTGTCGTCGATCGAGGCGGATATCTCCTCGATCCAGGTCGGCCAGCAGGTCGTCTTCAACTGGCGCGGCCATCCCTTGTTCGTGCGCCGCCGCACGCCGCAGGAGATCGCGACGTCCAAGGCGGTTCCGGTTTCCGCGTTGATCGATCCCATCGCGCGCAACGCCAATCTTCCCGACAACGCGCCGGCGACCGATGCCGATCGCGTCATCAATCCGGAATGGATCATCGTCGTGGGCGTCTGCACCCATCTGGGCTGTACCCCGACGGTCTCCACGCCGCAGGCGCCGCAGGGCGAGTATGGGGGCTGGCTCTGCCACTGCCACGGTTCGCAATATGACGTGGCGGGCCGCGTGCGCCATGGGCCGGCGCCGCAGAACCTGGCTGTGCCGCCCTACAAGTTCCTCAGTCCCACCAAGATCAAAGTCGGATAACGGAGCCCAAGCATGTCCGGTCCCTCGACCTATGTTCCGAAATCCGGCTTCGGCCGCTGGATGGATTCGCGCCTGCCGATCATGCGGCTCGCGCACGATACGATCATTACCTACCCGACGCCGAAGAACCTGAACTTCTGGTATGCGTTCGGCGCGGTCCTGACGTTCATGCTGACGATCCAGATCGTCACCGGCATCGTCCTGGCGATGCACTATGTCGCCAATGCCGATCTCGCCTTCAATTCCGTCGAAGGCATCATGCGCGACATCAACTATGGCTGGTTGATCCGCTACATGCATTCCAACGGCGCGACCTTCTTCTTCATCGCCGTCTACATCCACATGTTCCGCGGCCTCTATTACGGCTCCTACAAGGCGCCGCGCGAAGTGCTGTGGATTCTGGGCGTCATCCTCTACATCCTGATGGTGACCACCGCGTTCTTCGGTTACGTGCTGCCGTGGGGCCAGATGTCCTTCTGGGGCGCCACCGTCATCACCAACTTCTTCTCCGCGCTCGATCAGGTCGTGCCGCATATGGGAACGGCGATCTCCACCTGGCTGTGGGGCGGCTTCGCGGTCGGCGATGCGACGCTCAATCGCTTCTTCTCGCTGCACTACCTGCTGCCGTTCGTGATCGCCGGCGTTGTGGGCCTGCATATCTGGGCCCTGCACGTGCCGGGCAACAACAATCCGCTCGGCATCGACGTGAAGGGCCCGCAGGACACGCTGGCCTTCCACCCGTATTACACGGTGAAGGACGCGTTCTACGTGGCGCTGTTCGCGATCGTCTATCTGGCGTTCGTGTTCTACGCACCGAACTTCTTCGGCAACCCGGACAACTACACCCCCGCCAATCCGGTGGTGACGCCGCCGGACATCGTGCCCGAATGGTATCTCTTGCCGTTCTACGCGATGCTGCGCTCGGTTCCGCAGAAGCTGATCGGTGTGATCGTGCTGGCGGCATCGCTGCTGACACTGCTGTTCGTGCCGTGGCTCGACACGTCGAAGGTGCGCTCGTCGCGCTTCCGCCCGATGATGAAGCAGTTCTTCTGGATCTTTGTGGTCGACTGCGTGATCCTGGGTTACTGCGGTTCGCAGAGCGTGGACGCGGCCGTCTCCGGCATCCCGCTGGTGTGGGTGGCGCGCATCGGCACGCTCTACTATTTCGGCTTCTTCTGGCTGGTCATGCCGCTACTGGGCCTGATCGAGAAACCCAAGCCGCTGCCGGCAAGCATCGCCCAGCCCGTTCTGAGCGCCGCCGAGTGAGGATGACGGATATGAAGACTCTCGCCATCGCATTCGCAGGCCTGATCGCGGCGTCCGACGCCGCCTTCGCCCAGTCCGCCGATCTCTCCGAGCCTCTGCCGCCGGTGAAGCAGGCATGGTCGTGGGACGGCCCGTTCGGCATGTATGACCGCCAGCAGCTTCAGCGGGGCTTCCAGGTCTACAAGGAAGTCTGCTCGGCCTGTCACAGCCTGAACCTCGTGGCGTTTCACGATCTCTCCTATGACAACGGCGGCACGGGCATGTTCAGCGACGCCCAGATGAAGGCGATCGCCGCGAGCTACAAGGTTCCGGCCGGCCCGAACGACAAGGGCGAAACGACGGATGCCAACGGCACGCCGCTGACGCGCCCGGGCACGCCGGCGGATCATTTCCCGCCGCCGTTCCCGAATGAGGAAGCCGCGCGCACCGCCAATGGCGGCGCGCTGCCGCCCGACCAGTCGCTGCTCGTGAAAGCGCGCGAAGGCGGCGCCGACTACATCTATTCGATCGTGACGGGCGATGGACTGCACGCGCCGGCCGGCTTCAAGGTGACGGAAGGCAAGTACTACGATCCGTACTTCGTGGGCCGCAACATCTCCATGCCGCCGCCGCTGCGCGACAACTCGGTGACCTATGCCGATGGCACCAAGGCCACGGTGGATCAGGAAGCCAAGGATGTGACGGCATTCCTGGCGTGGGCCTCCGAACCGAAACTTGAGGATCGCCACCGCATCGGCTTCGGCGTGATGCTGTTCATGATCCTGCTGTCGGGCCTGCTCTATCTATCCTACCGCAAGGTCTGGAAGGACGCGCATTAAGGCCAGGAACTTCCCTCGCCCCGTTCAAGGGGGAGGGACCGCGAAGCAGTGGAGGGGGCCCCCGCGGCCCCCTCTTTTATGACGGCCCCCTCGGCCTCGCATCGCTTCTCCCGTTTGGCCGCCCGCTTCGCAGCGGCGGAAAGCGATGGCGCATCACCATGAGCGTGCTAAAAGCCGCCCATGAGCAAAACAGTTCTCGGCATCATTGGCGGCAGCGGGGTCTATGACATTCCGGGGCTCGAAAACGCGCGCTGGGAGCATATGAAGAGCCCGTGGGGCGAGCCGTCCGACGCGCTGCTCACCGGCACGTTCAAGGGCGTGGATCTCGTCTTCCTGCCGCGCCACGGCCGCGGCCATGTGCAGACGCCGACATCCATCAACTACCGCGCCAATATCGACGCGCTGAAGCGCATCGGCGTGACGGACGTGATCTCCGTCTCCGCCTGCGGCTCTCTGAAGGAAGAGCTGCCGCCGGGCATGTTCGTGATGGCCGACCAGTTCATCGACCGCACCTTCGCGCGCGAGAAGAGCTTCTTCGGCCCCGGCTTCGTGGCACATGTCTCGATGGCTCACCCGGTGGATTCGCGCATCTCAAAACTGCTGTATGAAAGCGCGCAGGAGATCGATGTGCCCTGTTCCAACGGCGGCACCTATATCTGCATGGAAGGCCCGCAGTTTTCTTCGCTGGCGGAGAGCAATCTCTATCGTTCGTGGGGCTGCTCGGTGATCGGCATGACGGCGATGCCCGAAGCCAAGCTCGCCCGCGAGGCGGAGCTTCCCTATGCGATTGTGGCGATGGTGACCGATTATGATTGCTGGCACGAAGACCACGGCCATGTGACCGTCGATCAGGTCGTGAAGATCATGCACGCCAACGCCGAGAACGCACGCAAGCTGGTGATGACGGTGGCGCCGAAGCTCGGCCCGGAACGGGTTGCATCACCGGACGGCACCGAAACCGTCCTCGACACCGCGCTCATCACCGCGCCGGAAAAACGCGATCCTGCGTTGCTCGCCAAACTCGATGCGGTGGCGGGACGTGTGTTGAAGAAGTAAAGTTTTCCATTGCGCGGCAATGGGTGGCCGGGTCGCGCTTCGCTTCGCTCGCTGCCCGGCCATGACGAGGTTATTATGAATTTCGCCGAAGCCATCCGCACCATTCCGGACTATCCCAAGAAGGGGATCATGTTCCGCGACATCACCACCCTGCTCGGCAACGCGCGGGCGTTCCGCGCGGCGGTGGATGCACTTGTCCAGCCTTATGCGGGCGTGAAGATCGACAAGATTGCGGGCATCGAGGCGCGCGGCTTCATCCTGGGCGGCGCGGTGGCGCATCAGCTCAGCGTCGGCTTCGTGCCGGTGCGCAAGAAAGGTAAGCTACCTTACAGCGTGATCGGAGAGGATTACGATCTCGAATACGGCAAGGACCGCGTCGAGATCCATTCCGACGCTGTAAAGAAGGGCGAGCATGTCATCATCGTGGATGATCTCATTGCCACCGGCGGCACCGCATTCGCCGCGATCAAGCTTCTGGAGCGCGCGGGCGCGAAGGTCATGGGCTGCGCCTTCGTGATCGATTTGCCGGACCTCGGCGGCGCAGACAAAATCCGCGCGCTGGGCAAGGACGTGGTGACGCTGGTTTCCTTCGGCGGGCATTGAATTGAAGATCAACGGCAAGCCCTATCGGACCATCTGGCCGCATGGCGAAACCTCCGTCGAGGTGATCGACCAGACCAAGCTGCCGCATGAGTTCCGCACCCAGATGCTGCGCAACGTGGGCGACGCCGCCCGCGCCATCAAGCAGATGATCGTGCGCGGCGCGCCGCTCATCGGCGCCACCGCCGCTTACGGCATCGCGCTCGCCATGCGCGAAGATGCCTCCGACGAAGCGCTGGATGCCGCGCATGACATGCTGCTGGAGACGCGCCCGACTGCGATCAATCTGCGCTGGGCGCTGAAGCGCATGTGCGACCGCTTGCGCAACCATCCGCGCGACCAGCGCGCCGCGCTCGCCTGGGCGGAAGCCGCGACGATCGCGGACGAAGATGTGGAAGTGTGCCGTTCCATAGGCGAACACGGCCTCAAGGTTCTCAAAGAAGCCGCCGCGAAGAAGAAGCCCGGCGAAACGCTGAACGTGCTCACCCATTGCAACGCCGGCTGGCTCGGCTGCGTGGATTGGGGCACGGCGCTGGCGCCGATTTACATGGCCTATGACGAGGGCATCCCCATCCATGTGTGGGTGGACGAAACCCGCCCGCGCAACCAGGGCGCCTCGCTCACCGCCTTCGAGCTTGGCGGACACGGCGTGCCGCACACCATTATCGCCGACAATGCCGGCGGCTTGCTGATGACGCAGGGTAAGGTCGATCTATGCATCGTCGGCACCGACCGCGTCACCGCCAATGGCGATGTCGCCAACAAGATCGGCACCTACCTGAAAGCGCTCGCGGCGAAGGACAACGCCATTCCGTTCCATGTCGCATTGCCGTCATC
>JBQCFD010000309.1:0-4569 GCA_051959625.1 Rhizomicrobium sp.
ATTCTCCGGGCGGCGCGCCGCGGCGCGCCACGTGGGCGCGCGTCATCGGGGTGGGCCGCATTGTTTCGTGTTGATAGGAAAGCCGGAGCGTCGCCACCGGCGGCTTGGCCGCTGGGACTGGCGAGAAGGCTCTGGCGAAGCTGGTCATTTCAATTCACTTTGGGCTCGCGGCTTGGCCGCTTGCCTGGGGGACCTGCGATTGCGGATTTCTGGGGTCTGCGGGCGCCTATCGCCCTGCAGGCTCGGCCCGGGGCCGAGGACGGATCGCCGAAATCCGGCGAAGCAGGTTGATTTCCTTTTAGGTATCCTGCCGGGGTCCGGCAAGGGTTAGGTTCGGAATCATTGTAATTTCCGAACTGGCTAACGAACCGTAAACAGTTTCAGCGCAGGTTGGCGGGACGGGTTCTGGCAGGGTTGATGGCAAGGCCATTATGAGGCGTTTTGGGGCCGTTTTGGGGAGCATCCTGCTGGTTGCGGGCGGGGCCGGGGCTGCCCTGGGCCAGGGCGGGCGGGGCAACCTCCCACCTCCGAACAAGGCCCGTGCCTATGCCCCCGGCCGGATTTCCTCTCTCCCGACCCCCACGCCATCCCCGGCCGAGCAGCCGGTCCGGCTGTCCCCGGACAGCGCGGACGCCCCGGCTCCCCGGACCAAATGGTACCCGGCCGGCCAGCCCGCCGACCTCACCAGCCTCGTCAAAAGCACGTCGCAGACCCAGGCGGAGCCGGTGGTGATGAATGTGCGCATCGGCGAGCATCCGGACCGTACGCGTTTCGTGATCGAGCTTTCCGATCCGCTGAAGTTGCGCGTCTTCACGCTCGCCAACCCCAATCGCGTCGTGATCGACATGCCGGAAGTCTTGTGGCGCCTGAACGGACCGCAGAAGCCGACCGGCAACGGCGCCATCAAGAGCTATCGCTACGGCTTGTTCCGGCCGGGCAACGCCCGCTTCGTGATCGATCTCAACATGCCGGTGACGGTGGCGGAGCCGATGATCCTTCCCCCATCGGACGGGTATGGCTACCGCGTGGTGATCGATCTGTTTCCGGTGCCGCAGTCGAAATTCGAGCAGACCGCAGGCTGGCCGTCGGATCTCAAGGCGAAGGAAACCGTCGCCGAAAGCGCCCCGGTCGTACGCAGGCATTCCGCCCGCAAGATCGTGGTGGTCGATGCGGGCCACGGCGGTATCGATTCCGGCACCGTCGGCGTCGACGGCATGATGGAAAAGGACCTGGTTCTCGACGAAGCCAAGCGGCTGGGCGCGGAACTGAAGGCACGGGGCTATGTCGTGCATCTGACGCGCGACACCGACATCTACATTCCCTTGCGCGAGCGCGTGAACATCGCCCGCGGCTATGGCGCCGACCTATTCATCTCGCTCCACGCCGATTCCAATCCGGATTCCAGCGTCACCGGCGCGTCCGTCTATACGCTGTCCGAAAAGGGCTCGGACCGGGAGGCTGCGGCGCTCGCCCGGAAGGAGAACCAGTCGGACATCATCGCCGGCGTCGACCTGACCGGACAGGACGATTCCGTGTCTCACATCCTTATCGACCTGGCCCAGCGCGACACCATGAACCGCTCCTCGCGGTTCGCCGAAAAAGTGGTCTCCAGTCTTTCGGGGGCCACAGACATATTGCCGCGAACGCCTCACCGTTCCGGCGCACTGGTTGTGCTCAAGGCTCCCGATGTTCCAGCCGTGCTTGTGGAGCTGGGCTATCTGTCAAACACCAGCGATTGCAGACAGATGCATAGCGACCGCTGGCGGAATGGTGTGGCGAAGGCCATCGCCGATGCGGTAGATGAGAACTTCGGCAGGGTGTCGGCCGGGCGGGTTCCGCCGCACGGTCCTGGCGTCGCGGAGTGACGGACCGTCACGCTCGCGCCATAATGAGGATTATCAGTTAGGGCTTCGGGAAGGGCCGCGAAGGCTATGTTTCGGCGTATTCTGGTTTATGCGGGGCTCGGCCTTGGCGGCGCGGCGCTTTTGGGCGTGCTCGTGCTGTTCGGCTACATCTATTCGCTGAGCCGCGACTTGCCGAGCGTCGAAGCGCTGCAGGACTATCAGCCGCCGGTGACCACGCGCGTTTATGCGGGCAATGGCGACCTGCTGGGCGAATATGCCCGCGAGCGGCGCATTTTCGTCCCCATCGCCTTCGTGCCGAAGCTGGTGATCGAGGCGTTCACCTCCGCAGAGGACAAGAACTTCTACAGCCATCCGGGCATCGATCCTTCCGGTATCGCGCGCGCCGCGATCAAGGACGTGGGCCTGGTGCTGGAGGGCAGGCGTCCGCAGGGTGCATCGACCATCACCCAGCAGGTGGCGCGCGACTTCCTCCTGAATTCCGATGTGAAGCTGGCGCGCAAGATCAAGGAAGCGATCCTCGCCATCCGGATCGATGCGACATATTCCAAATCGAAGATCCTCGAGCTCTATCTGAACGAGATATTCCTCGGAGAGAATTCATATGGCGTGGCAGCGGCGGCACTGAACTATTTCGGCAAGTCGCTCGACCAGCTCGACGTTTCCGAAGTCGCATTCCTCGCCTCGCTGCCCAAGGCGCCCGCGAACTACGATCCGCGCTATCACAAGCAGGCCGCCATCGACCGCCGCGACTGGGTCATCGGCCAGATGTACGACAACGGCTACATCAGCCGCGCCGAGCGCGACGCTGCGCTTGCCGAGCCGCTCGACACGCAAATGCGTCCGCTTGGCATCCAGGCAGAGGACGCCGACTACTTCGTCGAGGAAGTCCGGCGCATCCTGTATTCCAAATACGGCGAGAAACAGCTCTATGACGGCGGTCTTCAGGTTCGCTCCACGCTGGACTCGCGGCTGCAGAACTATGCGGTGAACGCGCTGCGCGCCGGTCTCGTCCGCTACGACCGCCGCCACGGCTGGCGCGGCGCGGTCAGCAACATCAGCATCGATGGCGACTGGAAGAGCGCCCTGAAAAGCGCGGGCAACCAGTCGGGCATCGATACATGGCGCGTCGCCATCGTGCTTGGCTATGACGGCAACAACACCGAGATCGGTCTGGACGATGGATCGCGCGGGGTCATTCCGTTCAGCGAAATGACCTGGGCGCGCCCGGAGATCAAGAAGAACGCCACGGTGGGCGCAGCGCCCACCAGCCCGCACGACGTGGTCAAGATCGGCGACGTGATCTATGTCGAGCCGAACGGCACGCCGGGGCAATTCGGGTTGCGACAGGTGCCGGAAGTGAACGGCGCCATTGTCGCGATGGACCCCCATACCGGCCGCGTGCTCGCGCTGTCGGGCGGCTTCTCCTATGCCTCGAGCCAGTTCGACCGCGCGATGCAGGCCAAACGCCAGCCCGGTTCGTCGTTCAAGCCGTTCGTCTACGCCGCCGCGCTCGACAACGGCTATACGCCGGTCAGCAAAGTGCTCGACGGTCCGGTGTCGCTGCCGCAGGGGCCGGGCCTTCCGCTGTGGACGCCCAAGAACTTCGAGAAGCACTTCCTCGGCATGGCCACCCTGCGCCGCGGTATCGTGCTGTCGCGCAACCTGATGACGATCCGCCTCGCCGCGCAGGTGGGCATGAACAAGGTGGTGCAGTACCCCATACGTTTCGGTGTGTACGACCAGCTGCCGGCCTATCTGTCGAATGCGATCGGCGCCTATGAGACCACGCTCATTCGCATGGTCACCGGCTACGCGGAATTCGTGAACGGCGGCAAGAAGATCAACGCGACGCTGATCGACCGCATCCAGGACCGCAACGGCAAGGACATCTATCGTCACGATCCGCGCGATTGCCAGGCCTGCAATACGCCGGTCTGGCACAATCAGGCCGAACCGCTTCTGCCCGATACGCGCGAACAGATCATCGATCCGCGCACCGCCTATCAGATCGTGTCGATGCTGGAAGGCGTGGTGCAGTACGGCACCGGCAAGGTCGTGAACCAGGTGGGCAAGCCTCTCGCCGGCAAGACCGGTACGTCGAACGATTCCAAGGACACGTGGTTCGTCGGATTTTCGCCGGATCTCGCCGCGGGCGTCTTCGTCGGCTTCGACAATCCGCGCACTCTGGGCCGCTACGAGCAGGGCGCCACCGCAGCCGCGCCGATCTTCCGCGACTTCATGAAGGGCGCGTTGGAAAATGAACCGCCTATTCCATTCCGCGTTCCGCCGGGGATCGATCTGGTTTCGGTCAATCGCATCACAGGCGATCCGGCTCCGGCGGGTGGCGCCATGACCATTCTCGAAGCCTTCAAGGCCGGCACCGAACCCGGCATTGCCGTCACCGACGACACCAACAATCTGAGCGCTCAGGGCAAGGGTCCAGCCTCGAACGTCGATCAGGGCACCGGCGGCCTTTACTAGGCGTCGCGACAACACCGAATTTTGATCGCCGGTCAGGCACCGCGGGTTGGAAAGCCCCGGCAAACGACTAACATCGATCTGTCCTTGGGGGAGATGTACGGATGCTTCAAAGAAAATTGCTCATTCTGGGGCTCGTTTGCGCGTCGCTGGCCGCGTTGCCGGCGTCGCGGGCCTTCGCCGACAGCAAACCTCACGTCGATCTTAACGCTGGCAACATGCAGCC
>JBQCFD010000310.1:0-6232 GCA_051959625.1 Rhizomicrobium sp.
GGCGTCGTGGCGTCAGACGTATCGCGGGATCGTCCCGCAGTCCTATCTCGACGGCATGGCACCCGAGAAAACGGTCGCGCGCTGGCGCAACGCCATGACCGACGAAACCTCGGCCGGCGCTCGTCTGCTCGTTGCCGAAGAGAAGGGCAGGATCGTCGGATTTCAGGTCTACGGTCCCGCGCGCGAACCGGCGTTCGGTTATTCCGGCGAGCTCTACGCCGCCTATTTCCTGCCCGAGGCGATGGGCAAGGGCCTTGGCACCACGATGATAAGGCAGGTGGTTGCGGACTTGTCGGCGCGGAATATGAACGACATGATCGTGTGGGTGATGGAAGCCAACGAACGCGGCCGGCGCTTCTATGAAAAGCTGCTCGGCGGCTCCATCGTCCCCGGTTCGCGCAAAAGCTTCGAGATCGACGGCGCGGAGATATGGGAAATCGCCTATGGCTTTCGCCCGTTGCCGTTGCTGAAATAGGCCATGGCATCGCTACATCCGCTTTCCGGTCCGCGAATGCCGCCCGCGCGCGGCAGCGCCACCCATCTTGTGGTGCTGTGTCACGGCTATGGCGCGGACGGAAACGATCTCATCGGGCTTGCACCGATGTGGCAGCGGTTTCTGCCGACGGCGGCGTTCGCGGCGCCGAATGCGCCCCAGCCATGCGGCGCGGGCTTCGGCTATCAATGGTTTCCGATCTCGCGTCTCGATCCGCAGGAGATGGCGCGCGGCGTGGACTCCGCTGCCGCGACGCTGGAGAATTTTCTGGAGTCCGAACTCGCGCGGCTGAATCTTTCCGCTGACAAGCTCGCGCTCGTCGGTTTCAGCCAAGGCACCATGATGTCGCTGCATGTGGGTTTGCGGCGCGCGGTGAAGCCCGCGGCCATCGTGGGATTTTCCGGAATGCTGGCGGGTGAGCCCGCGCGGCTTGGTACCGACACGCCGCCCATCCTGCTCGTGCATGGCGATGCCGATCCGATGATCCCGGTGGGCGCGCTGTTTGCCGCCGCCGCGACGCTGGGCGGCGCGGGTGCGGCAGTGCAATGGCACGTCTCGCCCGGTGTCGGTCATTCCATCGACGAGGCCGGCCTTGCCATCGGTGGGGATTTTCTGGCGAGCGCCTTTCGCGGGCAGCTCGCGCGGCGATCGGCGCAGATTTCCTGCCCGGTGCCGTGACTGTCGCTTTGCCGTCACGGCGAATCGCGTAACATCGGCAACGGGTTGGACCGAGTTGGCAGCGCGGTCGCTTTGCCCTTACAGTCCGGCCCAACGACGGAGGTCTTGTCTTCACAGGGAGTTCATCGTGATAGCCGGCCGCAGCCCGGAAGCCTGCCCGGCCTTGGTGCTCAACGCCGATCATCGGCCGCTGAGCTACTTTCCGCTGTCTCTTTGGTCCTGGCAGGACGCAATCAAGGCCGTGTTCCTCGACCGCGTGAACATCCTGGCTGAATACGATCGTGCCGTGCGCTCGCCCAGCTTCGAGATGAAGCTGCCATCGGTCGTCTCGCTCAAGACCTATATCCGGCCGGCGCGCAATCCGGCGTTCACGCGATTCAACGTGTTCCTGCGCGATCGCTTCGAATGCCAGTATTGCGGCGACGGCGAGGATCTCACCTTCGATCATCTCATCCCGCGCTCGCGCGGCGGCAAGACGACATGGGACAACGTCGTCACCGCCTGCGCGCCGTGCAATCTGCTCAAGGGCGGACGGCTCGCGCATCACATCGGAATGTATCCGCGAAATCCGCCGCACCGGCCGAGCGTGAATGAGCTGCGCAACAACGGCCGGCTCTTTCCGCCAAACTATCTGCACGAGAGCTGGGCTGACTATCTCTATTGGGATTCGGAACTGGAGCCTTGAGCCTGATTTGGAATAACGCGCCAATCCCGACGGGATGGAGCAAATTCGAGATCGATCAGGCTCTTGCTTCGCGCCACATCGCGAGCAGTGGCGGCGCGCCACTGGGTGAGATGCTCTTGCGCGCGGCAAAGCCCGCGCGCTCGTAGAGCCTGGTGTTCTTCGGATTGGAATTCTCAAGATAGGCGGGCATGCCCGCTTCGTCGACTTTGCGGATCGTCGCTTCCAGCAAAGCATTGCCAAGGCCCATGCCCTGAAAACGCGGCGCCGTCGCGATGAATGCGAGGTAAAAGTGCGGCTCGTGCGGGTGGTTCTTCTCCATCGCATCCCCCATCGCCGAACCGCGGGATAACCGCGGAAAGCCGCAAAGCCGCACAAACATCGGGATCAAACGGAGCTGATCGAAAAAACCGCCGGGGCTTGCCGGTGTTCCCGGCGGAAGCCAGGCCGCTGCCGCGCTGGCGTCCTGTGCCATCCAGACATGGCCATAGGGAATCGCGCGCACCTGCAACAGCCAATAGAAGAAGCGTTCCAGGCCCTCCGGCCGCTTCGGTCCGGGCCGCGCGATCCAGTCCATCACCGGGTCGGTGGCAAAGGCGGCCGCGAAGAGCCGCGCGATGATACGCGCGTCGTCCAAGGTCGCGCGGCGCGGATTGGCGGCGAGCATGAGCCGGCGATGACGCAGATCCTCCAGCGCGTCGTCGTCGCTCATATCCGTTCGGAAAGCTTGATCGCCAGGCGGCAACCCGCCTTGATCGTTTCGCTCAAAAGCTTGTAGCCGGGCGCCTCCTCCGCGCCGCGCTCCAGCGCCTCGTTTTTGTGCGCGACCTCGTCGGCCCGGAATTTTTCGATGCTGTCCTTGAGCGCGGGATCGCCGTCCAGCTTCTCGATCTGCTGCGCATAGTGCTCGTCGATCACGTCCTCGACGGCGGCGGTGCAGGCCATGGCGGCCTTTTCGCCCATGAGCGCCGTGGCCGCGCCGAGCGCGAAGCCCGCCACGCGCCAAACCGGTTCGAGCGCGGTAGGCCGCACGCGGCGCGCGTTCACGAGCTTGTCGAACGCGGCAAGATGTTCCTGTTCCTGCTCGGCCATCTTGCGGATGGCTTTCACCGTCTGGGAATTGCTTTTCCCGAAAACCGCAAGCTGGCCTTCATAGATGCGCACCGCGCCATACTCACCGGCATGATCGACGCGGATCATGGACTCCACATCGGTGGATCGACCGGGCATGGCGGGACGTTTCCGGCGCACGCTTACTTCTCCGTCCGTGCCAGCAGCGCGAAAGCGAAAGCCGCCGCTGCCAGCGAAATGATGGCATTATAACCCGCCATGGAAATGCCGAAGAGCCGCCACGCCGCATGATCGCAACTGACGACGTGAGCGTTGAGATTGAGTGTCCCACTCAGTTGAAAGGCCGAGCCCGTGCAGGCGCTGGGGCCTTTCCACAAATTCCATTCCACACCCGCATGATAGACGCCGATCGCGCCCGTGATGGCGATCGCCAGTGCTGCAACGAGGGCGACCGGCTTCGCCAGGCTCTGCGGCAAAAGGCCTGCGGCCAATAGCGCACCGCCGCCGAGACCGACGGCGATTGTGACAAAATGGGGATATCGCTGCCACATGCACATCTCGCACGGCGGATAACCGCCGAGATATTGAAAACCGAGCGCGCCCAGGATGAGCGCGGCAGATACGGCGCCGAGCGCAAGTGCAATCTGCGATGATTTCATCATTTGGCGAAGATCATGTTCTCATCGGCGAAGGCTTTGAATTCCAACGCGTTGCCGCTGGGGTCTTTGAAGAAGAATGTTGCCTGTTCGCCGGGCAGTCCTTCAAAACGAATTCCCGGTTCGATGATGAAATCGACACGCTTTGCGGAGAGTTTGTCCGCAAGCTTTTTCCATTCGTTCATATTGAGGATGATTCCAAAATGGCGCACAGGCACATCCTCGCCGTCAACAACATTATGTGCTTTGTGTCCGACCTCATCCGGGCTTAAATGCGCGACGATCTGGTGACCGAAGAAGTCGAAGTCGACCCATTCGTCAGAAGACCGGCCTTCGCGGCAACCAAGCAGCTCTCCGTAGAACGCGCGCGCTTCGGCAAGATCGCGAACCGGAAACGCCAGGTGGAAGCGGGGATGACTCGTCATCGTCGATGCGCCCTTTCTCGTGTTGGAAGCAAAGCGCAACAGTGAGGCAAAGGAAAGCCCATGCGTTGGTTGGGGCAGTCACGCAAAAAAGCGAGGCGTCAATTGGCAGGGCGGGAATTGCTGCGCATCGATGGCGATGCCGTGCCGGTTACCATGCGGCTCAATCCACGTGCGCGCCGATTGATCGTCAAGGTGCATCCCTCGACCGGCGAGGTGACGGTGGTGGCGCCCTCGCGCCGCGCCCTCGAAGGGGCGCTCGACTTTGCACGATCGGAGTCGGATTGGATCAGAAGGCGGCTGGCGCGCGTGCCCAAGCCGGTGCCGCTGGGGCTCGGCGAACGGGTACCCTTGCGCGGAGAGCTTCATCTGATCGTGGAAGGCGAGCGCGGGCGCGCGCCGGTCTGGACGGACGAAGAAGACGGCGAGCCCGTCATTCTGGTGAGCGGCAAGCCCGAACATGCGCAGCGCCGCATCCTCGATTTCCTCAAGCGCGAAGCGCGCCGCACGCTGGACGCGCGCACCGCCTTCTACGCCGAGAAGCTCGGTATCAAGCCGCGGCGCATCACGGTGCGCGACACGGCGAGCCGCTGGGGCTCCTGTTCGGCGCAGCGTTCGCTGTCCTTTTCGTGGCGTCTGATCCTCGCGCCGGATTTCGTGCTGGACTACGTGGTCGCGCACGAAGTGGCGCATATGAAGGAGATGAACCACAGTGCGCGTTTCTGGAAACTGGTCGAGCTCCTGGGAACGGACGTGAAGCGGGCCCAGCGCTGGCTATCCGAGCACGGCACCATGCTCCACCGCTATGCGCCGCGCGTCATGACGGATTGAAACCCGGAGCGTTCTCGAAGGTTTTGTCAGAGACTTTCGGAGAAAAACGATGATCCGCAAACTCGCATCGGGCGGCTATCGCCTGTATTCCCGCAAGAAGAATCCCAAGACCGGAAAGCGCCGCAATCTCGGCACGTTCAAAACGCGCGCCGCGGCGGAAAAGCACGAAAAGCAGGTTCAATACTTCAAGCGGCACTGACCCGTCAGCGGATGTGCGCGATCCGCTTCTGCACGTCGCTCTGCAGATCCATGAACTGATGCCGCAGCGATTCGATCGCATCGGCGGACGCTTCCAGCGCGCGATCGCGAAGTCGCGTGCGCACCGCGCGCAAGCGCCGGTCTTCATACGGGATATCGTCGGCGAGGATGGCGGCAACGCCGGCGGCGATCACAAGACCGACGAACGCAAACGCAGCCCAGGTGACGATGGCGCTTGAATCCGGGCCGTTCTGTTCCGGCACGCGCCGCGGAGCGCGGCGAACCGGGCGCCGGCGGGCGGCGGTACGAACGGTTTTGCGACGCGTTGCGGTGGCCATGAAAACCCTCTGCTCTACCAATAGCCGCGCCGCGGCGACGGGCGCAGAAGCGTTGCTACCAGCGCGCCCAGACCGAAGGCGATAAGCGCGCTCGTCCAGGGGCGTGCGACGATGGCCTCTTCCACTGCATCGACGGAGTAGGCGGCTTCTTCGGAAACCTGTGCGTAGAGTTCCGCGATCTGATCCTGGAGCGATTGCATCCGGTTCTTCAGTTCGTCGGGAATGTTGGGCAGATCGCCCGCGATCATGTCGGCTTCGTCTTGCAAGCGTGCAATCCTTTCGGCGAGTCCGTTGTCGGAGTCTTCCATATAATCGTTACCGGGATTGCTCACGATTTATCCTGTCGTTGTGGCGCGGATTTGACGCGCGCTTCCTGGCTCGACGATACCAGCCCGCGGGCCGCATTCCCTCGTTGAACGGCTGCGGGGTGGCCCTGTTCCCTCACCCTGCCGCCGGAATCGAGACGGGCGGGATAATGGCTTGATTTGAGGGCGATGCTCAGTATATTGCGCGGCTTCCGCCGGGCATACGCTCACGCGGATACCAATGATTTCAAGGACTTAAACCATGTTCGCGGTCATCCGCACCGGCGGAAAGCAGTATAAGGTCGCCAAAGACGACGTGATCTTCATCGAGCGTCTCGATGGCGATGCGGGCGCCAAGATCACTTTCGGCGAAGTCTTGATGCTGGGCGGCGACAAGCCCAAGCACGGCGCGCCGCTGATCTCGGGCGCCTCCGTCACTGCGGAAGTCGTCGAGCAGGGCAAGGGCGAGAAGGTCGTGGCGTTCAAGAAGAAGCGCCGCAAGAACACCCATCGCAAGCGCGGCCACCGCCAGCACTTCACGAAAGTGAAGATCACCGG
>JBQCFD010000311.1:0-27879 GCA_051959625.1 Rhizomicrobium sp.
AAACGCCACGGCGTCCGGCGCCGTGGCGTTTTTTTTGGCGGCTGATCGGCCTTGTCTTATTTCACGGCCGCGGTGGACGTCGCAGCGCCGTCGAAATCCGGCTTGGGCTTGGGAAGGATGAACGCCGTGCTGCCGGCGGCGGCCAGACCCGGGAGGGAAGATGCCACGCGGATATCGCAGCTGTTCACCGGGCTTTGTTCCTGGATCGTCACCCCCGACACGAAGGCCGCCAGGGTCGGCTTGGCCGGCGCCAGGGCCGACGAAAAGACGGCGGCCGCTTCATGGCAGTAGGCCTGGTTGTCATGGATGGACCGGATGGACGAATCGTTGGCCAGCCGGGTCTTGAAGGCGTGAAACTCGTCCTCGCCCTGGCGGTTGCCGAAGATCCGCTTGAACATCTTGTGCAGGGTCGCGTCAGAGTTGCGCAACTCCGGGCCGAAGCCGGTCTGGAAGGCGTTGAAATTGGTGACCTGGTCGCAGGTCAGGGCTGCGACCATAAGCTCCTGCTGGACGGCCGCGACCTGAATGGCCGTCACTTCGTCGGCCTTGGCGCATTTGCTCGAGGGCGCTGCCAGCGCCGAGCCGGCCGCCAGGATTCCCGCAAGCGAGAGCGCGCCCGCTTTCACCATGACACCCATTCGCACACCCACATTGTCTCGCTGCGGCGCGGACAATAGCATCTTGAATCATGGCTCGCGACTCATTCCGGCGCGATATCGTTAAGTTCCGCGCAAGGATCTCATGACAAAGCCCAAAGACCCCGGTTCCCACAACCCGGCCGTCGATCTCGCGGGCGAGAACGTTCACTGGGACTTCCGCAAGGACATGTCCTACGCGGACTATCTGAAGCTCGACCTGTTGCTGTCGGCGCAGGGGCCACTCACCGAACATCACGACGAAACGCTGTTCATCGTCATCCACCAGGCGTCCGAACTCTGGATCAAGCTTTGCCTGCACGAGATCGGCGCGGCGATCGTGCAGATCCGCGAAGGCGATCTCGGCCTCGCGTTCAAGATGATGGCCCGCGTCGCGCGCGTGCAGGTGAACCTGATTCAGTCGTGGGAAATCCTTTCGACGATGACGCCGTTCGATTACGCCAATTTTCGCGCCGCGCTCGGCAAGTCGTCCGGCTTCCAGTCTTATCAATATCGCATGCTGGAATTCCGGCTCGGCAACAAGAACCGTGAAATGGCGCGCGTGTTCGAGTCGCGGCCCGCGGTCGATGCGCTGGTGCGGGCCGCGCTCGAGGAGCCCAGCATCTACGACGAATCGCTCGCGTTGCTGGCGCGGCGCGGATTTCCGATTCCCGAGGACAAGCTGAAGCGCGATTTTTCACGAAGCTACGTCGCCGACCCGCGCGTCACCGAAGCCTGGCGTCTGGTCTACCGCGATGTCGAGAAGCATTGGGATCTCTACGAGCTCGCCGAAAAGCTCGTGGATCTGGAATACCGCTTTCATCTTTGGCGTTTCAGTCACATGAAGACCGTCGAACGCATCATCGGCGCGAAGCCCGGCACCGGTGGAACTTCCGGTGTGTCCTATTTGCAGAAAGCGCTGTCGTTGCGCTTCTACCCGGAACTTTGGGACGTCCGCACCGAAATCTGACCGGCGCAGCGATGCGCTTTTCATGCTCCGGACATGAAAAAAGCCGCGCGGTTCCGCCCCGCCCGTTCCTGAACTCCGCGCAACACTGAAACCTTCGCGGCATCAAGCCGTTAGCAAGTCGCCGCGGCCGCGTTCGGGATGCGGCCCGGGGGGCAAGCCTCCCCGCGTATGAGGAGGTACTTCATGAAGTTGCGTACGATTTTTCTCGCCGGCGTGGCGGCACTCTTCGTTTCGCCTGCGCTTGCCGCGGATGGTTGGTATCTCGGCCTCGGCGCCGGATGGGATCATCTCAAAGACCCCAAGCTTGTCGGAAGCGGAATCGACGGAAAGCTGACTGCGAAGGACTCCGCGATCGTCGGCGCCACCTTCGGATACAAGTTCGATGCGCCCTTCCGTCTGGAATTCGAAACAGCCTGGGATCGCCACAGCACCGGCGACTTCACCTCGGGCGGCGCGACGTTTCCATCCAGCGGCCACGCGGAGATCGGCTCCGCGATGGTCAATGCGCTCTACGATGTCCACGTTCTGCCGCGCGTGCGCCTTTCCATCGGCGGCGGCATCGGCGCGGGCAATTCCCGGATCAAGTTCGACAATCCGTTCGGCGCCGGGCATTTCAGCACGCGCTCGGGCGCCCGTTTCATGTGGCAGGCGATCGGCGGGCTCACCTATGAAGCCACGCCGAACATCGACCTGTTCGTGGACTATCACTATCGCGATCTGCGCAACGGTTCGAACGACAACATCGCGCGGCCGCTGGAGGCACATGACCTCACCGAGCATGTCGTGATGGCGGGCTTGCGCTGGTATCCGGGCGCCGAGCGCGAGCAGGTGGCTTATCAACCGCCGCCGCCGCCCGCGCCTCCGCCGCCACCGCCGCCACCCGCACCGGTGAAGACCTTCATCGTCTTCTTCGACTTCAACAAATCCAATCTCACGCCGGAAGCGGTCAGCGTGGTTGGCGAGGCGGTGAAGACCGCGCAGCAGACCGGGGCGGTGCGCATCGTCGTTACTGGCCACACCGATACCGTCGGCTCGGACAGCTATAACCAGGCGCTGTCGGAACGGCGCGCGACATCGGTGAAAAACCAGATGGTGGCCGATGGCATGAGTGCCGGCGAGATCACCACGGTCGGCAAGAGCTTCCACGATCCGCTGGTGCCCACCGGCCCCGGCGTGCGCGAGCCGCAGAACCGCCGCGCCGTCATCGACCTGGGCGGCTGATCTGATCTGTGTGAACGCGAAGGGCGAGCCGCAGGGCTCGCCCTTTTCGTTTGCCTGCGCCGCGGACGGCTGATTAGGTCTTCGCCGGACCGGAGGGCATATGGGCGCGCTTTCGCATATTCGCGTGTTGGACTTGAGCCGCGTGCTGGCGGCGCCGTTCGCGACGCAAATCCTGGGCGATCTCGGCGCGGAGATCATCAAGATCGAGAAGCCCGGCGAAGGCGACGAGACGCGCTCCTTCGGGCCGCCCTTCCTGAAGGACAAAATGGGAGAGCGCGGCGACGCGACCTATTTCCTCACCGCCAACCGCAACAAGAAATCCGTCGCTATCGATTTCGCAAAACCGGAAGGCGCCGCCTTGGTGCGCAAACTCGCGCGGCGCGCACATGTCGTCGTCGAGAATTTCAAGACCGGGACATTGGTCAAATACGGGCTCGATTGCGAAACGCTGCGCGCCGAGAATCCGGGTCTTGTCTATTGCTCGCTCACGGGCTTCGGCCATACCGGGCCATATAAGGACAAAGCCGGTTACGATTATCTCATCCAGGGCATGGGCGGGCTGATGAGCATCACCGGCCAGCCGGACGGATCGCCCGGCGCCGAGCCCATGAAAGTGGGCGTGGCGATTTCCGATCTGGTGACCGGCCTTTACACCGCCAACGCGATCCAGGCCGCGCTCATCCATCAGGCGCGCACGGGCGAAGGCCAGGCCATCGACATGGCGTTGTTCGATTGCCAGGCCGCGGCGCTCGCCAATCAGGCGATGAATTATCTTTCCGGCGGCATGGTTCCGCAGCGTCTTGGCAATGCCCATCCCAACATCGTGCCTTATCAGGTGTTCGAAACCGCGGACGGCCATCTCATTCTTGCCATCGCCAATGACGGCCAGTTCCGGCGCTTCTGCACAGCGGCGGGCTTGACCCATCTGGCCAAAGACGCCCGCTACGCGACAAACGCCGGCCGTGTCGACAATCGCGACGACGTGATCGCGCTGCTCAAGCCGGTTCTGGCCGCGCGCAGCACGGCGCAATGGATCGCCGCACTCGAGGAAGCCAATGTGCCGTGCGGCCCGATCAACCGCGTGGATCAGGTGTTCGCCGACCCGCAAGCGGTCTCGCGCGCGCTGACGATCTCGATGACGCATAGAGAGGCGGGCGAGCTCAAACTGGTGGCGAGCCCCCTGCGGCTGGAGAAAACCCCGCCGGAATATCGCCATGCACCGCCCCTGCTGGGAGAACACACGCGCGAAATCCTCTCGCAGGTTCTGGCGGTTAGCGCGGAAGAGATTGCGCGCCTCGCAAAGCTCGCAATTGTCGCAGTCCGTTAAGCGGGCATTGGCCACGATTTTGACCTGACGCAACGCCACGCAGGGCGCCGGCATTAGATTTGCTCTGGAGGTTGGCTGTGCGCAGTCTGGCGGTCGCTCTCATCCTGTTGGCTTTGCCGGCCGTCGCGCTTGCCGGCCCGGCACATCGGCTCGATGGCTTCGACGCCGGCCTTGTGCAGCGAGACGAACCTCGTCTTCACATACCCGAAGTCATCTACGGCCCGCCCGCGCCGCGGGACGCCAGGATGCTCATCTTCAGTCTGCATACGGCAGAAGAGCCCGAAGCTTCCGCCGCATACGGCATCTCGTTCGGTCCGATCCACGCCGAGAGCGAGACAATCAACGGCCGTCGCCATGTTCATTACCGGGTGGACGGATTGACGCTGATGGGCGGCGAGATCAGCGGTTCCGTCAGCCGTCACGGGGCCATGCTGACGCTGCACTGGACACCTTCGGGCGATTAGCGCTTCGGGCTCTTTTCCCCTGCGCCGCCATGGCGTAAATGTTCTTTCGCAACCGCGAAATCGCGGCTTCACAAAGGAAGAATGCCATGCCGTACAAGGTCGCCGTGGTCGGCGCGACCGGCAATGTCGGACGGGAGATGTTGAACGTCCTCTCCGAACGCCAGTTTCCCGTTTCCGAAGTGGTGGCGCTCGCCTCGACGCGCTCCGTCGGCAAGGATGTTTCCTTCGGCGACAAGACACTGAAGGTGAAGGCGCTCGATTATTACGACTTCAAGGGCACCGACATCGTTCTGATGAGCGCGGGCGGCAGCGTCTCCAAGGAATGGTCGCCCAAGATCGCGGCGCAGGGCGCGCTTGTGATCGACAATTCGTCGGCGTGGCGCATGGACCGCGACGTGCCGCTGGTTGTGCCGGAAGTGAACGCGGACGCGCTGAAGGACGTGAAGAAAGGCATCATCGCCAATCCGAACTGCTCCACCATCCAGCTCGTGGTGGCCCTGAAGCCGCTGCACGATGCCGCTACGATCAAGCGCGTGGTGGTCTCGACCTATCAATCCGTTTCCGGCACCGGCAAGGAGGCGATGGACGAACTGTTCACGCAGACGCGCGCGGTGTTCGTGACCGATCCGATCGAGCCCAGGATCTATCCCAAGCGGATCGCCTTCAACGTGATCCCGCAGGGCGGCACGTATCTGGACAGCGGCTACACCACCGAAGAATTCAAAATGATGGCGGAGACGCAGAAGATTCTCGATCCCGACATCCGGCTGACCTGCACGGTGGTGCGGGTGCCGGTGTTCATCGGCCATTCCGAAGCGGTGAACATCGAATTCGAGAAGCCGATCACGGCCGCGCGCGCCCGCGAGATTCTGCGCGAGTCGCCGGGCATCCTCGTCGTCGACAAGCGCGAGGACGGCGGTTACGTCACGCCGGTCGAAGCCGCCGGTGAAGACGCCGTCTATGTCTCGCGCATCCGCAAGGATCCGACGGTCGACAACGGCCTCGATTTGTGGGTCGTCTCCGACAATCTGCGCAAAGGCGCGGCCACCAACGCGGTGCAGATCGCCGAAGTTCTGATGAACCGCAAGCTTTTGAAGAAAGCGGCGTGACACAAGACGACTTCGCAGCGCTGGTCGCGCGATTCGGCGCCGCAGCCACGGCGGGCAACGGAAAGGCGCTGGCCGCCTGCTTCACCGAAGACGGCACCTATTTCGACTATATCTACGGCCCGCATAAGGGCCGCGCCTCGATCGCGGACATGCTGGAGAACCTCTTTCACCGCGATGCCGACGACTACGACTGGCGCTTCTTCGATCCGGTGGTGAACGGCGACATCGGCTATGCCCGCTCGCTGTCGCGATTCGTCTCCACCATCCCGGAGTTCAAGGGCCGCAAGGTGGTGATCGACGGCATCAGCCGCTTTGTCCTGAAGGACGGGCTGATCGCGGAGTATCACGAGAGCGTCAATGGCGGCGTGGCGCAGGCGCAGCTTGGTGTCGCACCCGAGCGCATGGCCAAGGTGATGAAGCGCTGGAGCGAGCGTTTCCTCGGCCAGCCCGACGTGGCGGAATATGCCAAGGGCTTCCGCAAATAGTCTCCAATTGCTAGGTGTCTGGCAGGTTCTTCGGGGTTTTCCATGACCGCCATCCGCCCGCGCCGGTCGGTGCTCTACATGCCGGGTTCGAACGCCCGCGCCATCGAGAAAGCCAAGACGCTTCCAGCCGACGCATTGATCCTCGATCTGGAAGACGCGGTTGCGCCGGAGTCCAAGGAACTGGCGCGCAAGCAGGTGTGCGAGGCGGTAAAGGCCGGAGGCTTCGGCAAGCGCGAGCTCGTCATCCGCGTGAACGGGTTGTGGACGCAATGGGGCGAAGACGACCTCACCGCAGCCATCGCCGCGCAGCCGGACGCGATCCTGGTGCCGAAGGTTTCCTCAGCAGCCGACCTTCAGGCGATCGAGGAGCGTTTCGCCGGCCACGCCACCGAACGCAGGACCGCGATCTGGGCGATGATGGAAACGCCGCTCGCGATTCTCAATGCTGGCCAGATTGCGAGCGCCGGCGGGCGTTTGCGCTGCTTCGTGATGGGCACCAACGATCTCATCAAGGAATTCCGCGGGGTGCATACGCCGGATCGCGCAAATCTCTCCGCCGCGCTCGGAATTTCCGTTGCCGCCGCGCGCGCCTATGGGCATTTGGTCATCGACGGCGTCTACAACGACATCCAGAACGCGGCCGGCTTTCTCGATTCCTGCAAGCAGGCGCGCGCCTATGGATTCGACGGCAAGACGCTGATCCATCCCTCGCAGATCGAACCCTGCAACGAAGTGTTCGCGCCTTCGAAAGCCGAAGTGGACGCCGCGCAGCGCATCATCGCGGCGTTCGACCTGCCGGAGAACAAGGGCAAGGGCGCGATTTCACTGGATGGCCGCATGGTGGAGCTTCTGCACGCGGAGATCGCGCGGCAGACCGTCGCCATGGCCGACGCCATCGCAGCCCAGCAGGACCTATGAGCGGCAAGACCAATCCCGGCAATTTCTTCGAAGATTTCCGGATCGGGCAGAAGCTCGTCCATGCCACGCCGCGCACGCTGACGGAAGGCGATGTGGCGCTTTACACCGCGCTTTACGGCCCGCGTTTCGCGCTGCAATCGGCGGATGACTTCGCCGGCAAGCTCGGTTTGCCTGGCGCGCCGATCGACGATTTGCTCGTCTTCCACGTCGTCTTCGGCAAAAGCGTTCCGGACATATCGCTCAACGCCGTCGCCAATCTGGGATACGCGGAGGGACGATTCCTCAAGCCGGTTTATCCGGGAACGACGCTCTCCGCCGTCTCCGAAGTCATCGGCCTCAAGGAGAATTCCAACCGGCAAACCGGCGTCGTCTATGTCCGCACCGACGGTTTCAACGAGCATGGCGACAAGGTCCTCAGCTTTGTCCGCTGGGTGATGGTGCGCAAGCGCGACGCGAGCGCGGTTGTGGCCGAGGCTTCGGTGCCGAAAACGGCCGCATTCGTCCCGCCCGGCTCCCTTGCCGCGCCGCTCGCGGATTTCCGCGCTTTCGATACGGCGGCGTCCGGCAGCCCGCATCTGTGGGGCGACTACGCCAAGGGCGAGAAGATCGATCACGTCGACGGCATGACGGTGGAGGAATCCGAACACATGCTGGCGACGCGGCTCTACCAGAACACCGCCAAGGTTCACTTCAACCAGTTCAGCGAAGGCAAAGGCCGTTTCGGCCGCCGGCTGATCTATGGCGGACATGTCATCAGCCTGGCGCGCGCCTTGTCGTTCAACGGGCTCGCCAATGCGATGTCCATCGCCGCTATCAATGGCGGACGGCATGTGAATCCCCTGTTTGCCGGCGACACGGTGTTTGCCTGGAGCGAAGTGCTCGACAAGGCGGAAATGCCCGACCGGAAGGATTGCGGCGCGCTGCGGCTGCGCCTTGTCGCGACGAAGAACCTGCCCTGCTCGGATTTCCCCGACAAAGACGCGGACGGAAATTATCCCGAGAACGTCATCCTCGACTTCGATTATTGGGCGATCCTGCCGCGAAAGCTCTGATGGCCGAAACGCTTATCGAACGCTATCGCGCGGCTGTCGCTTCCGGGGAGATCAGACCGGATGCGGCGCAGGAAGCCGCGGCAAAGCGGCTCCAGCAACTCGCGACCGCGCTCAGGTCCTATAGGGCGGGGCGCAGCCTCTTCTTCGGACAGAGACAGGCGCCGCGCGGACTCTACATCTGGGGCGATGTCGGCCGCGGCAAATCCATGCTGATGGACCTGTTCTTTGAATCCGCCGCCGTACGCAACAAATCCCGCGTTCACTTCAACGCCTTCATGGTCGATGTCCATGCGCGCATCCACGCGGAGCGTGAACGCGGTGAACATCCCGATCCCATTCCACCGGTCGCCAAGGCCATCGCCGACAGGGCGACTTTGCTCTGCTTCGACGAGTTCCAGGTCAGCGACGTCGCCGACGCCATGATCCTGGGCAGGCTGTTCCAGCAGCTGTTCGAGCGCGGCGTGGTGATCGTGGCGACATCCAATATCGAGCCGGACCGGCTTTATGAAGGCGGGCTCAATCGCCAGCTCTTCCTGCCGTTCATTGCGCTCATCGATGAAAAGCTCGACGTCATCGAGCTCAATGGCAACCATGACTATCGGATGCAGCGTATGAGCGGGCTGGACATCTACATCACGCCGCTCGGCCCCGAAGCCGATGCCAAGATGGATGCGGCCTGGCAACGCCTTACCGACACCGAGCGCGGTCAGCCCCGGATGCTCACGGTGCTGGGCCGCACGCTGGTGGTGCCGCAGGCGGCAAGGCATGTGGCGCGCTTCACCTTCGACGATCTCTGTGTGCGCGCGCTGGCGGCGGCGGACTATCTGGAGATCGCGGGGCACTTTCACACGGTGCTGATCGACGACATTCCGGTCATCAACGAAACAATGCGCAACGAAGCGCGGCGGTTCACGCTTCTGATCGACACCCTTTACGACGAAGGCGTGAAACTCATCTGCTCGGCGGCCGCGCCCCCGGACCGGCTCTACCCGTCCGGCGATGGCGCGGAGGCGTTCCGGCGCACCGCCTCGCGCCTTGTGGAGATGCGCAGCGAGGAATATCTGCGGCGGGGCCATGGCGTGCACGCCGCCGGTTGACGCCTATATAATGGGGCCATGAGCCGCCTGGTCCTCACCGCCGTCGTGCTTCTGGCTGCGATCGTCATCGTACGCCTTTGGCCGCGCATTTTCGCGAGGTTGCGGAAATTCGACGCTGACAACGTCGCGCGCATCCGGCAGGAGCATATCGACCGCAACGACCAGCTCGCGCATTTCCGCCACACGCTCGGCACCGCCGAAGAACAGGTCGAGGATGTTTCGGAGATCGTGGAGATGGATCCGCGCACCGCGACGTCGGTCACCCGTTACGTGTTCGAAGGCGAGCGTTATGCGACGCGATGGGAAGCCGAGAAGGCGCGCGCCCAGAAGATCTGCGACATCGCGCGCGGTTTCTATCGCGAACTGCCCGCCGCGCTTGCCCACCGCGGCAAGGACAGGCTCAACTAGGCCGCTTCGCCTTTCAGCAATCGCGGCAACTTGCCGATGTCGCCGCCGGCGTGGCGCATGAAGAAGCGGCGCAGGGGCGGAATGCCGTCAACAATCCCGAGGCCCAGATCACGGGCGAAACGCAACGGCGCGATGTCGTTGGAGAACAGCCGGTTCAGTCCGTCGGTCGCCGCGGCGAGTGTGAAGGAATCGAAGCGGCGCCAGCGCTCATAACGCTTCAGCACATCGAGCGTGCCGATATCGAGGCCGAGGCGGGCGGTGTCCAGCAAAGTCTCCGCCAGCGCCGCGGCGTCCTTCAAGCCGAGGTTCAACCCTTGCCCGGCGATCGGGTGGATGCCGTGGGCGCTGTCGCCGCAGAGCGCGAAACGCGGCTTCACGAAGCCGCGCGCCAGATGGAATTTGAGCGGATAGGACCAGCGCGGGCCTGCCGCCTTCGTGGCGCCAAGATGATCGCCGAAACGCTTGGCGATTTCGGCGTTGAAAGCATCTTCCGGCAATTTCATCATGGCAGGCGCCAGCGTGTCCTTCTCCGTCCACACCAGCGAAGAGCGGTTTCCCGTCATCGGCAAAATCGCGAACGGGCCGGACGGTAGAAAATGTTCGTAGGCGACGCCGTTGTGCGGCTTCTCGTGCTCGACGGTGGCGACGATGCCCCACTGCGAATAGGACCAGCCGATCACGGAGAGCCCCATCTCTTCGCGCATCGGCGACTCGCGTCCGTCGGCGGCCACTGCGAGCTGCGCGGAAATTTTCTCGCCATTGGATAGCGACGCGACGATCCGGCTGCCCTCTTCTTCCAGGCCCGTCATCGCGGCGGGGGCGACGAGGGCGATGTTCTTTTGCGCGGCCAGCGCTTCGAACAGCGCGCGGCGGATGTGACGGTTCTCGGCGATGGCGCCCATCGGCCGGCCGATTTCGCTGGAATCAAAATGCAGCGAGAATGGCGACGGCGCGCCGCCCAACGGGGCGTCCGTCACCAGAATATCGCGGATCGGCTGGGCGTCCTTTTCCAGCCTCGGCCATACGCCCAGCGCTTCGAACATGCGCTGGCTGGAATAGGAGAGCGCCGAAACCCGGCCGTCGAAAGCGGCGTCGAGCAGCGCCTTGGGCGGCACCGGATCGCATACTGCGACTTTCAAACCGCCTTGCGCCAACGCCAGCGCCAGGGTGACGCCGACCATGCCGCCGCCGCTGATGACAACGTCCGTCTCATTGTTCATGGGGCCCAATCTAGCCACGGCGAATTGAATGTCGATTTTTCTTCAGCCGGCGGACCGAAATTTATGCACCGCCGGCTCGTTGCCTATTGTTTGAGCAGTTTCGCCGGGGGAGCCGAATAATCCCCAAGCGGAATCAAGCGCTTGGCTTTGCTGCGCCGCGGCACGCTTCTTGAGAAGCAGCCTTCCAGATGAAACCGGGGCAAGCGATGAAACTCATTACCGCCATCATCAAACCCTTCCGCCTGGACGACGTGCGCGAGGCGCTCACTGCCACCGGGGTGCAGGGCATGACCGTGACCGAAGTCAAAGGCTATGGCCGGCAGAAGGGCCACACCGAAATCTATCGCGGCGCGGAATATGCCGTGAGCTTCCTCCCCAAGATCAAGATCGAGATCGCCGTGAAATCGGAGATGGCCGACGCGGTGATCGAGGCGATCCAGTCCAAGGCGAAGACCGGCCAGATCGGCGACGGAAAGATCTTCGTCACGCCGCTGGAAGCGGTGCTGCGCATCCGCACCGGCGAAACCGACGGCGACGCGCTCTGAGCGATCTCAATAATCCAATCGAAGGGGAAGAGAATGAAGACGTATGGAATGAGCGCAACCAACCGCCCTCCCCTTAAGGGACGGTGGAAAGTAGCAGCAGCGCTGGTTGCGGCTTGCACAACCTTACTTGCCACTCCCGCATTCGCGGCGGCACCCAAGATCGATTCGGGCGACACCGCGTGGATGCTCACCTCCAGCGCGCTGGTGCTGATGATGACCATTCCCGGCCTGGCGCTGTTCTATGGCGGCATGGTGCGCAAGAAGAACGTGCTGGCCACGCTGGCGCAGAGCTTCGGCGCCACCTGCATCATCACCGTGTTGTGGATGGTGATCGGCTATTCCATCGCGTTCACCACCAACGCCAACTCCACCACCAACCATTTCATCGGCAGCTTCAACCAGTTCCTCCTGGGCGGGATGGGCCTCAACTCGGTCAATCCATTGGCGGCGACGATTCCGGAATCCGTCTACATGTTCTTCCAGATGACGTTCGCCATCATCACGCCCGCGCTGATCGCCGGCGCCCTGGCCGACCGCATGAAGTTCTCGGCCTTCATGTGGTTCATGTCGCTGTGGCTGCTCTTCGTCTATTGCCCGATCGCGCATTGGGTGTGGGGCGGCGGCTGGCTGGGATCGCTGGGCGCGCTCGACTATGCGGGCGGAACCGTCGTGCATCTGAACGCGGGCACGGCGGCGCTCATCACCTGCCTTGTGCTCGGCAAGCGCGTGGGACTCGGCTCGACGGACATGGCGCCACACAATCTCGTGCTCTCCGTGATCGGTGCATCGCTTCTTTGGGTCGGCTGGTTCGGATTCAACGCAGGTTCCGCCGTCACCGCCAATGTGAACGCGGGCATGGCGGCTGCGGCGACGCAGATCGCAACGGCTGCGGCCGCACTGGGCTGGATGGGCGTGGAATGGATCGTCGGCAAGAAGCCATCCGTGCTGGGCATGATCTCCGGCGCGGTGGCGGGCCTTGTCGCCATCACCCCGGCTTCGGGCTTCGTGGATGCGCAAGGCGCGCTCATCATCGGCTTGGCGGCCGGCGTGGTCTGCTACTTCTCCGCGGTGTGGGTGAAGAAGTGGATCGGTTACGACGACGCGCTCGATGCCTGGGGCGTGCATGGCGTGGGTGGCGCGTTGGGCGCGATGCTGACCGGCGCCCTGGCCAAGAACTCCATCAATTCGCTCGGCAAGGGATGGATCTTCGACGGCAACGGCCATCAGATGCTGATCCAGTTCTACGACGTGGCGGGCACCTTCATCTATTGCGCCATCGGCACCTTCATCATCCTGAAGGTCATCGATCTCGTCATCGGCCTGCGCGTGCCACGCGAAGTGGAGATCGAGGGCCTCGATATCAATCTGCACGGGGAGACCGTGCACGGCTAGGAGCCCTTCTTCCCGAGCTCGGGCGCGTCCTTCACGGGACGCGCCTTTTTCTTTCTCAGGCGAGCGTCTGATTCCAATAGCGCCAAAGATAGAAGGCAATGAGGAAAGCCGGAACGGCGTAATCGAGCCAACGCCGCCGCGTCACGCTCAGCAGCACGTACAAGACCAGCGCGCCGAGGACCCTGAACCAGTTCACCAGTGAGTTCCAATCGGAACTTGTGTTGCCGAAGACCGTCAGCCAGAGCAGAAAATAAACAAGCTGATAGAGAGCGAACACGCCCCAGAAATAGCGGCGGTTGGAATCATAGAAGGCATACAGGTCGCAATGCGCCTCCGCCTCATCCGGCAAACAGGACGCCGCAAGCAGGACAAGCAGCAGAATCTGCACGAATTGGGCGAGATAGACCGGGAAAGTTTGTCCCACTGCGATATCGCGGATACTCCACTCGGCGAACCACAAGCGGACGATTTCCAGGATCACGAGCGCAGCGGCGACGAGAACGCGGCCATCCCACCGCACGGTGCGGGCGTGACGAAGGAGACGGTGAAAACTGAGGACAATGTCCGCAAGCGCAAGGCTCACCAGAATGGTGAGAAGACCCAGCGCATATTCGAATGGCCGCACGCGATAGCCCCCCGGCTGCGCCGCAGCCTAGCGGAGTCTGCAATGCCGGAGAAGCTGCCGCGCCGGCTGCCGGGACCTGCAAGAATTCGTGCGGCATGGCGGATCTGCGCCGCTTACATATTCTTCTCCGCCCGGGCTCTGCTAGGAAAGAGAGGGGAGAAGAACGCATGTCAAAAATTGCCGTACGCGAGGCGCGTCAGGACGACTTCGCGCAATGGGAGCCGTTATGGGACGGCTATACGCGCTTTTACGAGCGCGAACCGAACGGGGAGATCACCGCGGTCCTCTGGCGGCGCGCCTTCGATCCGTACGAGCCGATCCATATTCTCGTCGCGGAGCTGGACGGCCGCATCGTCGGCATCGTGCACTATCTTTATCACCGCTCCACGTCGCTGATCGCGCCGGTGTGTTATCTGCAGGACCTGTTCACCGAACAGGGCTTGCGCGGCAAGGGGGTGGGCCGCGCCCTGATCGAAACCGTCTATGCGCGGGCGCAAGACGCGGGCGCGGCGCGCGTCTACTGGATGACGCACGAGACGAACGCAACGGCGATGAAGCTCTACGACGGTGTCGCGGAGAAGTCGGGCTTTCTGCAGTACCGGAAGAACCTGCCCTGACGGCAGAGGATCGACCGCGGCAGTGGCCAATTCCGCCTGCAGTTTTAACTGGCGCGGAATGGCGCGCGGGCGTAACCACTGCGCCCTGATCCGGCCGGGCCGGATGTGGCGATATCCAACTGGGGAAATCTCAAAAATGTCTTTTCGCACTCTGCTGCCGCTTGCGGCGGCGTCGCTTCTTCTGTCGTCCGCCGCGGCCTTCGCGGACACCGGCTGGAGCGGCTTCTACGCCGGCGCCCTGGCGGACGTGAATTTCGGCCATTCGCATTTCGCGCTGCCCGGCGATACGCATGACGTGTTGCAGCAGACCAGCCATGACCGCTCATCTTTCGCAGCCGGCGGCTTGCTTGGCTTCAACTGGCAGAACGGAGCGATGGTCTATGGCCTCGAAGGCGATGTGACGTCAGGCAACGGCACGTCGAGCGTAACTGCCTGCACGGCGGTCGATGGCTGCTTCACATCCGCGCATGACTCCTTCACCACCATCAATCACCTGAAGACCGACTGGAGCGGGCGCGTCCGCGCACGCATCGGCTGGACGAGCGGCGACACGCTGTTCTACGCGGCGGGCGGCTACTCCTTCGCCGATATGAAGATGTCGCTGGTCGGGCTCTGCTATGACGCCGCGCATCCGGCGACGCCGGACGTCTTCAATTTCGGCCGCTCCAAGACGCTGTCCGGGTTCAACCTCGGCGCGGGCGTGGAGACGCCGGTTGCCGACAACATCACACTTCGCGCGGAATATGTGTTCGAGGATTTCGGCAGCACCACCTACAAGGGCGAAGCGCCCGAATGGAACGACCGCAGCATCTCCGTGCGCAACAGCGCGCTGCGCGTGGCGGTTGCCTATCACTTCTAGACTTGGCGCGAGGCGTCCATTGCACTTTTGGCAATGGACGCCCAAGTCGCGGCGCGGTTAGGATTCGCACATCTCAAAGGGTGCGTATCCATGTTTCCCGGCCGTCTGGCGGCATTGCCGCTTTCTTCCTTCGCCATGCTCTCCACGCTTCTCGACGCCGAGAGGCCCGGCGCGCCGGTGACCAATCTTTCCGTGGGCGATCCGCGCGGCAGTGTGCCCGCTTTCGTGACCGAGGCGCTGAACCGGCATGCAGCGGAGTTCGGCGAATATCCGCCGATCAACGGCACCAAGGAATGGCGCGAGGCCGCGGCGGGCTGGATCGCGCGCCGCTTCGAGCTTCCGGCGATGAGCGTCGATCCCGACAAGCATGTGCTGCCGCTGAACGGCACGCGCGAAGGACTGTTCCTCGCGCCCTTTACCGTCGTTCCGCAAAGCAAGGCGGGGACGCGGCCCGCGATCCTTCTGCCCAATCCGTTCTACCAATGCTACGCCGCGGCGATCCTGGCGACCGGCGCGGAGCCTGTGTTCGTGGAAACCGGACCGAAAACCAATTTCCTTCCCGACTACGCGGCGCTGCCCAAGGCGACCCTCGAACGAACGGCGGCAGCCTTCCTGTGCTCGCCGTCCAACCCCGAAGGCGCGGTCGCGAGCGAAGAATATTGGCGCAAGCTCTTCGCGCTCGCCGACCAGTACGAGTTCACCGTCTTCGCGGACGAGTGCTATGCCGACATTTACTTCGGTGCCAAACCGACCGGCGCGCTCACCATGCGCCACGCGATGACGGGCGATTTCTCGCGGCTGCTCACCTTCCATTCGCTGTCGAAGCGTTCCGCATTGCCGGGACTGCGCTCGGGCATCGTGGCGGGCGACGAAAAGCTTATGGCGACGTTCCGCCAGTTCCGGAACTACGCAGCCCCGCAAGTGCCTATGCCGATCATGGCGGCAGCGGCTGCGGCGTGGTCGGACGAGGCGCATGTGGATGCCAACCGCGCGACCTATGCCGAGCGTTTCGCGGAAGCACGCCGGATCATCGGCAACCGCGCCGGATTCCGCATGCCGGAAGGTGGGTTCTTCCTCTGGCTGGATGTTGGCGATGGGGTCGCCGCCACGCGGAAACTCTGGCGCCAGGGCGGCATTCGCGTCCTGCCCGGCGCTTATATGGGCCGCGAAACGGTTCCCGGAAAAACCCAGTCAAACCCTGGCTTTTCCTTCATCCGGGTGGCGCTCGTTAGCGATTTGTCAACCATTCGGGCCGCACTCGGAAGGATGGGTGAAATTCTGAGCGGGGACGATTGATGGGCACGGCTCGGCGGGCGATGGGCGCGTACCAGCCGCGGTCGCGTAAGGCGGCGTTCCAGGACGCCATGAGCGAGGCGCGGGAAAAGCTCGTGCAGGCCATCTCGATCGTGCTCATGCGGGGCGCGGGGCTGACGCTGTTTCTCGGTGCCGTCGCCGGCCTTCTGGCGCTGGCGAGCTACAACTCCGCCGACGGCAGCCTCAACAATGCGACGAGTGCTGCACCAAGCAATCTTCTGGGCGGCTTTGGCGCAACCGCGGCCGACCTTCTGTTGCAGACTTTCGGCATCGCATCTCTCGCTTTCCTTGCGCCGCCTGCGTTCTGGGGCGTGCGCGCACTGACGGGCAAGCATCTCTCCTACGCGCTGTGGCGCGCGCTGGCCTGGTTTCTCGGCACCATCTTCCTGGCGGCCGGACTCGGCCTGATCTCCGGGCCGGCCTCGCTGCCGACCAAAGGCGCGGGCGGATTGATCGGGCTAGCAGTGGCGGGCCTCTCCAATCATGCGGCGTCCGCTTATGGCGCGCCGTGGCTCGCAACGACGATGCCGCTGGTGCTCTTGCTGGTGGGACTGCCGCTCGCCTTCCTCGCCACCGGAGTGCATTTCCTGCGCATGATGCGCGGCATCGCCAATGTGCCTGCCTTCTTCCTTTGGGCGCATGGCCGCACGATGGACGCGGTGCAGGAGCTGCGCGACAGCCGTCCGCGCGCCTACGATCACGACCACGATGAGGACGAAGACGATCAGTATGACGAGGACGAAGAAGACGACGGTTACGAGCTGAAAATCCGGCCGGAGCCCGTCGCCGCCACGCCGGGAGTGGATACCGGCGTCGAGCGCAAATCTTCTGTGCGCGTGAAGCGCGAAGACCTGAAGAAGCCTGCGGCGCTGAAGCCCGCCAAACAGCCGGCGCTGCATCTCGTCGCCAGCGAATACCAGCTTCCATCGCTCGGCCTGCTCGCGGAGCCCGTGCGCGTCACCGACAATTCGGATATCTCCGACGAAGCGCTGGAAGAAAACGCGCGCATGCTGGAAGCCGTACTTTCGGATTTCGGCGTGCGCGGCCGCATCCAGGCGGTGCGTCCGGGCCCCGTGGTGACGTTGTATGAATTCGAGCCGGCGGCGGGCGTGAAATCGTCCCGCGTTATCTCGCTGTCCGACGACGTGGCGCGTTCGATGTCCGCCGTGGCGGCGCGTATCGCCACCATTCCCGGCCGCAACGTGATCGGCATCGAATTGCCGAACCAGCATCGCGAGACGGTTTATCTGCGCGAGCTTCTCTCCGCGCCCGAATATGAGAAGGCGCGCGCGCCGCTTACGCTGGCGCTCGGCAAGACCATCGGCGGAGAGCCCGTGATGGCGGACCTCGCCAAGATGCCTCACCTGCTGATCGCGGGCACCACCGGCTCGGGCAAGTCCGTCGGCCTCAACACCATGATCCTGTCGCTGCTCTACCGGATGCCGCCGGAATTGTGCCGCATGATCCTGATCGATCCCAAGATGCTGGAGCTCTCCGTCTATGACGGCATACCGCATCTGCTTTCGCCGGTCGTCACCGACCCGAAGAAGGCCGTCGTCGCGCTCAAATGGGCGGTGCGCGAGATGGAAGAGCGCTATCGCAAGATGTCCAAGCTCGGCGTGCGCGGCGTGGAGGCGTTCAACGACCGCGTGCGCAAGGCGAAGGACAAGGGCGAGCAGCTCAAGCGCACGGTGCAGACCGGCTTCGACCGCGAGACCGGCAAGCCGATCTATGAAGATGAGATCCTCGAGCTCGAGCCGATGCCCTACATCGTGCTGGTGGTCGACGAAGTGGCGGATCTGATGATGATCTCCGGCAAGGAGATCGAAGGCGCGGTGCAGCGGCTTGCGCAGATGGCGCGCGCGGCGGGCATCCATCTGATCGCGGCCACGCAGCGCCCGTCGGTGGACGTGATCACCGGCACCATCAAGGCGAACTTCCCGACGCGCATCTCCTTCCAGGTGACGAGCAAGATCGACAGCCGCACCATCCTGGGCGAACAGGGCGCGGAACAATTGCTCGGCCAGGGCGACATGCTGCACATGATGACGGGCGGCCGCATCCGCCGCATCCACGGGCCCTTCGTCACAGACCACGAAGTGGAGGATGTCGTGCGCTTCCTGAAATCCCAGGGGGTGCCGGAATATCTCGACGAGGTGACCGAGGAGCCGGACGAGGACATCGACGACCCATACAACATGATGGGCGGCAACTCCTCATCGGGCGACGACACCTACGACAAGGCCCTCGCCATCGTGGCGCGCGACCGCAAGGCGACAATCTCCTACATCCAGCGCCGGCTCGAAATCGGCTACAACCGCGCCGCCCGGGTCATCGAGCGCATGGAAGCCGAAGGCGTCGTCTCCAAGCCCAACCACAAGGGCATCCGCGAAGTCCTGCTGCCCGATCACAGGAACGAATAGCCCGCCGTTCCGGGCTTCTCCGCCTTCGGCTAACATCGCCCCGGTCACGATTTGGGGGGCGGTCATGGCATTCCGTTTTGCGTGTGTCGGTGGACTTGTGTTGGCGTCTGTCTGTGCGGGCTCCCAGGCTTTCGCGGCGGATGCCGCAGGATGCAAAGATCCGACCTGGGCGCCGCGCTTTGCGAATTACACCATCAGCGAATGCTCGACGCGCGCTTATGCCGAGCTCGAAGTCGACACCTCGAACGGCAGCAAGAAGGTTTATGGCCGGCGCACGACCGTAACCTACCAATTGCCGGATGGCGCGAAGGACCACACTGCCGACGAGGTGCGAAATTATTTTGCCGCCGCCGCCATGAAGGCGGGCGCCAAGCCGATGACCGATCCCAAGAGCGGCTACAACGTCACGCTGGAGAAAAAAACCGCGCAAGCCGATGAATGGGAAGTCTATGAGCATGGCAGCGGCAACGAGACGTCCACCTCCTCCTTCACGCTGACCACGCTCGACGTCATGCCGCTGCAGCAGCAGATGCAGGCACAGGCGATGACCGGGCCGCTGGACGTGAAGTCGAAGAAGTGCGTGAACCCGCCATGGCTTGTGAAAAACATGGCCGGATTCAAGGCCAGCGATTGCGAGGGCAAGGCGTTCGATTCCATAGACGTCGATCTGGCGAACGGCAGCAAAACAATCCAGGGCCAACGCCTCACCGTCACGTTCTCGACCGCGGATGACAAGAATGCGCCGACCGCGGTCGCCGCGGAGATGAATGTCGTCCACGCGCTGCAGGCGATCGGCGCAAAGCTGATGTCCAGGCCGGATGATGTGAACAATGCCGTGCTGACGCAGACCACACCCGCTGGCGAAATCTGGTATGTCTACAGCCATGGCAGCGGCAATGACGACGAAACCGACTCCTACAGCGTCGCCACCATCGTCATTGCCGCGTTTAACCAGGAAGTCATCGCGCAACCGATGACGGCGCCGATGGCCGCGCAGGGAAAGACCTGCGCCAATCCACCCTGGCTCAAGAAGCAGTTCGACTATTTCAAATTGTCCGATTGCACCTACAGCGACCTGAATTCCGTCACGCTCGATCTCCCGGGCGGGCCCAAGACGCTGGCGGGCCGCTACATGGAAGTGAACTACGCGTTGACGGACGAGACGCGCGATCCCACCGCGCTGACGGTCGAGAAGAACTATATCAACGCGCTGCAGAAGATCGGCGCCAAGCTCATGAGCGACCCCAAGGACATCTACAACGCGACGCTCATGCAGAAAACGCCAGTGGGCGACATGTGGTACGTCTATCGCCACGGTTCCGGCAACGAGACGTCGACCACCTCCTATACGCTCCTCAGCGTCGAAGTCGGCGGACCGGTGGCCAAGACCTGCACGCTGGAGGTCTATGGCGTGAATTTCGATTTCAACAAGGCGACGCTGCGGCCCGATTCCGAGCCGGTGCTGAACCAGGTGCTGGCGCTGTTCAAGAACGATCAGAGCTATAGCGGCGAGATCGGCGGGCACACCGACAATATCGGCAAAGCCGACTACAATATGAAGCTGTCGCAAGCGCGCGCGGATGCGGTGAAGGCGTGGCTCGTTTCGCATGGCGTGGACGCCAAGCGGATCACGACCAAGGGCTATGGCGACACCAAGCCGCTGGTTCCCAACACCACCGACGCCAACCGCTTCAAGAACCGCCGGGTGGAGCTGAAACGGAATAATTGCAAAGGATGAGCGCGCCTTTCGCCCTCCTTGGGGGAAGGGTGGAAATTCGGCGGCAACCCCGCGAAATCTTTGGCGCATACCTATATAAACTTCGACGTCACCGGAGGGGTTCATGTCCTATATCGAAAAGTCGCTCGGCCAAGGCGAGACACTTGTCATGCGGGCGCGCTTTCACTGGTGGTACATGTTCAAGGCGTTTCTGGCGCTCATCTTCCTCGGCGTGTTTGTCATCGGAATTGTCATCTTCATCTCCATGGTATTGAAGAAATGGTCCACCGAGATCGGCGTGACCACGCACCGCTTCGTGGAGAAGACCGGCATCTTCTCGCTCAAGACCTATGAAATCGCGCTGCCCAACATCGAGGGCGTAAAGGTGGAGCAGAGCTTCTGGGGCAGGCTTCTGGGTTATGGCCACCTCAGGATCGAGGGCACGGGCGTGGATGCGGTGGAGATTCCCGACATCGCCGATCCGGTGGGTTTTCGCGCCGCGCTCGAAACCGCGAAATCCAGCACCTATACGCGCTGACTTCACGCGCTGTTGATTGCGCAGGCGCGCACCATCGCGCATGCTGCCGGCATGGTCTGGCTGCGCAATGTTTCGCTGGTGCTCGCATTCCTCGCCACCACGGCGCCGATGGCGCATGTGCTGGAGATGATTTCCAAACTGACGCTGGATGGCCGTTCGTGGCTTTCGATCCAGCAACATCTTTATCGCGGATGGGGGCTGGTGTTCGGTCCCGTCGAAATCCTGTCGCTGCTGGCGGCGCTCGGGCTTCTCGCCATGACGCGCGATAACAGAGCCCTGCGCAATTTCTATCTCGTCTCGAGCCTTTGCTACGCAGGCATGCTCGCAAGCTTTTTCATCTTCAACGCCCCGGTAAACGCCGCACTGAACACCTGGACGGCAAACAGCCTGCCGCCGGATTGGGGCGATTTCCGCTTGCGGTGGGAAACCGGCCACGCCATCACCGCCGCGCTGTCGCTGATTGGCTTCGTCGCGCAGTTGCGCGCCTGGAAACGCCAATGATCTCCCGCCGCATATTCCTGATGACCGGAAGCGCGGCGGGCGCCGGCCTTGTGCTGGGCATTTCCGGCTGCTCGCGTCGCGTTCCGCCCAAGCCGGGCGAAATCAACATGTGGCTGTCGATCGCGGCGGACGGTTTGACCACCATCCGCGTCAATGCGAGCGATATCGGCCAGGGCGCGCAAACCGGCCTCGCCCAGGTCGTCGCCGACGAACTTGACGCCAACTGGAAGAACGTGCGCGTGGAGATGGCGCCGGTGGCCAACGCCTACACGACGGACGGCAATTATTTCACCGGCGGGTCGAGCTCCATTCGCGAACGCTTCACGGTATTCGCGCAGGCGGGCGCCACAGCGCGCAGCCTTCTGACCCAGGCCGCCGCGCATCACTGGGGCGTCGATCCGGACGATTGCTGGACGGAGAATGGATTCGTCTGGCATCCGAACAACAAGGAGAAGCGCAGCTACGGTTCGCTCGTCGCCAAGGCGGTGCACATGGCGATGCCGAATGAAGTCGAGCTGAAGGAACGCAAGGATCGCAAGCTGATCGGAAAGCCGATCGCCCGTCTCGACATCCCGGAAAAGGTGAACGGCAAGGCGGTCTACGGCATCGATGTGAAGGTGCCGGGCATGCTCGTCGGCGTGCCGGCGCAATGCCCCTATTTCGGCGGCAAGCTCGCCAGTGTCGACGAGAAACCGGCGCTCGCCGTCAAAGGCGTCCGGCATGTCGTGAAGCTCGACAATGCCGTGATCGTCGCGGCGACGAATTTCCACGCCGCGAAGAAGGGGCTCGATGCGCTTTCCCCGCGCTGGACGAAGCCGGCGGACGCGGTGACGTCCAACGATGTCGTCGCCGGCGCCTTGCGCGCGAATGTGGATGCCGCGGATTCACAGGTCGTGGTGCGAATAGGCACGGACAAGGCGAAAACCATCGCGGCCACGAACGCCGCGCTTTCGAGCGGCGCGAAGGTCTACGAAGCGGAGTACCAGGTTCAGCTTCTGTCGCATTCGCCGATGGAGCCGATGAACGCCACCGCGCATGTGACAAAGGCAGGGTGCGAGATCTGGGTGCCGACACAGGTGCCTGCCGACATGCGCGAAGCCGTGGCTAAAACGCTATCGCTCCCAAAGGAATCGGTCACGGTGCATCTGACCCAGGTCGGCGGCGGCTTCGGGCGCAGGCTCGAAACCGATTATGGCGTGCTGGCCGCGCGCGCCTCCCTGGCTATCGGCGCGCCGGTGAAAGTGGTCTGGACGCGCGAAGAGGACATGACGCATGACGTCTATCGCCCGGCCAGCGTCGCGCGACTTCGCGCGGTCCTGAATGACGACAAGACGTTCCGCGCGCTGGAATCGGCGGGCGCGACTTCCAACGACACAGCAATCGGTGGCATTGGCCGCAACTATGCCTGCAAGAACATCGTGCTCAGGCAGAAGAATACGGCGCTGCAATTTCCCGTCGGCGCGTGGCGCTCGGTCGATCCCGGCATCACCATCTTCTTCATCGAAAGTTTCGTGGACGAGATCGCCCATGCGGAGGGTCTCGATCCCTTGGACTACCGCCGGACATTGCTGGCGGACAATCCGCGCGGATTGCGCGTGCTCAACGCCGCCGCGCTGATGGCGGATTGGGGCAACGCACCCTCAGGCCATGCGCAGGGCATCGCATTCTTCAACCACGAATCCTGGGGTACGGCCGTCGCGCATGTGATCGAATTGTCGGTGGACAAGGCGGGCAAGATCACGCTGCACAAGGTGTGCTGCGCCATCGACGCGGGACTTGCGATCAATCCGCAGCAAATCCGCGCGCAGGCCGAGGGTGGCATCATCATGGGACTGTCGGCGGCGCTGCGCGAGGAGATCACCTTGAAGGACGGCCGCGTCGAGCAGACCAATTTCGACACTTATCCGGTGTTGCGGCTCGCGAGCATTCCCGAGATCGAAGTTCTGGTGATGGAATACCAAGGCGCTGTCCCCGGCGGCGTCGGCGAACCGCCTGTGCCCGCGGTCGCGCCGGCGCTCGCCAATGCGATCTTCGCCGCGACCGGCAAGCGCGTTCGCGCGCTACCCTTGGTCAATAGCGGTTTTACGATCTGACCGTGTCCTGCGGCCGCAAGGCCAGATGCAGCAACAGTCCCGTCAACGCGCAGGCCGTCATCAACGCGGCCAGCGGCAAAGGCGTCGTGGCGTTGAATGCGCCCATGATGAGCGAGACGGTGAAGCCGACGGTGAACTGCAAGGAGCCCAGCAGCGCGCTCGCCATGCCGGCGTTGACGCCGTAGTGGCGCATGGCGGCGCCCGTCGCCATGGGGCTGATGGCGCCGTTGAACGAGAGAAAGACGAACAACGCCGCGCCAAGCCCGAACACGCCGCCGAAACCGGTGACCGCGATCACGATCAGCAATGCGCTCGCGAACAGATGGCACATCTGCCCCTTCAGCATGATCGATTCCGGCAACCGCCCGTGCACGAGCCGCGCGGCGATCTGCGAGGTGCCGTTGAGGCCGACGGCGTTTGCGCCGAAGAACCAACCGAAATGTTGCGGCGCGACGTGGAAGACGTCGATGAACACATGCGCCGAGCCGGTGAGATAGGCGTAGAGCGAAGCATTGCTCACCGAGGCTGAGAGCGCGTAGGCGATGAATCGCCGGTCGCGGAAGATGCGTGCGTAATCCGCGGCGATGACCAGTGGGTGGAGCGCGCGATGCGCGCCGCCATGGGTCTCCGGCAGACGGACCGCGACGGCGAGCGCTACCGCACCGCCGAAGACAAGCTGAAACCAGAAGATCGCGCGCCAACTCGCCCAGATCAGGAAATAGCCGCCGAGGAACGGCGCGATCAGCGGCGCCACCGCCAACACGAGCATCATGTAGGCGAATATCTTCGGCGCCTCGTCCGGTCCGAAGAGGTCACGCACACAGGCGCGCGCGACCACCCCGCCCGCGCAGGCGCCCACGGCCTGGAAGAACCGCGCCGCCATCAGCAGCTCCACATTGGAAGACAGCGCGCAGGCCGTGCACATGGCGAGATAGAGCAGCAGGCCCGCGTAAAGCGGCGGCTTGCGGCCGAAGCGGTCGGCCATGGGTCCGAAGAAGGCCTGGCCTGCGGCAAAGCCCAGGAAAAACGACGCCAGCGTGTGCTCCGCCGAGCCGATCGGCACCCGAAAATCGCGCGCGATGGAGGGCAGCGCCGGCAGGTACATGTCGATGGAGAGCGCGCCAAAGGCGGTGAGCGCGCCCAGGACGATGATGAGCTCGATCCGCCGCGCGCCTTGCGGCGGCGCGTCGCCACGCTCCACGGTCCTTGTTCCAAACGCCAAAGCCACGCTAAGAATCCCCTCGGCGCAACGGTGTTTCACCGAATGTCGAGGAGATAGATCGATGGTTCGCATCCTAAAGTCGATGGGCATTGTTGGAGCTGCTCTCATGCTGATTTCACAGGCGCAGGCGGCGGACGCGGCGCATGGGGCCGCTGTTTTTCAGCGCTGCGCCATCTGCCATTCCAACAGCAAGGGTGCGCCTGCCAAGATCGGGCCGGACCTCTTCGGCGTGGTCGGCCGCAAGGCAGGCACGCAAGCCAACTTCTCCTATTCCTCCGCGATGAAAAACTCGGGCATCACCTGGACGCCGGACAAACTCGAGGCCTATGTCGAGCACCCGCAGGCCACGGTGCCCGGCAACCGAATGGCTTTTGCCGGTATCACAAGCACGGCGGATGCAAGGGATCTGGTCGCCTATCTGCAGACGCTGAAGTAGGCAGCCGCAAGATTACGCTCCGCCAACGTTTGACCCCAATCAAAGCAAGATAGGGGCTCACCGATAGCCTTCACGCTCTTTGAGCGCGAGGGGCAGATGCGAATTGCACTTTGGATAGGCGTCGCGGCGTTATGCGCCATGGGCTCCAGCGCGGCCGAAGCGATACCCGCATTCGCGGTGCAGACCGGTCAGGCCTGCAACGCCTGCCATGTGGGCGGCTTCGGACCGCAGCTCACGACCTTCGGCCGCGAATTCAAGCTCGAAGGCTACACGATGCGGGCAGGCGACACCTTCACTCCGCCGGTCTCCGCGATGGCGATGGCGTCCTTCGTGCACACGAGCGCGGACCAGCCGCCGCCCGCGCCACATTACGCGGCCAACGACAACACCACGCTCGATCAGTTCAGCTTCTTCGTTGCCGGCGGGATCGGCGAGCATTTCGGCGGCTTCACGCAATGGACCTATGACGGCGTCGGCCGCGCGGCCTCGTGGGACAATCTCGATCTGCGCGCCGTGACGCGCGCAACGGTGGCCGGCGACGACGTGCTGCTCGGGATCACCCTCAATAACAGTCCGACGGTGCAGGATGTCTGGAACACGACCTCGGCATGGGGCTTTCCATACTCGGCGTCCGATCTCGTGCCGGCGCCGGCAGCCGCCACGCAACTGGACGGCGGCTTCGCGCAGACGTCGCTGGGTGTAAGCGCATATGCGTGGTGGAACATGTCGGTCTACGGCGAGGCCGGATTTTACTGGACGCCCGGGCGCGGCTTCCTTCGCGCCATGAACAGCTATGCGGACGACAACAACATCCTCAACGGCGTCGCACCCTATTTTCGCGCGGCCTATCAGAAGGACTATGGCGACCAGAGTTTCGAGGTCGGCGCCTTCGCGATGTTTCCCCAAGTCTATCCCGGCAGCGACAAGAGCACGGGAACGACCGACAGGTATCAGGACATCGGGCTCGATGCGTCCTATCAATATGTCGGCGACAGTTCGAACATCTATCAAGTCAACGCGCGCTACACACACGAACATCAGAACCTGCGCGCAAGCTTTCTGCTGGGCGATGCGGCCTCGCGCAGCAACGATCTCAACGATCTGCGCATCGATGGGTCCTACTACTGGCAGAACATGATCGGCGGAACGATCGGCGCGTTCGACACCACAGGCAGTACCGATGCCGGACTTTATGCGGACAACCGCACCTTCAAGCCGGACAGCAGCGGATTCATTTTTCAGGTGGACTACACGCCCTTCGGCGGACCGGATGCACCCGTCGACGGCCGCTTCAACCTCCGCGTCGGACTGCAGTACTTCCTCTATACGCGGTTCAACGGCGCCAGCCGCAATTACGATGGGCTCGGACATAGCGCCTCGGACAATGACGCCTTCCGCCTCTTCCTCTGGATGGCGCTCTAGACTGCGGCGGAATGACGCGGACCCGTGTTTGCTGCGGCGCAGCAAGAAATTCGAACGTTAAGCGCCCCCATACTTCCCAAGCCTGACAGGGTGAAGTTTCGTTGACAGGGGTGGAGCCCCAGTCCTAGTTTTTGCGCCGCACAAAAAACGGGCGGCTACAGGGGCCCGGACGCGAAACCGCTTCCGGGGATAAGACGGCCGCCTTTCTAAGAAGGCAATCGAGCAATCATGAAGGTCATCGTGCCCGTGAAGCGGGTGATCGACTACAACGTGAAGGTCCGTGTGAAAGCGGATCAGACCGGCGTCGATCTCGCCAATGTCAAAATGTCCATGAATCCCTTCGACGAGATTTCCGTCGAAGAAGCGATCCGCCTGAAAGAGAAGGGCAAGGCCACCGAGGTCATCGCCGTTTCCATCGGGCCGGCACAGGCAAGCGAAACCATCCGCACCGCGCTCGCCATGGGTGCGGACCGCGGCATCCTGGTGAAGACGGACGGCGACGTGGAACCGCTCGCGGTCGCCAAGATCCTCAAGGCCATTTGCGACGCTGAGAAGCCCGAGCTTGTCATCACCGGCAAGCAGGCGATCGACGACGACAGCAACCAGACCGGCCAGATGCTCGCCGCCCTCCTTGGATGGCCGCAGGCGACATTTGCGCACAAGCTCGAGATGGGTGACGGCAAGGCCGACGTCGAACGCGAAATCGACGGCGGCCTTCAGACTGTCGAGGTGAAGCTTCCGGCGGTGATGACGACGGACCTGCGCCTCAACGAGCCGCGCTATGCCTCGCTGCCCAACATCATGAAGGCGAAGAAGAAGCCGATCGACGAGAAAACGCCCGCCGATTACGGCGTCGACGTCACGCCGCGTTTGAAGACGTTGAAAGTGACCGAGCCGCCGAAGCGCCAGGCCGGCATCAAGGTGAAGACCGCCAAGGAACTCGTCGACAAGCTCAAAGAAGTGGGGGCGATCTGATGGCTTCGCTCGTTATCGCCGAACATGACGGCAAGGTTCTGAAGGACGCCACCAACAAGACGGTGACAGCCGCCGCGCAGGTTTCGACGCCGGTGCATGTGCTCGTCGCCGGATCGGGCGCGGATGCGGTGGCGGACGCCGCCTCCAAACTCGCCGGTGTCGAGAAGGTGATCTACGCCGACGACGCGGCTTACGCGAAAATGGTCGCTGAGCCGATGGAGAAGCTCATCCTGTCGCTGGCCGACAAGTATGACGCGATCCTCGCGCCTGCCACCACCAACGGCAAAAACTACA
>JBQCFD010000312.1:0-2607 GCA_051959625.1 Rhizomicrobium sp.
AGATCCTTCGCCGCCTGCACCTGCATGCGCGCGGGGATTTCCTCGCTGAACAGTTCGAGCAAAAGGTCGGCCATTACGCGAACCTCGGCTTGTAGTCGCCCATCGGCGATTCAAGCCATGCTTCGCAGCACGCCTTCGCCAGCGCACGCACCCGCGCGATGTAGGCGGCGCGCTCCGTCACGCTGATCACGCCGCGCGCATCCAGCAGGTTGAAGCAATGGCTCGCCTTGATGCATTGATCATAGGCCGGCAGCGCCAGTTTCTTGTTCGCGCTGAGAAGCTCGTTGCATTGCTTCTCGTAATCCTTGAAGTGCTGAAACAGGATGTCGGTGTCCGCCAGATCGAAATTGAACGCCGATTGTTCCTGCTCGTTCTGCAGGAACACTTCGCCATAGCGGAAATGCTCGTTGAATTTCAGGTCGTACACCCACTCGACATCCTGCACATACATGGCAAGACGTTCGAGGCCGTAGGTGATCTCGCCCGCAACCGGATCGCAATCGATGCCACCGACCTGCTGGAAATAGGTGAACTGCGAGACTTCCATCCCGTCGCACCAGACTTCCCAGCCTAGCCCCCACGCGCCCAACGTCGGACTCTCCCAATCGTCTTCCACGAAGCGGATGTCGTGCAGCTTCGGATCGAGCCCGATCTCGCGCAGCGAGCCGAGATACAGCTCCTGAATGTTCTCCGGCGCCGGCTTCATGATGACCTGGAACTGGTAGTAGTGCTGCAGCCGGTTCGGGTTCTCGCCATAGCGGCCGTCTTTCGGGCGGCGCGACGGCTGCACATAGGCCGCGCGCCACGGCTTGGGGCCAAGCGCACGCAAAGTTGTCGCCGGGTGGAACGTGCCCGCGCCCATCTCCACGTCGAAGGGCTGAAGGATGAGGCAACCCTGCTTCGCCCAGTAGGTCTGGAGCGTGAGGATCAGGTCCTGGAATGTCTCTGCTTTGGGCACGATTCGGGCGCTTTCCGTGAGCGCCGGAACCTATAGGCGCCGCCCTGCCCGGACAAGCGGAAGCTAGGCCGTGCTTGGTTTTTCGCCGGGATGCGTTCCCGCCCGCTGCGGTAGCACCAGTATCAGCGCGAGGATCGCCGCCGCCAGCACTGCGGTTGCGATCGGACGGCTGAGATTGAGCCCGCCTTCGTTGAGCGGCTTGTCGAGGAAGTCACCCACCGTCGCGCCCAATGGCCGCGTCAGGACGAACGCCGCCCAGAACAGCAACACGCGCGATATGTTCGTCCAGAAATAGAGCGCCGCGACGATCGCCAGCGCCGCTCCGAAGATCATCGCCCCGCCCGCAAAACCGACGCCGCCGTCATCAGCGGTCCAATCGCCCAGCGCGGTGCCGAGCGTCTGTGAGAAGGTGATCGTCGCCCAATAGAACATTTCCACCTTCGGCGTGTTCACGGTATCCACCGATACGGTTCCCTCGGACCAATACCAGCTCACGAGACACGTCAGCACGCAGGCGAGCAGCAGCGCGGAGCCGCCGGCATAGCCGATACCGAGCGAGCGGTCCGCGAAATCCGCCAGCGTCGTGCCGGCCGTCGTGGAAGCAATGATCGTGAACCAATACAGCAGCGGATGGAATTTCTTCGCCGCGATCTGCGCGATCACCAGCAACACCAGCAGGGAAAGAAAGATCGCGGTGCCGATGAGATAGCCAAGGTCCATCGTCATGCTCACCGTATCGCCGCCGGTTTCGCCCAGCGTGGTGGCGAGAATCTTGATGATCCAGAATCCCAGCGTCACCGCCGGCACTTTGCTCAACACTGCGTCCTTGCTCATGTCCCTGCCTGCAATTCTCTGCCCACAATTTTCAGAACGTTGTCAGCAGCGCGGCGTACCAAGAATACCGGTTCGTCTCTGCCGCGTTCTGGATGCCGGGCCCGAACGACGCCATCAGATGATAGTTCTCCGAAAGATCGTAAGTCGCACCTACACCCAGTCCCGTACTTGCCTTGCCGCCATGCGTGTCGGCGGTCTGATGATAAATTTCCGCACCCAGCATGAGTTCCGGCAGAACCTTCCGCGTCAGTGCCCATCCCGCCTGGCAGTAGTCCTTTGCTCCGCCGCCATTGTTCAACGCGCATCCGCCACCGCCGAAGGTGGACCAGTCGCCGAAATCCTTCTCCACCCAGACCGGCAGGAGAAGCGAGGCAGGCTTTTCTCCGACATGCGCGGACAGCCTCGGCAGGAACACGCGCGGAAACACACTCACATCCCAGCCGAAATCGTCCTGATGCAGAAACTTGTATTTCGCCGCGAGCTCGATGTTCCCGATGCAGCCGGCCGTTCCCTGATGTCGTGGCGTATCGTAAGCGAGCGGCAGAACAGCGGTGAGCTGCAGATCTTCCGCGCCGCCATAGTTGAAGTCGATTCCTGTTTCTCCCTCATGCCCGTCGCGCGTCGCTGTACCCGCACCGAACGCGTAAATTTCACATTGCCCAAGCGGCGTCGGCTCGGGATCATCGGTAACGTAGGGAGGCCCCGCAAGAGCGGCAGGCGTTCCAAGGCCTATACAAAGAGCCAATGTTGTAAAGAATCTTCGCAAGACGATTCACCCGCCGCTGTCATTGCTGTTATAGCGAACACTCTGATTT
>JBQCFD010000313.1:0-4393 GCA_051959625.1 Rhizomicrobium sp.
TAAACTCCCGTTAAGCACAGGGTGAAAATGCGCGGTTGCCATAGACGGGCCCTTCCGCTAAAAGCCTGCGCTTTCCGGGCAAATTTGCGTCGCCGGGGCCTGATAAAATTCTGGAAAATCAAGGTTTTAAGACTATGCGCCAGGTCCAGGAACTGAAAGCCGAAGTCCGTCAGGGCACTGGCAAGGGTCCTTCCTACCAGACCCGCCAGAAGGGTTTGGTGCCGGGCGTGCTCTATGGCGGCCAGGACAAGCCGGAGAACGTGGCCGTCGAGCGCCATGCGCTGGAGCGCCAGGTCGAGACAGGCAACTTCCTCACCACGCTCTACATGCTGGACATGAACGGCAAGAAGCAGCGCGTCATCCCGCGCGCCGTGCAGGTCGATCCGGTGAGCGACCGCCCTGTCCATGTCGATTTCATGCGTCTGGCCGAAGGCGCGAAGGTCAAGCTGGAGATTCCGGTCCGCTTCCGCAACCACGCGGACTCGCCCGGCCTGAAGAAGGGCGGCGTGCTCAACATCATCCGCCACGAAGTGCTGATGCTTTGCCCGGCCGACAACATTCCCGATTCCATCGAAGCCGATCTGACGGGCCTCGATATCCACGGCACCGTGCACATCTCCAGCATCAAGCTGCCGGAAGGCTGCAAGCCGCTGATCCGCGAGCGTGACTTCACCATCGCCTCGATCGTGGCGCCCACCAGCGTCATCGAAGAGCAGCGCGCTGCCGCCGCTGCGGCCGCCGCCGCTGCCGCAGCCCCCGCCGCCGAGGAAGGCGCCGCGCCTGCCGAAGGTGCAGCACCCGCAGCCGGCGCAGCGCCCGCTGCCGGTGCCGCGCCTGCCGCCGGCGCCGCCAAGGCCGCTCCGAAGAAGTAATTCGGGGCGGCGCGAGAGCGCCTCATGGCCGACACGCCGCTACTCATCGCAGGGCTCGGCAATCCCGGCGCCGAATACGCGCGCAACCGCCACAACGCCGGCTTCATGGCGGTGGACACGATCCACGAGAGCTACGATTTCGGGCCGTGGCGCGCGCGCTTTCAAGGCCTGGTGAGCGAAGGCGCGCTGAACAAGCGCAAAGTCTATTTGCTGAAGCCCATGACCTACATGAACCTTTCGGGCGACAGCATCGGCGCGGCCATGCGGTTCTTCAAACTGCCGCTCAACGCGCTGGTCGTGTTCCATGACGAGCTTGACCTGCCCGCCGCCAAGCTGAAGGTGAAGACCGGCGGCGGCGATGCCGGAAACAACGGCGCGAAATCCATCACGGCCGCGCTCGGCGCCGATTATCGCCGCGTGCGCATCGGCATCGGCCATCCGGGCGAGAAAACACGGGTTCATGGACACGTGCTGGGCAACTTCACCAAAGCCGACGAGAAGGAGTGGCTGGTGCCGATGCTCACCGCCATTGCCGACGCAGCGCCGTTGCTTGCGAAAGACAACGACATCGGCTTCATGAACAAGATTACGCTGGCGCTCCATCCGCCGCGTCCCAACGCGCCCAAGCCGCCAAAGGCAGCCGCGCCGAAGAAAGAAAAGAGCGAAGAGTAATGGGTTTCAAATGCGGCATCGTCGGTCTTCCGAACGTCGGCAAGTCCACGCTTTTCAACGCGCTGACGCAAACCGCGGCGGCGCAGGCGGCGAACTATCCGTTCTGCACCATCGAGCCGAATGTCGGTGACGTGGCCGTGCCCGATCCGCGGCTGGAGAAGCTCGCCGCCATAGCGAAATCCGCCGAGCTCATCCCCACGCGCATCACCTTCGTGGACATCGCCGGACTTGTGCGCGGCGCGTCGAAGGGCGAAGGGCTGGGCAACCAGTTCCTCGCCAACATCCGCGAAGTGGACGCGGTGGTGCATGTGCTGCGCTGCTTCGAGGATGACGACATCACCCATGTCGAAAACCGCATCGACCCCGTCGCGGACGCCGAGACGGTGGAGACCGAACTGATGTTGTCGGACCTCGAAAGCCTCGAGAAGCGCGTCGTCCCCATCGAGAAGAAGGCCAAGGGCGGCGAGAAGGAAGCCAAGGAGCAGTTTGCGCTGATGATGAAGGCACTCGTGCTGCTGCGTGACGGCAAGCCCGCGCGTCTCGCCGATCTGACGCCCGAAGAGCGTGCGCCCTACAGCCAGATGGGCCTGCTCACATCCAAGCCCGTTCTCTATGTCTGCAACGTGGAAGAAGGCTCCGCGGCGACAGGCAACAAATTCTCCGCCGCGGTGCAGGACATGGCGAAGAAGCAGGGCGCAGGCAGCGTGGTCATCTCCGCGCGCATCGAAGAAGAAGTGGCGCAGCTTCCCGCCGAAGAACGCACGGAATTTCTTTCCGCCGTCGGGCTGGAAGAGCCGGGCCTCAATCGCCTCATCCGTGCCGGTTACGACCTTCTCGGCCTCATCACCTTCTTCACCGCGGGCCCGAAGGAAGCGCGCGCATGGACCGTGACCAAGGGCTCGCGCGCGCCGCAAGCCGCGGGCGTGATCCATACCGATTTCGAGCATGGCTTCATCCGCGCCGAAACCATCGCCTATGACGACTATGTCGCCAACAACGGCGAAGCGGGCGCGCGCGACGCGGGCAAGTTCCGGCTGGAAGGCAAGGATTACGTCGTGCAGGATGGCGACGTGATGCACTTCCGGTTCAATGCCTGACCATGCAGCGCAAACACCAGAAGACCGAACAGATGGTCGTCGACGGTGTCGAGCTGGCGTGGACGGTCATGCGCGACACCCAATGGTCGTCGCGCGACGACTATCAGGGCATCACTGTTTCTGTGCGCAAGGTCGGTCCTGAGCGCCGCGAGCTTCTGCTGAAATATCCGTTTCTCGGCGTGAAGCCGAACGGCAATTGGCACATTCCGGAGAAGTTGAAGGTCACGCCCAAGATCGTGGAAGCCGGCGTCCGCGAGGCGATGGCCGGAGGATGGGAGCCGGATTCCCGCGGCAAGGTTTTCACATGGTTCGTCGAGGACGCGCCGAAACCATGACAGGTCTGCTCTATTTCGAGGATTTCACTGTCGGCCGCAAATTCGATTGCGGCACCTATCATCTCACGAAGGAGGAAGTCTTTGAATTCGCGCGCGCGTTCGACCCGCAGCCGCATCATCTAGACGAAGAAGCCGCGAAAGCCTCGATGCTGAAGGGCCTGTCGGCGTCCGGCTGGCATGTCTGCGCCATCGCGATGCGGATGCTGGCGGATGGTGTGATCCTGAAGGCGAAGAATCTGGGCGGCGTGGGCTCGCGGGAGGCGCGCTGGATGAAGCCGGTCCGCCCCGGAGACATGCTGCGCATGGAAGCGGAAGTGGTGGAGGTGAAGTCATCTTCCAGCAAGCCGCTGGGCTTTGTCACGCTGGATTGCCGCCTCTATAACGCGACGGAACAGGTCGCGCTGGTGTCGATGACACCGATCGTGGGCAAGCGCGCATGAGCTGGTGGGAAGACATCCGGATCGGCGCGCGTCGCGAGCTCGGCAGCTACACCTTCACCGAAGAAGAGATCATCCGGTTCGCGAAGAAGTACGATCCGCAGATATTCCATCTGGATCCCGAAGCGGCGAAAGAGACGATGTTCGGCGGGCTGATCGCCAGCGGCTGGCACACCGCCGCCATCTGGATGAAGCTTGCCATCGCCGATCGCCAGAAGAGCAAGGCCGCCGGCAATCCGCTCCAGCGCGCGGGCGTCTCGCCGGGGTTCGAGGATTTGAAATGGCTGAAGCCCGTGCGCCCGGGCATGACGCTGACCTACTCCAACCAAGTCGTCGAGAAGGTGGAACTCAAGTCGCGGCCCGACATGGGGATCGTCAAAAGCCTGAACGAGGCGCGCGACGAGAACGGCACGGTGGTTTTCAGCTTCATCGGCAAGGGCTTCGTACAGCGCAAGCCGAAGGAAGATTGACGTACGCGGAGCCGCAGAGACGCGGAGTTCATTATTTATCCGTCATGGCCGCCCTTGTGGCGGCCATCCATTTTCCAGAGACAGAACGATCCTTGCATCGCTTCTGGAAAATGGATGGCCGGGACATGCCCGGCCATGACGAATTGATGGGATGGAAAACATTGCGTCTCCGCGCGCGATATTTTGCGAAGCTTTGGCAGTTGCGCACCGCCGTTGCGGCGCGCTCTAATGGCGACAGACCATTGGAGGAAGACCCATGTCCCTGCGCGGCAAGATGATCAAGATGAAGATGAGCGATGGCGCAGAGATCGGCGTCTATCATGTCGACGCGGTGGGCGCGCGGCGCGGCGGGCTGGTGCTGATCCAGGAAATCTTCGGCGTCACCGAGCACATCAAGGAAATCTCCGACAAGTTCGCCGCCGAGGGTTATGAGGTGCTTGCGCCCGCGCTCTACGATCGCGAAGCACCGGGGCTGGAAGCGAAATACACGCCGGAAGACATCCAGAAGGC
>JBQCFD010000314.1:0-4284 GCA_051959625.1 Rhizomicrobium sp.
CACGAAAACGAAGAAGACCCGGATCGGCCGGGATAGAAAATCCGGAACGTCTCCGGACAACAGGACATCATCATCATCATGCAGAAGACAGATCGGGTGTGGTTCATCACCGGGGCGTCGTCCGGGTTTGGAAAGTCGCTGGCGGAAGCGGCGATCACGCGCGGCGAGAAAGCCGTGGTGGCCGCGCGCCGGCGCGAGGCGCTGGAAGAGCTGGCGGCGCGCGACCGCGCCCGCGTATTGGCCATGCCGCTGGACGTGACGCAGGCCGACGCGCGCAAGAGCGCGGTGGCGGCGGCGCTGGAAAAATTCGGCCGCATCGATGTGCTGGCGAACATCGCGGGCCGCGGCTCGCTGGGCGCGGTGGAGGAATTCTCGCCCGATCCGTTGCGCGCGCAGATGGAGCTCAACTTCTTCGCCGCCGCGGAGATGACGCGCGATGTGCTGCCGCATATGCGCGCGCGCAACAGCGGACACATCCTGAACCTGACCAGCATCGGCGGGCTCATCTCCATCGGCGGCTTCGGCCCCTATTGCGCCTCGAAATTCGCGCTGGAAGCGTGGACCGAAGCGCTGGCCGACGAAGTCGCGCGGTTCGGGCTCAAGGTCACGCTGGTCGAGCCCGGCAACTTCCGCACCGAGTTCGCCGGCGACGCGAACATGCGGCCGAAGACGCAGCTGGATGCCTATCGCCCCGTGATCGCGCCGATCGAGGATTTTCTCTACGGACAGGCCGGCCGCCAGCCCGGCGATCCGGCCAAGGCGGCGGACGCCATGATCAAAGTGGTCGACGATCCCAACCCGCCGCGGCATCTTGTGCTCGGATCCGACGCTTACGACGTTCTGGACCGCACCATGGCGGCGCGCATGGCGGACATTGCGCGCTATCGCGCACTCGGCGAGAAGACCGGCTTCGAAGGCGCGGAAGTCAGGACGATCGGCGGATAGTGGCGACGACGCTCACGCCGCAGGCGGCACCGCCGCATAAAACCCCTTTGTCGCCGGGCAGGCATCCAGCGTGCGCTTATAACCGTCGCGCGCGGTGACGCGGGCCATGTAAGCCTTCTCCACATCGTCCAGAACGATGCCGCCGCGCCTTATGGCGAGGTTCAGCGTGTAGGCGACGGAAATGTCGGCGGCGGTGAACGCATCGCCCGCAAGATAGGGCGTGCGCGCAAGCTGACGCTTCACCAGCTTCATGCGGTTGTGGAACTGATCCAGCGCCCAGCGCGCGCCCCAATTGTCGCGCTCGTTCTCGGGCGCGATGAAGCCGCTGACGACGACCACCTGGATGTTCGCCCCAAGCCCTGCTTCACCCAGATGCAGGAATTGCTGATAGAGGCCGAAATTGGGATCGCCCGGCGCGGGCGCGAGCTTGGCTTTGGATTTATCGCCATAGCGCGCGAGCAGATATTCCATGATCGCGATGGACTCGACCATCGTGGTGTCGCCATCCACCAGCGCCGGAATGAATCCGCCGGGATTGATGGCCAGAAACTCCGGATCGTTCTCGACCCCCTTCAGCAGATCGACGGAGCGCAGCTTGTAAGGGAGGCCCATCTCTTCGAGGAGCCAGATAACCCGGAAACCGCGACCTTCGCCGTAGATGGTGAGCATAGCTGAGCGGTCCTTCTTCACCGGGAAACGCTATTTCGCTTCTTTGACCTTCCCGCTTGGAATCAGTTCCTCTTTCAGCTCTAGGATTGCCTTACGCCGGTCCGATTTCTGCGCGGGAACGACATAAATCTCATGAAGTATTTCACGCAGCGAGGCCAAAATGACTCGAAGATGTTTTGCTTCCCATCCGTCATAAGAACCTTCGTGCACCTTTGTGCTGGTCATTTGCTGGATGGTCAGCAATGTGTCGAAATAAGAAGGATCAACCTCTTGATGCACACCCTTAAGAGACTTGATTCTATCTTCATAGTTGTCGCCCTCCGCTTTACTTAGCACGCCAAGCTCATAGATCATCTTGCGAGCACACGCGGAAGCTCCGGTGAGAAAGTTGCTCTTCAGGGAGCCCTCTGCTTCTGTCAGAAGTTCGCGCAAGATTTTCGGAACTCTATTGTCGAGCACGAAAAACGAAGTCGGAACCGAGTAGAAAAAAGCCGCATCATAGTCGCAAGGAGGCTCTTCGTCGCCAATCCCTGCGAATCTCGTCCAATTGCCACTATTGGTTTGCGTCCAACTACGCACATGGATCGGCTCGAAGGAGAGATGCATTGAAATATTCGCACATGAGTCGCACTTCACCAAAAAGCCGTTGCATGGTTTTTCCTGTGTCCAATCAAACTTGAACCTTCCCACAACTTTGTACGAAACGTGACGACGGTTGCAGAAAGGGCAGTTATAAACGCTCTCGTCGATGAAATACTTCTCATCGAGATTTGACATATCAGCCATCGGATAGCATCCCGGAAAATGGCGACATGATACATGTTCGCGGTGTCGCGCCAAATAAGTATAGCAACAGGTACCGTGTCGCCGTATTCGAACAAGAACGCAGCGATTCTACTTGATTTATATTCCTTCACCGAAATAGCGGACTTACGAATTCCTTGTATATTTCTGCAGGCGACCGCCCGTTCCACTTACGATTTATAATATCCGAAATCTCATCGGCTTCCGAGGCTGTGATCCCTCCCAGCGCGTACCGAATCTTTGTTGCTTCATGTCCCACTTCAAATGACGGAAAAAAATCGCCCGCATTTAAAGCAGCAGCCACTCGAGGGTCGTGTTCGGGATGGACGGAGCGACCGAAGCTGCTCTGTAAAAACTCTGGCGAGCAGTAGTCTTCAACGGCGGGAGTGATCGGATCGGCATCCTCTAAAATGACCGTTTTGGGCAAAATTGAAGCCTCGCCCCCCGTGTAGAGTTGCTTCTGAAGGGTTAGATCAATAATTTCGAACGGAGGAGCCACGACCCATACGTGGCCGGCGGTTGGATGGACGTCAATATACCAAAAGTGAGTTGCTGAAGATAACGCCTTTGAACGAATTTCGAGCGATCCTCGTGCCGCATAGCACCACACACCCTCGAGTTCGAACATCTTCGTCAGAGCCATCGAAGCGTCAATGCAGGCTCCAGACGCCGGATCTGCGTGCGTTTGTTCATATAGCGCGTTGGTTATTTTCGGAACCACCTTTCGCACATGAGCGAGGTAGGCTTCGTCTTGAGGCCTCGCCCTGACCCAAGCAGCATAAAATTCAAGGATATTTGGATTCTGTTCTTCGGCCTTTCTGAAATTGGGGTGATTGTAGAACGCTATCTTCTCGGTCGGAATTTTCTTGTTAACGAAGAAGCGCGCAAGCTTTTTTGGATCATCTGTTAATTTGTTTAGCATCGGTCCGCTCAATCGTCTGTTATTCGCCGATCACACAATTAGTATAGCCTGTAGATCTCACTGATCGCGCAAAAGATTATCTCAAAAAGGAATATAGAGAGAGGATACCCATTCCCCTGCTCTCGCAAGCGTCTGCTATCACTCCAACACACCACCCCAAGCCCGCGCCGCCACGGCATGCGCGTCGCTCTCGATCAGATCGCCATGCGACAGCACGATGCGCGCGAAATCCCATGCCAGGATGCGCCGCAGCGAACGCGCGGCGGCGGCGCGATCGCGCCAGCCCATCCGGTATTCCGGCGCGGGGCGCGGGTTGTTCCACATGCGCAGCACAGTTTTGAACCAGAACTTCAAGGCGCCGCCGGTGTGCGGCGTGGCGTCGGTGAAGTTCTCGATGAGATCGACGAGGATCAACGTGCGGCTGGCGCGGTGAAACATCGCCACCTCGCGCATGATGCGCGTGCCCGCAACCAGCACCTGATCGATCTCGCCCGCCCAATCGGGCGGGGCTGCGTCGCCCAGAACGGCATCGTATGTGAGGCCCGGCTGCCGCTTCTCCACGCCGGGGCAGATCCATGTTTTCGCGGCGGGAAACGCGGCCTGCGCGCTGGCGACGAACAGGTGATGGAAATTTCCGGGCGCCACGATGTGGGCCACAGGCCCCAGCGCCGCGATCTCCTGCGCGAGCGCCGCCGTGATCTCGCAAGGCGAATGCAGCAGCAGTTGACCGGAGGCCAAACGGATCACCGTCATGCGCGCGCCGAACGCCGTGCCCGCCAGCCGCACGGGATAGGCGCACAGCCAGATCTGGCCGGGGATATAAGGCGAAAGCGCGCTCATGCGGCGACGCCTCTCAGCATCCGGCGAAACATCTTGTCCCGCTTCAGATGCCACTCGCGGCTCATGGCGGCGCTGCGGGTTTTGTGGCGTTCGGCATAGAGGAT
>JBQCFD010000315.1:0-5872 GCA_051959625.1 Rhizomicrobium sp.
AGAAGCTGGGTGATCGAAAGACCCAGCACGATGGAGAAAAGAACGGAGAGATAGTCGAATGGGTTCATCGATGATCTTCCGCGCCGCTCCAAAGACTCGTCATGGCCGCCCGCGTGGCGGCCATCCATTTTCCAGAGTCGATTGGAAAAATATCACGGATCGTTCAGTGCCATAACTTCTGCCGTTTCTGGAAAATGGGTGGCCGGGACAAGCCCGGCCATGACGGGTGTGGGTGAAGGCGGGCTAGCGTGCGGCGCACTTCTTCTCCAATCTTCCCGCCATGATGAAGCCTGTCCTTATCTATGGCGTTGCGCTGGCCGCGGGCGCGTTCGCGCTGGACTGGCTGCAATATGCCTATGTCACCAAGGTGTTCGCGGGCGAGTTCTATATTGGCTTGATTGCGCTGGGCTTCACGGCGCTGGGCGTATGGGCGGGCTATCGGCTGACGCCGCGCACCGTCTCCCCCGCCTTCACGCGCAACGACGCGGCGCTGAAATCGCTGGGCGTGACCGAGCGGGAATTCGCGGTGCTGGAATTGCTGGCGGGGGGACAATCCAACAAGGAGATCGCCCGCAGCCTCGACATCTCGCCCAACACGGTGAAGAGCCACGTGCTCAGGCTGTTCGAGAAGCTGGACGCCCAGCGCCGCACCCAGGCGGTGCAGAAGGCGAAGGAGTTGGGGCTGATACCGTAAAGACCCACCCTCCCCTGGAGGGGTGGAAAAATTGCCGGATTCCGCCAAATCACCTTTTCGGGCGATATCCCGCCGGGCCGCGACCTGCTCTCATGGGCGGGCAAATCGGGGGCTCACATGATCAGAACCGCACTCATCTTCGGCGCGATTTCCGGCGCCATCACCATCACCGGCATCCTGCTCACCTTCCTCTTGCCCAACGCGCATGGCTCGGTGTGGCTGGGCTACGCCATCATGATCGTGGCGCTGTCCATGATCCTGTTCGGGGTGAAGCGCTATCGCGACACCGCGCTGGGCGGGGTGATCAAATTCCTGCCGGCGCTGGGGCTGGGCCTGATGATCGCGGTGGTGGCGGGCGTCATCTATGTGGCGGTGTGGGAGGTGTATCTCTACCTCACGCATTACACCTTCATGGATCACTACACCGCCGCCATCCTGGCGCAGAAAAAGGCCGCGGGCGTGAGCGGCGCGGCGCTGCAGGCGGAGATCGCGCAACTTAATGAGATGAAAGCGGAGTATGCCAACCCGATCATCCGCATGGGCATGACGTTCATGGAGATGTTCCCGGTGGGCGTGCTGATCGCGCTGATCTCGGCGGCGCTCCTGCGCAATCCACGCATGCTGCCGGCGCGGGGTTAAAGCTCAAAAAAAATCGTCATGGCCGGGCTCGTCCCGGCCATCCATTTTCCAGAGGCGGCGGGTATTCGCGCTCACCTTTCACCGCTTCTGGAAAATGGATGGCCGCCACAAGGGCGGCCATGACGTTTTTTCTTCTACAGCAAATCCCCGCCGCAGGCAGCCGCGGTGGTGCCGTTTTCCTTGAACGCCTTGATCACGTTGCGGCCCGTCGTCCATTTGTGGACTTCGTCGGGACCATCGACCAGGCGCTGCGAGCGGATATGCGTGTACCACGCGGCCAGCGGCGTATCGCGGCTGTAGCCGAGCGCGCCGTGCAGCTGGATCGCGGTGTCCACCACCTTGTGCACCATGTTGGCGAGATAGACCTTAGCGATGCCGTTCTCGTTGCGCAGGTCCATGCCCTTCTCCGCCTTGTAGGCGATGTGCAGGATCATCAGCCGCGCGATGTAGATCTGCGTCGCGCATTCGGCGAGCATGAACTGCACCGCCTGGCGCTCGTCCAGCTTCTTGCCGAACGTTGTGCGCTGGGTGACATGCGCAGTGGCCAGATCGAGCGCACGCTGCGCCATCGAGACGTTGTGCATGCCGTGACGCAGGCGTCCGTAAGCCAGGCGATGCTGGCCCATGTTGAAGCCGTTGCCCTCGCCGCCCAGAAGATTCTCCGCCGGCACTTCGAGATCCTTGATCTCGATCTCCGAATGACCGCCGCCGAGGATGTGCGACAGCGGGCCTTCCAGCGCCATGGTGGGAATGTCGCGCTTGATGCGATAGCCGGGGTTCGGCAGCTCCACGAGGAAGGTGGAGAACTGCTTGTGGCGCGGCGCGTTCGGATCGGTCTTCGCCATGACGAGTGCGATGTCCGCGACGCTCGCCGCCGACGAGAACCATTTCTCGCCGTTCAGGATGTAGGCGTCATTGCCTTTCTTGTCGGCGCGTGTCTGCATGCCGGTGGCGTCGGCGCCCGCGGCTTTCTCCGTCATCGAGTAGCAGATGCGCTTCTCGCCGTTCAGCAGCGGCTTGAGGAATTTCTCTTTCTGGAAATCCGTGCCGTTCTGCAGCAAGGTGAGCATGGTTGCATCGTCCGGACCTTGCGTGTTCATGGAGAGCGCGCCGAGATAGCTTTCGCCAAGCTCCATCTGCACCAGCGCGTTGGCGAGAGGCCCAAGACCCATGCCGCCATATTCCTTCGGGATGAACGGGCACCACAGCCCTTGCGCGCGCGCCTTCTTGCGCAGTTCCGCGAGCGTGCTCTTGTAGTCCGCGCCGTCCAGCAGCTTCTTCTCGGCGGGGCGGCATTCATCCTCGACCCATTGGCGCACCTTGGCGCGAATGGCCTTGGCTTCCGCCGGAATCTCAAAATCGATCGCCATTTTGTCGTTTCCTCAATCTCGGATTTTCGGTTTCCGGGATTGAGGCACAGACCGCCCGACGATTCCAGATCGGGATACGGCCCCTTGCCGCCGTCGGCGATGAATTTGTCGATGCGGGCTTCCAGAACCGGCATCGGCACCGAGCCCAGTTGCAGCACGGTGTCGTGGAAGGCGCGGATGTTGAACTTGGGGCCGAGCGCGGCTTCGGCCTTCGCGCGCGCCTTCCGTATCGTCATCTCGCCCAGATAATAAGACAGCGCCTGACCGGGCCATGCGATGTAACGGTCCACTTCCGTCTGGATCTCGTGATCGGGCAGCGCGGTGTATTCGCGCATGTATTGGACCGCCTGATCGCGCGTCCATCCCTGCGAATGGATGCCGGTGTCGACGACAAGCCGCACCGCGCGCCAGATCTGCCAGCCGAGATAGCCGAACTGGTCATAGGCGGTGGGATACATGCCCATTTCCTGGCCGAGATATTCGCAATAGAGCGCCCAGCCTTCGCCATAGGCGGAAATGTAGGTGTAGCGGCGGAAATCCGGCAACGACTTGTCCTCCGCCGCGAGGGGAATCTGGAACGCGTGACCGGGCGCGGATTCATGCAGCGTCAGCGGACGCAGATTGAACAGCGGCCGGTGCGGCAGGTCGTAGGTGTTCACGAGATAGACGCCCGGTCCGCCGCGGCCCGACGTGTAAAACGGCGCCAGATCGTCCGGCACCGGCTTGATCGCGAAGCGCGAGCGCGGCAAGAGCCCGAAATATTGCGAGGCCTTGCCGTCGAATTCCTTCGCGATCCACGCCGCCTTGTCGAGAAGCTCCTGCGGCGTCTTCGCATAGAACTGCGGATCGGTGCGCAGGAATTCCTGGAATGCCGCGAAGTCGCCCTTGAAGCCCGTCGATTTCATCACATCGACCATCTGCTGATGCAGCTTGGCCACTTCCTCGACGCCGATCTGGTGGATCTGTTCCGGCGTCAGGTCGAGCGTGGTGAATTCCTCGATCTTCGCCTGATAGTAGGCCTTGCCGTCCGGCAGGTCGTAGGCGGCCAGCGTCTTGCGCGCACCGGGGACATACTCATCGTCCCAGAACTTGAGCAGCTCGCGATAGGCGGGCTGCACCGTGTCGCGGATCACGTCCACGGCTTGCGCGCGGAGCGCAGCCTGCTGATCCGGCGCGATGCCATTCATCTTCTTGAACGGCTCGTAGAACAGCGAATCTTCCGGCTTGGCATTGGTGACATTGGTGATGGAGGCATCGCGGCCCTGCAGCGTCACTTGCGGCGGCGTGAAGCCGCGCTTCAGGCCCGCGCGCATCTCGTCCATCTGTTCGTGGAAATAGCGCGGGATGTCGCGCATCTGCGCGATCCAGCTCTGGTAGTCCTTCAGCGTCTTGAAATCGCTGCGCGCGGTGTAGCCGAGATCGGTCCAGAACGTGGTGTCCGAGTTCGCCGGCATCTCGTAATCGCGGAATTTCTGGTCGTTGATCAGAACCTCGATCTGCGGGCGATAGACGTCGTAATTCACCTTGTTCTTGTCGGAGAGCCGGTCGCGCGGGATGGCGTCCAGCTGTTTCATCACGTCCTGCCAGTAGCGCAGCCGCATATCCTGCGTCGCGGGATCGACTTTGGGCAGATGATCGACGATGCCCTTGTGGCTGTCGTCCTCACCCCCGGGGAACTGGTCTTCACGCCACTTCCACTCTTTCGTGTAGAGCGCCTTGAAGCGCGCATCGGCGCTGGAGGCCTTCGCAGGGACCGCGTGTGCGGGAGCGACCGCCGCGGCAATGAGAATGGCCGCGCCGAGACCGGCGATGAAAGCGTGCATGATCCTTCCCCTTGGGTTTTCTTCTTTGAGACCGTCCCCGATGACGGAAATCTAACCCCGAAATCCCGTCGCGACCAAATAGAGCTCGACCGATTCGGCGCGGCTCGCAGGCGGCTTCACATGCTTGACCTCGGCGAACAGCTTCTTGATGCGCGCGAGCAGATCGCCGGTGGCGCCCCCGCGAAACACCTTGCCCACGAAACTGCCGCCGGGGCGCAACGTGTCCTCCGCCACATCCAGTGCGATCTCGAACAGCGCCAGCGTGCGCAGGTGGTCCGTGGCACGGTGGCCGGTTGTGGGCGCGGCCATGTCGGTGAGCACGAGATCTGCGGGACCGCCCAGCGCTTGCTTCAGCATCGCGGGCACGTCCGGATCGGTCAGATCGGCCTGGAAAATCTCGACGCCCGGGATCAGCTCCATGGCGAGCACGTCGGCGGCAACGATCTTGCCTGTGTCGCCCGCGCGCGCGGCGGCTACCTGGCTCCAGCCGCCGGGCGCCGCGCCCAGATCGAGGATGCGAGCGCCCTTTTTCAGGAAATGGAATTTGGAATCGAGCTCCACCAGCTTGAACGCGGCGCGGCTGCGATAACCCTTGGTCTTCGCTTCGCGCACATACGGATCGTTCAACTGCCGCGCGAGCCAGCGGTTGGACGACGCGCTGCGGCTTTTTGTGTGCCGCACTTTCACCCGAAGCGCGTCGCCGCGTCCAGAAGGTCCTCTGCCTGAACGGTCCGTCATACCGGCCTTTCCGGGTAATCCGTAAAATTCGATCTTAATCGGCATGATCTCGATAAGGAACCCGCCGGGCACTTCGCCGCTTGCGCGAACAACACCGTAAACAGCCGCATCGCGCAACCAACTGGAAACGGTCGCGCGCAAAAATCGGCGTGCGGAGGGGACAATAACGTGGCCGTTCTGGAAGTGGAAAACGATGCGCTGAACCAGCGGCGCACCAAGGATAGCATGGTCTTCGAGGCCGCCTGGCGCGCGCTGCCGAAGAGAGGCATGGTCCCCGACCGGCGCGACCTCTCCTTGCGCGCCTTCAAGGCGCTGTTGCCCGACGTTACGCTGATCGACATTTTTCCCGGCTCGCCGCCGCGCTCGCGCGTCTGCGTGGTCGGCGAACGCATCCGCGAGCGGATTCCATTTCCCGTCGTCGGACAGGATTACTTCCACTATGTGCCGGCGCATATGCGCGCGACCTCCGCGCGCAGATTGCAGACGCTCGTCTGCCACCCTTGCGGGCTTTGGCAGATCCTCGGCATCCATTATCAGCGCGGGTTGTTCAAAAGCCTTGAACTGACGGCATTCCCGCTGTGGCGCGAAGAAGGACCGCCGCAGATCAT
>JBQCFD010000316.1:0-4752 GCA_051959625.1 Rhizomicrobium sp.
CATGCAACGCATTGCCGATGGCTTTGCCTTGCGGATCCAGAACACCGTTTTTTAGAGTGACAAAAACACGCGCTTTCAAAGTCTTTCTCCGTAACCACCCTCCCCTTGAGGGAGGGTCGATAAAATTCGTAGCGCAGCGAAGAATTTTTCGGGGAGGGGTCAAGCGGTGACGATTGAGCCGTCACCCCTCCCCGAAGCACTTCGTGCTTCGACCCTCCCTCAAGAGGAGGGTGGAAATCCATAACCAACTCCGCACGGAACCTATGCGCGAGTCATTTCAGCGCATCACCGCACCAGCACCGGGCCTTTGTTCTCGCCCGGCGTGCTTTCCGGCATGATGCCGAGGCGCCGCGCCACTTCGCTGTAAGCCTCGACCACACCGCCCAGATCGCGGCGGAAGCGGTCCTTGTCCATCTTCTCGTTGGACGCCACGTCCCACAGGCGGCAGGAATCCGGGCTGATCTCGTCGGCCAGAACGATGCGCATGTAATCGTTTTCCCAGAGCCGGCCGAACTCCACCTTGAAATCCACCAGCTTGATGCCGACGCCGAGGAAAAGGCCCGAGAGAAAATCGTTGATCCGGATCGTCAGATTCACGATGTCGTCGAGGTCTTGCGGCGAAGCCCAGCCGAAGGCGGTGATGTGTTCTTCGCTCACCAAAGGATCGTGCAGCGCGTCGTTCTTATAGCAGTATTCGATGATGGAACGCGGCAGCACCGTGCCTTCCTCGATCCCCAGACGCTTGGACATGGAGCCGGCGGCGACATTGCGGACGATCACTTCCAGCGGAATGATCTCCACTTCCTTCACCAGCTGCTCGCGCATGTTCAGGCGCTTCACGAAATGCGTCGGCACGCCGATCTGCATGAGCTGCGTCATCAGATATTCGCTGATGCGGTTGTTCAGAACGCCCTTGCCGTCCAGCACCGCCTTCTTCGTGGCGTCGAACGCGGTGGTGTCGTCCTTGAAATAGGTGATGAGGGTGCCGGGCTCCGGGCCTTCGTAGAGAATCTTGGCCTTGCCTTCATAGATCTGGCGGCGGCGTTTCATGGACATGGTGTTTCCCGTCGGCCCAAAAAGCGAAAAGGGGCTTTCCAGCCCCCGCTAGGAAGCCAATTTAGCGGATGGCGGATATGCGCGGCAACGCGGCTCAGGGTTGCAGCACGGCTTCTGTAGAGCCATTTCTGTTGATGGTCTATGGTGGATCGCGCCACCGGCAGGTGGTGTTTTTCGGGATATTTTTCAAGAGGTTACGTATGAGCGGCGGATTTGAGGATCGCAAGAAGGCGGCCGAAGCCAAATGGGCGCATGACGAGGAGCTGCGTTTCAAGGTGATGGCGCGGCGGAACAAGCTTCTGGGCCAGTGGGCGGCGGGCGAAATGGGCATTTCCGGCGCCGAATCGGAGGCCTATGCGAAAGCCGTCGTGCAGGCCGATTTCGAGGAAGCCGGCGACGAGGACGTATTCCGCAAGATCCGCAAGGATTTCGACGCAAAGAAAGTCGCGACGTCCGATCACCTTATTCGCAAGAAGATGGAAGAACTGCTTGCCGTGGCCGGCGACCAGGTGGTTGCCGAGAAGAAATAGTTATTCGCCCCTGAGCTTCGCCAGGGCATCCGGGAAGCGCCGCGACAACGGCGCTTCCACCTTTCCCAATTCCACCGTGTAGTCGCCGGAGCCTTCGGGCTTGAGCGCCGTCATGGCGTTAGCATTCACCAGCCAGGAGCGGTGCGTGCGCAAGAAGCCGCGCGGGCCGAGTTCGCTTTCCAGCGCGGAGAGCGGCGAGCGCATCATGAGTTTGCGCCCGTCGCGCAGTACGAATTCCACATAGTTTCCGGCCGATGCGATGGCGAGCACTTCCTCGAGCCGCACGCGGTTTAGTCTCGCGCCGTCGCGGATGTCGAAAGTCAGCGTTTGCCCAGGCGTTTCGATCAGTTGCTGCTGGCGGAGCAGATGCTCGATCAGCGCGAAGCCCGCGACGAACAGCGCATACCCCAAGACATCCTTGCGGAGTTCATAGAAGAAATTCGGCCAGAAGCTGCCGAAATCATAGTGATCGCCCGCGAGCCTGTAGATCAGTTCGCGTATCAGAACGAAGCCCCAGACATGCGCCAGCGAGAACAGGAAAACGATGGGAACATGCAGCAGCAGCTTCCAGCGCGGCCGCACGAAAGGCGGCGCCAGCCGGTACCCGATCCACGGGACCCAAAAGAGCGCCATCAGCGCAATCCAACTCGAACCTTCCCAGACGATGGGACCGGCGAGATCCATTCGTGGCGCGTGGGTGATCGTGATGACATTGATGGTGTTGACGGCCGCGACCATCGTTGCCGCCGCGGCGAAGGCATAGAAGAACGTCCGCCGCAGCGTTCCGCTCGTCCCCACCGCGTCGCCGCTGATCCCAAGCCATTGCCAGAAATCACTTATCCAGCGCATCCCGCCCCCTGCCTCTTTCGGGTGGGCAGCGGGCAACACAGATTGGGGATCGGACACGCCGGACATGGCCTGAATATAGGATGGCCGGCACGCAATGAGGGAGAGGCCGATGCGCGCGGGCGATGTGATGAAGGCGGTTGTGGCCGCGGGGGCTTTGATCCTCGCCGGAACATGCGCAAAGGCCGGGACCGGCTGGAGCTATTACGGCGGCGACGAGGGCGGGCAGCGTTACTCTTCAGCCACACAGATCACGCCCGCCAACGTCACCCGGCTCCAGCGGGCCTGGAGCTTCTCGACCGGGGACCTGGTGACGAAGGCGGCGGCCATCCATCGCGCCTCCTTCGAGGACACGCCGATCCTGGCGGGAGGCAGGCTTTACGTCTGCTCGCCCTTCAACGAGGTGAGCGCACTCGATCCCGGCACAGGCAAACAGCTGTGGCGGTTCGATCCGAAACTCAACATCGATATGCGCTATCCGAACGACTATGTCTGCCGCGGCGTGGCTTATGCCGTGATGCCGGGCATCAATGGCTTGTGCGCGACGCGTATCTACATGAACACCGCCGATCGGCGGCTGATCGCGCTGGATGCGAAGAGCGGAAGGCTTTGCCCTGGTTTCGGCAACAACGGCACCGTGATCATCCCGCCGGGTCAGCAGATCGAGGGCAAGCATTTCGGCCGCATCCACACGACCTCCGCGCCCGTGGTGACGCATGGCGTGGTGATCGTGGGCTCGTCCATCGACGACAACCAGAAGGTCGATGAGCTGCGCGGCACCGTGCACGCATTCGACGCGGTGACCGGCGCCACAAAATGGAGCTTCGATCCCCTCGCCAATGAGCCGAAAGGATTTCGCGGCGGCGCCGCGAATGTGTGGGCGCCCATGAGCGTGGATGAAAAGCAGGGGCTGGTGATCCTGCCAGTCTCCAGCGCCAGCACGGATTTCTGGGGCGGGCTGCGCGTGGGCAGCGGGAAATATGCGAACTCGATCGTTGCGCTGCATGTGAGCGACGGCAGCGTGGCGTGGTCGTTCCAGACGACGCATCATGATGTGTGGGACTACGACATTCCCGCGCAGCCGACGCTGGGCATGGTCACCTACAAGGGCAAAGCCGTTCCCGCCGTTTTGCAGCCGACGAAGCAGGGCCTGTTGTTCACGATCAATCGCGAAGACGGCCAGCCGCTGATCCCGGTGGTGGAGCGCAAGGTGCCGCAAGGCGGCGCGCCGGGCGAAAAGCTGTCGCCGACGCAGCCGATACCGGTGGCGCCCGCGCCGCTGGCGGCCAATCACATCGCGCCCGACGATGCGTTCGGACTCACCTTCTGGGATCGCGGCAAATGCCGCGATGCGATCGCCGCGGCGCGCCATGACGGGCTTTACACGCCGCCGAGCCTCAAAGGCACGATCATCTATCCGTTCACGGGCGGCGGCACCAATTGGGGCGGGCTCGCCTTCGATCAGGCGCACGACATCGTCTATGTGAACACTTCGAACGTCATGCATCTGGTGAAGCTCATTCCGCAGAAGGAATTCTCCGCGACCCGGGAGAAGCTGATCGGAAAGGAAGTCTCACCAAACGAAGGCGCCCCCTTCGGCATGCTGCGGGAGACGATGCTGTCGCCCTTCGGCATGCCCTGCAATCCGCCGCCCTGGGGCCAGCTCCATGCGATCGACATGCATACGGGCAAGATCCTCTGGTCGGTGCCGCTGGGCACGACGGAAGACATGGCGCCGTTCAGCGAATACATCCTTGGCAAGACCGGTACCCCCAATCTCGGCGGGCCGATCGTGACCGCAAGCGGTTTGGTGTTCATCGGGGCTGCCATGGACGACTACATCCGCGCCTTCGATACCAGGACCGGCAAGGAGCTCTGGCGCGGCCGCTTGCCCGCAGGCGGACAGGCGACACCCATGACCTATATGTGGAAGGGCCGGCAGTATGTCGTCATCGCGGCGGGCGGCCACTCCAAGCTCGACACCAAACGCGGAGATCAGGTGGTCGCTTACGCGTTGCCACAATGATCAAGGGTTTCATGGGTCTCACAGGGCGCGCCGGCAGAGGTGCATTCGCCAGTGGGACAATCTTGTCGATCCACGCGCAGCGCGCGGTTTCGAAGAGGAGCACGGTGCGCAAGTAATATTCGGGCTCGCCCCACCTCGTCGCGCAAAAGCCGATCTACAATCTCCGGGCGGAAGTGCAGATTGCTGGACGTGCGCGCGGCGAAAGGTCAACCACTTCCGATGTGGTTTGCCATCACGTCTCGTTGTGATGGTGGCGGTGATGATGGTCGCTCCAGCGCGTCTGCGTATCGTGGA
>JBQCFD010000317.1:0-32821 GCA_051959625.1 Rhizomicrobium sp.
GGCGTCGGGAGCGCGGCGACCATCGTGGCCGACGGCTGGCTTCTGGGCCGCGAATATTTCGAGCTTGCGGCGCTGAGGCATGTGTCGCGCGGCGCAACCCAATCCATCCGCAAGCGGCATGGCTTCACGATCTTCGGCGCCGGACTGCTGATCGCGCTGCTCTCCGCGATTCCGGTGATAAATTTCGTCGCCCCGCTTTTCGGCGCGGGGCTGATGGTGCATGTCTTCAAGCGCATCCAGCATGAGGAACGCCCCGCATGAAACGCCGCCTGTTCGCGCTCTGCCCGATGCTCGCGCTAGCCGCCTGCGCCGCGCCGTCGACGCTGCCGTCGGGTCCGCCGCCGGGCGAGCCCGCGGGCTATGCCGGGATCGATGCGAGCGCGCTCAGGCTTGCGATGGGCACGCCGGTGTTCACGCGCAAGGAAGTCGGCGGCAGCGAACTGTGGCGCTATGACGGCCCCACCTGCAAGGCATTCTTCTTCCTCTATCCGCAGAACGGAACGCTCTCGGTGCGCCACGTGGAGACGATGCCGCGTCCGCAGGATGCATCCGCCGACGTCGCCTGCCTTAACCGGCTGCGCGTGGACGGGAAGCCCGCCGCGACCTCCTGACCGGCGATTTGTCCGGCACGGGCTCGCGCGTCTTCTGCTTGTAGCGGCACAAATCGTTCACCACGCAGGTGGGACATAGCGGCTTGCGCGCCACGCAGGTGTAGCGGCCGTGCAGGATCAGCCAATGGTGGGCGTGCAGCTTGTATTTGTCCGGAACGATCTTCTCGAGCGCCTTTTCCACTTCGAGCGGATTCTTTCCGGGCGCAAGGCCCGTGCGGTTGGAGACGCGGAAGATGTGCGTGTCCACGGCGATCGTGGGCTCCCCGAACGCCACATTGAGAACGACATTCGCCGACTTGCGGCCCACGCCAGGCAAGGATTCCAGCGCCTCGCGATTCTTCGGCACCTTGCTGTCATGCTCTTCGACCAGCGCCTTCGACAGCCCGATGACGTTCTTGGCCTTGTTGCGGTAAAGCCCGATGGTCTTTATGTAAGGCAGAAGGTTCTTCTCGCCGAGCGCGGCCATCTTCTCCGGCGTGTCCGCGACTTCGAACAAAGCCTTCGTTGCCTTGTTCACGCCTTTGTCCGTCGCCTGCGCTGAAAGCACGACCGCCACGAGCAGCGTGAAGGGATTCTTGTACTGGAGCTCGGTGCGCGGATCCGGCATCTGTTTCTTGAGCCGCGCGAAGAATTCCTCCGCCTCCTGTTTCGAGAATTTGCGCGCCATGCCTGTTCCATCGTTGTGGTTCCATAGAAATGCCACGGTTGCAGGCGGAACGCACCTCCTGCCACCTCGTTACCTTTCCAACCTCGCGCAAGTCAGGAGGCAGTGATGCGTATGAGAGATTTCGCCGTCGCGGCTGCGGCGGCTTCGATGCTGGTTCTCGCCGGCTGCGGCACCGATCCCGGCGATCGCGCGGTGTCCGGCGGATTGATCGGCGCCGGTGCGGGCGCGCTGGTCGGCGCGGCGACAGGCAGCGCGGCGACAGGCGCCGCGATCGGCGCTGTCGGCGGCGCGGCCATCGGCGCGGCTACCGATCCCTGCGATCTGGATCTCGGGAACCCGGTATGGCGCGACCACGGTGGACGCCGCGCTTATGAGGAGCGGTGCGGACATCCTCCGCCGGATTGATCGTTCGATGACGTGAATGCAGAGGGCCCGCGAAAGCGGGCCTTCTTGCAAATGCATTGCCGCGATCCGAACATAAGGCCATGAAAGACGAGCCCCTCCTTCTGAACGCGACGTTGCGGCCAAGTCCGCCGATGGCGCCGCGCGCCCTGCTCGTGATCCTTGCCGTCGTGTTGGCGTTCAACATCACTTTCGCGCTGAGCTTCATCCTGCGCGGCGCATGGCCCATCGCGCCGTTCATGGGGCTCGATGTCGCCCTTCTCGCCTGGGCCTTTCGCGCCAGCACCATTGCGGCGCGCCGCTTCGAGCAGGTGACCCTCACCCCGTCGCTGCTGCGCGTGGAGCAGCATTCCGCCAGGGGCGCGGTGAAGGAAGCCGATTTCAATCCTTATTGGGTGCGCGTGGATCTGCAGCATCCGACCGAATACACGAACCGTCTTTTCCTGCGCAGCCACGGCCGGGAACTGCAGCTTGGGGCGTTTCTTGCGCCGCAGGTGCGCGAAGGTTTCGCGGAAGCGCTGAAATCCGCGCTTTTCCGGGCAAAAAGCCCCGATTTCGGGGCGCAAGAAACGGGTCGATAATGGCGCCGTCGCGCCCCATCTTTGACCCATGAGCGAACTGATCCACCTCGAAGATTTCGAAACCACGAAGGACTGGCGCCGCGTTGGCCGGGCCATCCACTATCTCACCGAGCGCTACACCGAGCAGCCGCGGCTGGAGGACGCCGCCGATGCGGTGGGGCTGTCGCCCTTCCATTTCCAGCGCCTGTTCACGCGCTATGTCGGCGTAAGTCCGAAAAGCTTCGTCGGTCATCTCACGCTCGAACATGCCAAGCGGGAGCTACAGAACGGGGCCAGCGTGATGGACGCGGCGATCGATTCCGGATTGTCCGGCTCCTCGCGGCTGCACGACCTGGCGCTGAAGATCGAAGCCATGACGCCGGGCGAATATGCGCGCGGCGGGCGCGGCCTCTTCATCGACTACGGTTTCGCGGATTGTCCGTTCGGCCGCGTGCTGGTGATGGAAACGGCGAAGGGCGTATGCGGTCTCGCCTTCGGAAACGAAGGCGACGAACAGCGCATGCTGGCCGACATGATGTCCCGCTGGCCGAACGCCATGTTCCACGAAAACGCCGCGCGTTCCGCAGAAACCGCGCGCAAGATCTTCGAGCATGAAGGCAAGCAGGAGATCGGCCTTCATCTGCTCGGCACGCCCTGGCAGATCAAGGTGTGGGAGGCACTGCTCGCCATCCCGGAAGGCAAGGTCGCAACCTACAAATCCATCGCGGCGCGCATGGGCGATGCGAAAGCCTCGCGTGCGGTGGGAACGGCGGTGGGCCGCAATCCGGTATCGTGGCTGATCCCATGCCACCGCGTGCTGGGAAGCGATGGCGCGCTGCACGGTTATCATTGGGGCCTCGTGCGCAAGCGTTCGATGCTCGCGATGGAAGCCGCGCGCGCGGAGTTGCGTCAGATGCCGAGCACGTCGGCCATCGCGTAAAGACCGGGCTTCTTGCCCTGCCCCCATTTCGCCGCGGCCAGCGCGCCGGCGGCGAAGATCGAGCGATCCTCGGCCACGTGACGCAGCACCACGCGCTCGCCGGGACCGGCGAAAATCACATCGTGCTCGCCCACCACCGTGCCGCCGCGCAAGCTGGCGAAGCCGATCGCTTCATTGCCGCGCGCCCCGACATGCCCGTCGCGGGATTTCACCGCATGGTCTTCGAGCGCGATGCCGCGGCCTTGCGCCGCCGCGCGGCCCAGCATCAATGCGGTGCCGGACGGCGCGTCCACCTTCCTGCGATGATGCATCTCCACGATCTCGATATCGAAATCGGGCAGCACCTTTGCCGCCTGCTTCGCGAAAGCCGCCAGCAGATTAACGCCCAGGCTCATATTGCCGGACTGGATGATGGTCGCATGCCGCGCGGCCGCGCGGATTTTCTCATTGTCCGCCGCCGACAGGCCCGTCGTTCCCAGCACATGGACGATGCGCGCCTGCGCGGAGAGCGCTGCAAGCTCGACGGAAAGATCGGGTGTCGTGAAATCCACCAGCGCCTTCGCGTGGGCCAGAAGCGCAAGTGCATCGGATGTGAGGGCAACGCCGGAGGGCCTGGCGCCTGCCAGCGCGCTCGCATCGTTGCCGAGGTCGGGATGGCCTTCGCGCACCAGCGCGCCCGCCAGCTCGAAGTCCTTCCCGTCCGCGATGGCGCGCAACAGCGCCTGCCCCATGCGGCCGGCGGCGCCGGCGACGACGATCCTGATTGCGCTCATTGGCGAATACCCATGGGCCGCATCATGCCGGTTTGTATCTCAATGCGCGAGATGTTCGATGAAATACTGCGCCACCGCCTGGCCGAACCAAGGCACGGTCACGATCAGGGACGACGCGCCCACGCGCACCAGCGTCGTCTGGTCGAAGGGCCATTCCGCCACCTCCGCGATCCGCGCTTCATAGGCGAGCAGTCCGGGAATGCGAAGCGCGGCATCGGCGCTATCCGCAAGCTTCGTCCGGGCCACGTCGATCTCGCACCGAATGCGATCCAGTTCCGCCTGCTTGACGGCGCGAATCTTTCGGTGGATCCGGCTCATCGTCGCGACGAAGACCCATAAGCCCATTCCGATGCAGCTGAGGAGAAACAGAACCGTCAGCAGGTTGATCTCGCTGCTGAGGAACAGCAGGCACGCCACCGCGCTGACCGTGAACCAGATCAATGCGATTTGCGCCGCCGTGCGCCCCCATACGTCGAGCAATTCGATCCGCAGCAGATCGATGATCAAATCGCGCTCTATCGCCCGGTTCGTGCGTAGCGCGCTGGCACGCGACAACTCCACGCCTCTGGCAAAAGAAATGCAAAGCAGGACCGTAACGCCGCCGAACCACAACTTCGGGCCGAGTGCGGCGCCGGCGTCGCCATGCGCGGCGAAAGCGAAATAGATGGCGGCAACGGTGAAGAAACCGAAGATGAGGCCCAGAAGACTCGCCCGGCCGAGCCGCGCGTCTTTCTGAATCTGTCTGGTGATATCGAGCGCCTGGGCAAGCCCGCCCCGGAGCACGCGCGCAAATCCGAGGACGTTGGCGCGTTCGCTCAGGCGCACATAGCGTTGCACCGAAGGGATCACGGCCAGCAGGAGCGAAAGAATAAGCGCCATGCGCGCGCCGGACGAGATGGCCATGCGGCCGCCGCTTTCGAGCAGGATGGAATCGTGACTCATGACGGCCGCGAATACATACAGGCCGAACATCGAGAGGAAGATCAGCGCCGCGGTTCCGAATATTCCGAATGGCGAGAGTGTGAAGATGCGCTGTTCAAAATAGGTGGAGCGGTCCGACCGTGACAGCTCGTCCGCGATCTCCGCCGGGATTGTCTCGCTCATGCTGCGAGTGTCACCCGGCGCCCGGACACTGTCGAGGGGCGGAGGGATCAGGCCTGGGTGTCGACCTTGGGTGCGTCCGGCGCGCCGTCGCGCCGGGCCACGGTCACCATCGCGGGACGCAGGAGCCGGTCGCCGATCACATATCCCGTCTGCACCACGTCCACGATGCTGCCCCCGGGCTTGCCGTTGCCCGGCACTTCCGCGATCGCCTGGTGCAGATTGGGATCGAACCGGCCATCGGATGTGTCGATGATTTTCACGCCATGGTTCTGCAGCGTCGCGAGAAGCTGGCGCTCCGTCGCTTCGATGCCCTCGATGACTGCCTTCACGGCCGGGTCTGCGCTCTGCAGTTTGTCGGCCGGCAGCGCCTGGAGCGCGCGCGCGAAATTGTCCGCGATGCCCACCATGTCGCGCGCGAATTTCGTCACCGCATATTGGGAAGCGTCCTGCTTCTCGCGGGCGGCGATGCGGCGGGTGTTCTCCACATCCGCCAGCGCGCGCAGCATCCGGTCCTTCAGTTCCGCGTTCTCCGCGCGCAGCGCATCCAGCACTGCGAGTTCCGCCGCGTGGGGGTTCTCGCCGTCGGCGCCGGACATCTCGTTGTCGTTGTCGTTCATGGTCATAAGTTCCAAACGCTTCAGGCGAGCAAACGGCTCACCACCTTGGCCGTGTAATCCACCATCGGAATGATGCGGGCATAGTTCAAACGGGTCGGCCCCAGAACCCCGATGACACCCACGATCTTGCCTTGTGCATTGGCGTAGGGCGCGGCCACCAGCGAGGAACCCGACAGGCTGAACAGCCGGTTCTCCGAGCCGATGAAAATGCGCACGCCCGCGCCATCCTTGGCGAGCTCCATCAGGCGGATGAGATCGCTCTTGCGGTCGATGTCGTCGAACAGCGTGCGCACGCGTTCCAGATCGGCCTGCGCTTCCACGGTTTCCAGGAGGTGCGAGGCGCCGCGCACGATCAGGACCTTCTCCTCCGATGGATTCTGTCCGCCGGAAGGCGCCAGCGTCGCCAGGCCTTCGGCCACGATCTTCTTGGTGAGCGCATCGAGTTCCGCGCGCTCGCTTTCGAGCTCCAGGACGATCTCCGCGCGCGCGTCGTCGAGCGTGCGGCCGCGCAGGCGCGCGTTGAGGTAGTTGGAGGCCTCGGTGAGCGCGCTCGCCGGCAATCCCGCGGGAATGTCGAGCAGGCGGTTTTCGACCGAGCCGTCTTCGCTGACGATCACCACCAGCGCCTTGCCGGGCGCGACGCCCACGAACTCGAGATGCTTGAGCGCCATGTCGGTCTTGGGCGCGACGACAAGGCCCGCGCAGCGCGAAAGACCCGACAGCATCAGCGTCGCCTGCGTCACAACATCCTCGATGCCGCGGTTCTGGCTTTCGATGCGCGCTTCGATGGCGCTGCGTTCCGACGGCGCAAGCTCGCCGATCTCCATCAATCCGTCGACGAAAAGGCGAAGTCCGCGCTCCGTCGGCGCGCGGCCCGCGCTTGTATGCGGCGCATAGAGCAGGCCCATCGCTTCCAGGTCCGCCATCACGTTGCGAATCGAGGCCGGCGACAGCGACATGGGCAGGCGCTGGGAGAGCGTGCGCGAGCCCACCGGTTCGCCGGTGTTCAGGAAGGCATCGACCAGATGGCGGAACACCTCGCGCGGCCGCTCGCCCAGCTCTTCGGCCAGCAGTCTTGCGCTTGCGATGTCCAGCGGTCCGTTGCCCATGTTAAGGTCTTGTTTCGCCATGAGAAATTCTAGCAGCCTCCGGCGTGTTGCGGCAGGGGGCCGGGAAGGCTAGGTAGCGCCCGGCATCCTCAACTTCAAGGTATCATCAATGCGTCCCAGCAAGCGGGGTTTCGATCAATTGCGCCAGGTGACGATGGTCCCCGGCGTGGCCCGGCACGCCGAAGGCTCCTGCCTGGTCAAATTCGGCGATACCCATGTGCTGGTGACGGCCTCGCTGGAGGAGAAGGCGCCGCCTTTCCTGAAGGGCACCGGCAAGGGCTGGGTCACGGCGGAATACGGCATGCTGCCCCGCTCCACCCATGAGCGCATGCGCCGCGAGGCCGCCGCCGGCAAGCAATCGGGCCGCACGCAGGAGATTCAGCGCCTGGTCGGGCGCAGCCTGCGCGCCATCATGGATTTGTCGGCGCTGGGCGAGCGGCAGATCGTTATCGATTGCGATGTGCTGCAGGCCGATGGCGGCACCCGCACCGCGTCGATCACCGGCGGGTTCATCGCGCTGTCGCAATGCGTCGCCTTCATGAAGAAGACCGGAATGATCGCCAAGCCCGCGATCAAGGATCACGTCGCGGCGATTTCCTGCGGCATCTACAAGGGCACGCCGGTTCTCGATCTGGACTACGACGAGGACTCCACCGCGGAGACGGATGCGAATTTCGTGATGACCGGTGCGGGCGGGCTTGTCGAGATCCAGGGCACGGCCGAAGGCGCGCCGTTCAGCGACGATGAATTCGCGCAACTCATGAAACTTGCCCGCAAAGGCATCGCGGAACTGGTCGAGATCCAGAAGAAGGCGCTGGAATGAAGCTTCCGCGCGGCTCCTCGCTGGTTCTCGCCTCGCACAACAAGGGCAAGCTGCGCGAGATCGCCGCTCTGGTCGAGCCGTTCGGCTTGCATGTGAAAGGCGCGGGCGAACTCGGCCTGCCGGAGCCGGAAGAAACCGGAATCACGTTCGCGGAGAATGCGGCGCTGAAAGCGCTGGCCGCGGCGCAAGCGACGGGATTGCCTGCCTTGTCCGACGATTCCGGCCTGTGCGTGACCGCGCTGAACGATGCGCCGGGCGTCTATTCCGCGCGCTGGGCGGGCGAGAATCGCGATTTCAGTCTCGCCATGAAGCGCGTCCGCGACGAACTTGCGGCGATCGGCGCGCAGAATTTTGCGGCGCGCTTCGTCTGCGCGCTCGCCTATGCGGAGCCGGGCGGCCACACCGAGATCTTCGAAGGCGAAGTGAAGGGTCATCTGGAGTTCCCGCCGCGCGGCAATCGCGGCTTCGGCTACGATCCGATCTTCGTCGCCAACGGCATGAAGAAGACGTTCGGCGAAATCAGCCCGGTCCGCAAACATGCCATCAGCCACCGCGCCCGCGCTTTCGCGAAGCTGAAACAGGCGCTGGAATGACCGGCTTCGGGATTTACGTCCATTGGCCGTTCTGCGCCGCGAAATGTCCCTATTGCGATTTCAATTCCCATGTCCGCGCCCGCATCGAGGAAGATGCATGGACGGACGCCATCGTGCGCGAGCTGGAACATGTCGCGGCATGGCAGGGCGGCGAGCGCCCGATCGTCGAAACGATCTTCTTCGGCGGCGGTACGCCGTCCTTGATGAGCGGCAAGGCCGTCGGCACGGCGATCGACACAATCGCGCGGCTGTGGCGCATGGCCAACGATGTCGAAATCACGCTGGAATCCAACCCGGCCAGCGCAGATGCCGGACGCTTCCGCGACTATCGCGCGGGCGGCGTCAACCGCGTGTCTCTGGGCGTGCAGGCGCTGAATGACAAAGATCTGAAAATGCTGGGCCGTTTGCACGATGTGGCGGAAGCGAAAAGCGCGCTCGGCATGGCAATGAATACCTTCGACCGCGTGTCGCTCGATCTCATCTATGCGCGGCCCGATCAGACGGCGCAGGCATGGCGCGACGAATTGAAGGAGGCGCTCGCATTCGGCACCGGTCATCTGTCGCTGTATCAACTCACGATCGAGCCCGCGACGCCTTTCGCCACGCTGGCGCGCACCGGATCGCTGGTGCCGCTCGATGACGACAATGCGGCATCGCTCTATGAGATCACGCAGGAATTGGCGGAAGCGGCGGGCCGTCCGGCTTACGAGATCTCAAACCATGCGAAGCCGGGCGAGGAGAGCCGGCACAATCTTCTCTATTGGCGCTATGGCCAATATGCCGGCGTCGGTCCCGGCGCGCATGGCAGGCTCGACATCGGCGGCAAACGCATCGCGACCATGACGGAGAAACTTCCCGAGCGCTGGCAGCAGGCGGTGTCGCGGCGCGGACACGGCATCGTCGAGGAAAGCGAAGTGCCGCGCGCAGACGCCGCGCGTGAACATCTGCTGATGAACCTGCGCCTCGCGGAAGGCCTCGATCTGGCCGCCTATCGCGCGCGGTGGAATACGGCGCCCAATGCGGCGCGCCTCGCCGAGCTGTCCGAACAGGGGTTCCTCAAAACCGAAAACGGCCGGCTGATCGCGACGCCCGCGGGCCGGCTCGTCCTCAACCGCCTGATCGCGGAGATTGCCGCGTAAGCGCGCTGGTTTTCTGCGGCGCAGGCTCGGCCGGTTTCTCGAAGGTGTGCGGCGCGGGATCGACGACGTGGAAGCCATCCGGCTCCACCGACAGGATCGCAAGCCCGCGTTCGGAAGAACCGTCGGGATTGAAGCGCAGGATTCCATCGACGCCGGCAAATCCGTTCGGATCGGTCAGCGCCTGCGCGGTGAAGCGGTGATAGGGCTCGCCTTGCGACAGCAGAGCGATGAGCGAAACCGCGTCATAGGAAAGCGCGGCCAGTTGCGGCGGGGACACGCCGAAGGTCGCTTTGTATTTCGCATCGAAGGTCGCGTCCGCGCCGGGTGAGGGCGCGGCGAACCATCCGCCTTCCAGCGAGATTTCCTTCTGGATCGAGGGATCGTCCCACAATCCCGTTCCCACAAGCTTCACTTTCGTGCGGTCGATCCCGTTCTCCGCGAGCGCGGGCGCAAGCTCGATCAGCGAGGTGCCGCCCAGCGCCACGATCAGGATGTCCGGGTTGGCAGCGGCGATGTTGTGCAGGGCCGCAGCCTGGTTTGAGGCGTCGACGCGCTCGATGTCGGCCACCTGCCCGCCCAGGGCCGCCACATCCTTCTTCACGGCATCTGCGATGTGGTTGCCATAAGCGGTCGGCGGGACGATCGCCGCGAAATTCTTGTGCCCCTGCGCGATCGCATAGGACACGGTGCGCTGCACTTCGTTCTCCGGCTGGAAACTCAGGAGATAGACGCCCTCGCCCGCCACATGCACGTCGGTCGAGAACGAGATCACCGGCACGGCGCGGTCGCGCGCGAGCGGCGCCACCGTGCCCACCGACCCGGAGAACAGGGGTCCCAGGATCACCTCCGCGCCTTCCGACAGAAGCTGGCGCGCGCCATTGGCTGCGCTGTCCGGCGTCGAACCCTCGTCGGCGGACAGAAGGATGATGTTGGGATTGCCCGCATCGAACAGCGCCAGCTCGGCGGACTTCATCATCGCGTTGGCGAGATAGCGCGTCTGGCTCGACCCGTTTGAGAACGGCAGAAGCAGGCCCACGCGCACCGGATTGGTGCCCGCCGGGATGTTCGGCAGGCGCAGAAAGCCCGGTTCCTCCGACAGCATGGGATGGTTCGCCGTCGGCGGCGGCGGAAGCGCAACGGCGGGAGCCGTGGGCGCCGCGGGCTTGGCTGTTTGCGGGGTGGTTACGCATCCCGCCAGCGCGGCTATCGCAACCGCCGCGGCAATGGCGCAAATTGGGCGAAGAAATTTCATGAGACTCTCGGGCTGAACGGCGCTGAATTCGAAGGAGCCAAGACTATTCCGGACGCTGAAAAATCGCAAAACGAGGCCCTTGCACCGGGGCTCTATATCGCCGCTACGCCCATCGGGCATGCGCGCGATATCACGCTGCGCGCGCTCGACGTGTTGAAGGCCTGCGACCTGATCGTGGCGGAAGATACACGCGTCACCGCCAAGCTGCTCGCCATCTACGGCATCCCCAAACCGCTTCTTGCCTATAACGACCACAACGCTGCGGGCATGCGCCCGAAATTGCTGGCGCGTCTCGCCGCGGATGCGCGCATGGTCCTTGTCAGCGATGCGGGGACGCCGCTCGTCTCCGATCCCGGTTACAAACTGGTGCGCGAAGCCCTGGCTGAGGGCTTCGCCGTCCATGCGCTTCCGGGCGCGAGCGCACCACTTGCCGCACTTGCGCTGGCGGGCCTGCCGACGGATCGGTTCCTGTTCGCCGGCTTCCTCCCGCCGCGCAAGGGCGAGCGCCATCGCGCGCTGGAGGAGTTGCGCGGCTTGCGCGCCACGCTGATCTTCTTCGAATCGGCGCAGCGGCTGGGCGAGACCTTGAAAGACATGCGCGAGGTTCTGGGCGAACGGCCTGCTGCGATGGCGCGCGAGCTCACCAAGCTGCACGAAGAAATCGTGCGCGCCGATCTTTCGGCGCTCGCGGCGCGCTATGAAAGCGAAACGCCCAGGGGCGAGATCACGCTGCTGGTGGGCCCGCCGCGCGACGCCCAGCCGGATTTCGCGAAGGCGGAAAAACTTCTGAAAGAGGCGCTCGCCTTCATGCCGGTGCGCGCGGCTTCCGATCTCATTGCCGCGGCGCTCGATATCCCGCGCCGCGAAACCTATGCCCGCGCTCTGGCGTTGAAGAACCATGAAGAAGGCTGAGGCCATTCTCGCGTCGCGCCGCAAGGCCGAGCGCCGGGGCCGGCGCAGCGAACTCGTCGCCATCGCGCTTCTGCTGCTCAAGGGCTACCGGATCCTGGCGCGCCGGCTGCGCACGCCGTCGGGGGAGATCGATCTCATCGCCCGCTCGCCCATGGGCCTTGTCTGCTTCATCGAGGTGAAGGCGCGGGGCGAAGCGCTCGCCGCCGCGCAATCCCTGAGCGAGCGGCAAAAGGCGCGCATCGGCCGGGCGGCCATGCAGTATCTGGCCCAGCGCCCCCGGCTTGCGCGCAAGGGAATGCGCTTCGATATCATCGCCGTAGCGCCCGGGCGGCTTCCCCAGCACTATCGCGACGCTTGGCGAAGCGAAGAGGCGCGCTAAACTCAGGCCATGGAGCAACAGGACCCAGCGGATTTCCTGCGCCAGCTCGGTGAAGCGGGCGATGGCCCGCATGACATCGCGCGCGCGGCGCTGATGCTGTCGGCGCTGGATCATTCCGGCCGTCCGCTCGAACCTTATGAGAAGCATCTGAAGGACATTGCGGATGCCGCGCGCACCGAAGCCGGTCATGCGCCCAACATCGAGGCCGGCGCCCAGGCGTTGTCCGCGCTTCTGGTGGGACGCTACGGCTATGACGGCGACCGACTTTCCTACGACGATCCGCAGAACGCCGACATCATGGCCGTTATCGACCGCCGCCGCGGGCTGCCGGTGGCGCTCGGCATCCTTTATCTCCATGCCGCGCGCGCCGCGGGCTTCGAAGCGATGGGACTCAATTATCCGGGCCATTTCCTGCTCAGCATCTCCATGCGCGGACATGAAGCGCTGCTCGATCCGTTCAATGGCGGCGCAGCCCTGCACCGCGAGCGCCTCGGCGCGCCGCCGGTGATGGGCGCGCACGGCCATGAAGGCGTGGAGAATTCCGAGTTCGTGAGCGATATCGAAGTGCTGCTCAGGCTGACCAACAATCTCAAACTCCGCGCGCTCAACAACGGCGAGCGGGTCCGGGCGCTGGAGATCTCCAAGCGCATGGTGCTGATCGCGCCCCAGCGGCCCGAATTGTGGATGGATCTGGCGCGGCTGAACGAGGCGTCCGGCGCCCTGGGCGCCGCGCAGAGGGCCTATGAGGCGTGTCTCTCTTTGGTTCCGGGCGGACAGAGCTTACATAACGAGGCGGCGCTCGGCCTTCATGCCCTCAAGCGGCGGCTGAATTGAAGTGTGCTGAGAATGCCTGTTGCAAACCATCGTCACGGCCGCCCTTGTGGCGGCCATCCATTTTCCACGGGCCGATGGCTTGCGTGACTGAATGGCCGGGACAAGCCCCATGACGGACGAGACATGAAAACGATTTTGCATCAACCGAAACAGTTCTAGGATTTCTTCATGGCGCTTTCCGTTGCGATCCAGATGGACCCGATCGAGAAGATCGATATCGGCGGGGATTCCACTTTTGCACTGGCGCTGGAAGCGCAGGCGCGCGGACATTCCCTTCTCTATTACGGCCCGCGCGATCTGACGTTCCGCGATGGCAAGGTGACGGCGCGGGCGCGCCTGCTCACCGTGCGCAACCAGAAGGGCGATCATTTCACGCTGGGCGAGCCCTTCGTGATCGATTTGTCGAGCCAGGACGTGGTGCTGATGCGCCAGGATCCCCCTTTCGACATGGCCTACATCACGGCCACGCATATTCTGGAACGCATCCATCCCAGGACGCTGGTGGTGAACGATCCCGCGCATGTGCGCAACGCACCCGAGAAGCTCTTCGTCACCGAGTTCAAGGATCTGATGCCGCCCACGCTCATCACGAGCGATCGGGCGGAGATCGCCGCGTTCCGCAACGAGCACAAGGACATCATCCTGAAGCCGCTTTACGGCAATGGCGGCGCGGGCGTGTTCCGCGTGCGCGAGGGCGACGAGAATCTGGGCTCCATGCTGGAGATGTTCACCGCGTTCTACCGCGAGCCGGTCATCGTCCAGCGCTACGTTCCTGAAGTGCGCAAGGGCGACAAGCGCATCATCCTGGTGGATGGCGAATTCGCCGGCGCGATCAACCGCGTGCCGGCCGAAGGCGAAGCGCGCTCCACCATGCATGTCGGCGGCCGCCCGGAAGCCGCCACGCTGACCGCGCGCGAGAAGGACATCTGCAAGGCGCTGGGCCCGGAATTGAAGAAACGCGGGCTCATCTTCACCGGCATCGACGTGATCGGCGACTATCTCACCGAGATCAACGTCACCTCGCCCACCGGCATCTGGGAAGTGAAGCGCTTCGGCGGCGCCGACATCGCGGCGCTGATCTGGGATGCGATAGAAAGCCGGCGCAAATCCTGAGTTGTGCGCGAAACCGCCGGTTCCAGCGTTGTTTCAGGAAGCGGCACGAACCGGGTTGGTGAATCCATGTTGACCATTCGCAAGGCGGACGAGCGCGGAAAAACCAGAACCGACTGGCTGGACAGCCGCCACACATTCTCCTTCGGCGATTATCACGAGCCGGCGTTCATGAATTTCGGCGCCCTGCGCGTCATCAACGAGGACATCGTGTCGGGCGGCGGCGGATTCCAGCCGCACCCGCATCGCGACATGGAGATCGTGACCTATCCCCTGTCCGGCGCGCTGCAGCACAAGGATTCGCTCGGCACCGGCTCGGTCATCCGGGCCGGCGAGATCCAGCGCATGAGCGCGGGCACCGGCATCGTGCATTCCGAGTTCAACGCGTCGATGACCGAGCCCGTGCATTTCCTGCAGATCTGGATTCTGCCGTCGAGGAAGAACCTGGCGCCGTCCTACGAGCAGAAGATGATCGACACGGATGCGATCCGCAACAAGTTCGCGCGCATCGCTTCCCCGGACTCCCTGCCGAACGAAGTGCACATCGAGCAGGATGCGGAGATCTGGGCGGCGCGGTTCGACGGCGAGGAGGAGGCAGTGCATCTGCTGCAGCCGGGCCGCAAGCTCTGGATCCATGTCGCGCGCGGCTTGGTCGAGATCGGCGGCGCGAAGTTGAACACGGGCGATGCCGCCTCCATCGTGGACGAAGAGCAAATCCTCGTGCGCGCGCGCGATCCTGCCGAAGTCCTGCTGTTCGACGTCGCTTGAGGTTTAGTCGGCGAGGCCGAAGCGGCTTCTGTAGCGCGCGCTGAAGCGGGCCATGTCGAAATAGATGAACACGTCGGTGGTGTCGAACTGCCGGTCGATCACCGCGCCTTCTCCGATCAGGCAGCCTGCGCGCAGATAGCCCTTGATGAGCGCGGGCATGGCGCGCAGCGCTTCCTTGGGGCTGAACTCCGCATCCGGCATGCGGTTCATGTCGACATAGAGATGCGGCAGCGCCTTTACCGCGATCTCCGGCGGCATTTTGGCGTTGCGATGGAGATAGGTCAGAGCCATCGCATGCGCGTCCGGGTCGGTGCCGGGGAAGGAGGCGCAGCCGAACATCACATCGATGGAGAAGCGCGCCACGTAAGTGATGAGCCCTTTCCACAGCAGCTGCACGCTGGTCGGCTTGGCGCGATATTCCTTGAGCACGCAGGAGCGGCCGAGTTCCAGCAGCTTGTCGCCCTTGCGCGCCGCCAGGAGTTTGGAGATGTCATATTCGCCGGAGGTATAGAAGCCGCCGACCTTGGCCACATGCTCCTCGCGCATCATGCGATAGCAGCCGACAACGGCGGGCTGGCCGTCGTCGTCGATCCGGTCGCGATCGATGACGAGCAGGTGATCGCAGACGGGGTCGAACTTGTCGAAGTCGCGCCGCTGCTCGCGCATTTCGGGCGTCGGCACCGCGCTCATCTCTTCGTAGAAGACGCGATAGCGCAGCCGCTGTGCGGCCTCCACTTCGGCGTCGGTCTCCGCCAGGCGGACTTCGAGCGCACCCGACGTGGCCAGAACGGGCCATTGATCGAGGCGCCCTTCGAGCGGACCGGGCTCGTACACGTTAACCAAGGAATAATTCCTTTGGCCCTCGGCGCCGCCTCCCGAAGAGCCAGCAGGCCGTGGCTGTCACAATCTACAAAATGGGACCGGACCCCGCAAACGTCCACCGATTCGATGACAAATTCGTGGCGGCCCCGTCAGGCTGGAATGGCCCTTTGTCTGGCGTTGAGCCAGCCGAACAACAGAAGCGAGGGAACACCGATCAGGCCGGCGCCGATGAAGAAGATGGCGTAGGCCGTCATCAGGCCATGGTTCGCACTCAGGCTTTCAACCACCACGCCGGAGAAGCCTTTGAGGATCTTTCCCGCCCACGCATAGGTGGAGGTGAGAAGCGCGTATTGGGTGGCGGTATAGCCCAGGCTCGTCAGGCTCGACATGTAGGTGACCAGCGTCACGCCCGCCATCGCGATGCCGAAATTGTCGAGCGCCATCACGCTCGCGAACACCGTTATGCCGTGGCTGTAGGGCAAGATCGCGTAAGCCATGGTGCCGATGATCTGCATCGTGCCGCCGGCGATGAGCGCGATGCGCGAATCCAGCCGCGCGCACACGAAGCCGCCGGCCGCAATGCCGAGAAACACGGCGATCAATCCGATCGAGCTTCGCACCGCGGCGACTTCGTCCTTGGAAAGGCCGATGTCGTGGTAGAGCGGATTGGCCATCGGCCCCATCACGAAATTGGGAAGCTGGAACAGGCTGATCGCCAGCAGCATCAGCAGCGCGAAGGCGCCGTACTTCTTGAAGAAGGCGATGAAGGGGCCGATCACCGCGTCGAGGAATCCGCGCGGCGTCCACAGAGGTTCGAGATCCTCCTTCGCGTTCATCGCAGCGTCCGCGTTCTTGGGCTCGCGCGCGAACAGCGTGGCGGCGATGCCGATCGCCATCGCCACGCCGTAGATGATGTAGGAGACGGGCCAGCCCAGATGTTCGGCGATGACGAGGATCAACGCTTCGGTCGCCAGCATCGCGGTGCGATAGCCGAGCTGGTAGGCGGAGGTGAGAAGGCCGAGCTCTTCGCTGTCGCTCGAAATCTCGATGCGCCAGGCATCGATGGCGATATCCTGCGTGGAGGAGGAGAACGCCACGACCAGCGCCAGGACGCCGAGCGCGGCAAGGCCGTGACCTGTCCCCGCCGATCCCATCGCGACGAGTCCTGCACCGACGAAAAGCTGCGCCAGCAGCATCCATCCGCGCCGCCGTCCCAATCGCCCGATCAGCGGAACGACGGTGCGGTCCAGGATCGGCGCCCAGAGGAATTTCAGCGAATAGGCGATGCCTACCCATGACAGGAATCCGATGGCGGCCAGCGATGTGCCCGCGTCGCGCAGCCAATAGCCGAACGTGTTGCCGACCAGGAGAAAAGGAAGTCCGCTCGAAAAGCCCAGCGCCAGCATCACCAGCGTCTTGGGTTTCAGATAGGCATTCAGGCCGTGGCGCGGCCTTTGGGCCGTGGCGGTGACGGTCATGGGTGACGGTCAGGCCGCTTGCGCGGGCTGGAAGAGAATCTGAAGCACGGCGTCAAGCTCGGTGGGATCGATCGGCTTGGTGAGGAAACCATCCATGCCCGCACTCTGGCAAGCCTCGCGGATGCCGTGATTGGCGTCCGCCGTCAGCGCCACCACCGGCGTACGCATGCGGCCCTGGGCCTGTTCGCGCGCGCGCAGCCGCTTCGTCGTCTCCAGCCCGTCGAGTCCGGGCATGTGCAGATCGGTCAGCACGACGTCGAAATCTTCGGCATCGAGCGTGTCCAGCGCCGCTTCGCCGGAAGCGACATCCTTCACCGCATAGCCGCGGCGGCGCAGCAATTCGCGGCTCAGCATGGCGTTGATGGGGTTGTCTTCGATCAACAGGATCTTGCGCGCACCGCGGTCGGCGGCGGCGGTGAGGACCTGGACGGGAGCCGGAGCAGGGGCTGCGGGCGGAACGAAAGCGGGCGGGACATCGGGGGGCAGCGGAGTGTCCGCGAATTCGCCATGCGCCGGCAACTCCGGCACGGGCGCGATGCCTTCGCGCGTGTTGAGACGCACGAACAGCGAGGCCTGGCGGATCGGCTTCATCAGATAGGCGGAGAAGCCCATGCTCTTCAGCCCGGCAAGATGGGAGCGCGCGCCCGGCGGCAGAAGCACGATGGCGCGCGTCTGCCCGTCGGGGTAGGCGGGAAGCTCGGGCACGCTTTCGGTGCCCGCATCGATCAGCACGATGTCCGCTTCGGGGTACTCAAGCGCCTCGGGATTGGTGGAGAGCGACACCACTTCGCCGCCGCCGGCGCGGATCTGCGCGGTCAAGCCTTCGCGCAGCACCGAATTGCGCGCCACGATGGCGACGCGCACGCCGTCGAGCATCGTGGGCTCTTGCGGATTGGCATCGCGCAGCACGATGAGGGGCAGCGTGCACCAGAACAGGCTGCCGCCGCCCTTCGCCGCTTCGACGCCGATGTCGCCGTCCATGGCGTGGACGAGCTTCTTGGTGATGGCGAGGCCAAGTCCCGTGCCGCCGAATTTGCGCGCATGGCTGGAATCGGCCTGCATGAATTCGCGGAAGATCTCGTCGCGCTTTTCCACCGGAATGCCGACGCCGGTGTCGCGCACTTCGAAGCGGATGGACTTGCGTCCGTTCTCGTCGACAACGTTGGCGCTCACGCGCACGCCGCCCTTCTCGGTGAACTTGACGGCGTTGCCCACGAGATTGGTGAGGATCTGCCGGAGCCGCAAGCCGTCGCAGCGGATGGCGTCCGGCGTGCCGGGCTCGATGAAGGAAACGATCTCGATGCCCTTGGCGTGGGCGCGCATGACGAGCAGTTCCACCACGCCGTCGATCAGCGGACGCAGTTCCACGTCGTCTTCCTCCAGCGTGATGGTGCCGGATTCGATCTTGGAGAAATCGAGGATCTCCTCGATGAGTTGCAGCAGCCCTTCGCCGGATTGATGAATGGCGTCGATATAGGTTTTCTGTTCGGGGCCGGGATTGGTTTCGAGCAGCAGCCGCGCCATGCCCAGCACGCCGTTCATCGGCGTGCGGATTTCGTGGCTCATGGTCGCGAGGAATCCGGATTTCGCGCGGTTGGCGGCTTCGGCCTTGTCGCGTGCTTCGGTGAGCGCGTCTTCCAGCGCCTTGCGCTCGGTGATGTCGCGGCCCACGCTCTGGATCTCGATGAGCCGGCCGGAAGCGTCGCGCACCGCGTAGTCTTCCCAGGCGATCCAGCGCCAGCCATAGACCGTGCGCAGATGCTGATCGTATCTCACGCGCGCCTTTCCGGTTTCCAGCCCCGCGAAGGAGCCGAACATCGGCGCGCGGCTGTCGGGATGCAGCTCGGGCGCGAACGCTTTTCCGAAGGCGGTCTGCGGCGTCAGTCCGAAAAGGCGCAGGAACGCCTCGTTGCCATAGGTGAGGCGGCTGTCCGGCGAGCGCCGGAAGATGGCGTCGCCTTGCGCGTCGACAAGGCCCTTGTAGCGGTTCTCGCTCTCGTGCAGCCGCGCGTTCATCGCGCGCACCGTGGCGAGCGTGGCTTCGAGTTTGTCCGTCAGCGTGTTGAGTTCGGCGGTGCGGCTCTCCAACGCGCTCGCCCTCTTGTGTGCGCCGATGATGCCGCCGAAGAGGATGATGAGCCCAAGCCCCGCAACGGCCGGGAGCAGCACCGCCGGAAAGATGGTGAGCTTTCCATGCGTGGCGATGTCGGCAAACGCGAACCCGCCCAGCGCGAGCAGGCCCATGCCATAGATAACCAATGCCAGGCGTGCCAAACGCACGGGGCCCCTCCGGAAAACGGGCCATTTGAGCCATGTCCCGCTTGAGAAAGACTTAAGAGATGGTGGAGGCGCGCCCGGACGTGGTTAATATCCACGGGTCTGCGGAGAACCCGCACAACCAACCGTTATGAATTCCAAACCGGGGGAGGATTTCATGCGTTTATCGATTGCGGCGCTCGCTGTTGCGGGCGCGCTCATCGCCACGGCGGCCTATGCCGACGATCCGATGGCGAATACCTATGCCAACACCATCTCGACCAAGAGCCAGAAGACGGGCGCGACAGCCACGCTCCTGTTCAACCAGGATGGGACCTATACCGCCAGTGCCACGGGGGCCGACGGCAAGCCCGTGACCTATAACGGCCAATGGACGCTGAAGGACGGCGGCGCGACGATCTGCCTGGCGCCGCAACTGCCGCCCAACACGCCGGGCTCCGCGCCATCCTGCTCGCCGCTCCAGAAGCACGCTGTCGGCGACAGTTGGAGCGTCACCAACGATCAGGGCGAAACCTTCGCCGTCACGCTCACGGCGGGGCGCTGATTTTACTTTTCGCCTGAAGGACCGCGCGGTTTCGGCCGCGCGGTTTTTTTTGCGGCCTGCTCTCGCGCGACTTTCGCGCGGCTCTTCGCGCGCGCTGCCTAAGGACAGGTCGTGCGCTGGTTGCCGCACAATTTGGTCACCCAGCCGTGAAGAGGCTTACCATACGGCGTCGTCCCGCTCACATTCGCGAACGCGCCGGAACACCCATAAACGCGCTTTATGACGAAGGAGTCCGGACCCCAACCCTTTTTATCGTCGAAAAGCGTCGCGACCACCTTGGCGTTGGCGGAAGGCGCTGCGCGCATATGGATATCGTTGATGGTAAAGCCGACCAGGCTGCCCGAGATCCAGCCCGGGCCTTTGAACACGATCTTGCCATTGCCGTTGCCGTATTGCCCCGTCTCCGCGTCGCGGATGAGAAGCCAGCCGTTCTTCGATCCGATGACTTCGAATTCGGCGCCGTAATTGTCTTCCGGTTCTATCTCCGGCATCAGGCGGAAGATAACCGGCGCCTTGGCATCGGGTGCGGCGCGCAAATTCGTCCCTGACATGTCGGTGTCGGCATTGTAGCCCGCGATGCTGCAGACGGCATCGCTGGCGGTAACCACGGGCGTGGAGGCGACGGCTGCGGCCAGAAGTACGGCTGCACTGCTCATGCGTAATCCTCGGCACGTGTCGCGTCCGTCGATGTGGAGGACAGTGCGTTGAACACAAGGCTGAGCAGGGCGCTCACCGCGACGTTCAGCACCAGCGACGACAGCGCGGCGTAGCACGGCAGCGCCAAACCGCCGATGTGCAGCACATAGACGCTCGCCTTGAACGCGGACTGCGCGGCCATCCATGTGCCCGCGCCGGTGCCCGCGGCCCATCCGATCAACAGCGCGCGCGGATGGAGCCAGCGCGTGTAGAGCCCGAAGAGCACCGCCGGCAGGGTCTGGATGATCCAGATCCCGCCCAGCAGCTGAAGCTGGATCGCGTAGGTCGTCGGCAATTCGATGATGAACAGCAACGCACCCAGCTTCACCACCAGCGAGACGATCTTCGCCACCTGGCTCTCATGCGCGGGCGGACAATCGGGCCTGAAATATTCGCGATAGATGTTGCGCGTAAAGAGATTGGCGCAGGCGATGGACATGATGGCCGCGGGCACCAGCGCGCCGATGGCGATGGCTGCGAACGCCACGCCCACGAACCAGCCGGGGAACATGTGCAGGAAGAGCGCAGGCACCGCGTAGTTGTTGCCGAAGCGCGCGAAGCCGTCGGCGAATTCCGGCATCGATTTCACCCCCGCCGCCAGCGCCATGAAGCCCAGCAACGCGACAAGCCCCAGCATCACCGAGTAGGCGGGCAGCGCCACCGCGTTGCGCTTCACCACATGGCGGCTCGATGCCGACAGCACGCCCGTCGCGGCGTGGGGGTAGAGAAACAGCGCCAGCGCCGAGCCGAAGGCGAGCGTCGCATAGGAGAACTGCCCCGGATTGGCGAGGGGGTCGGACGGCAATGTGAGCTTCGCCGTGGCGACCGCCGAGAATATCTTCGCGTAACCGCCGAGCTCGACGGGAATCACGATCACCGCGGCAATCACGGTCGCGTAGATCAGAAGGTCTTTCACCACCGCGATCATCGCGGGCGCGCGCAAGCCGCTCGCATAGGTGTAGGCGGCGAGGATGACGAAAGCGATGATGAGCGGCCATTCGCCGTGGATGCCGAGCCCCGCCAGCACCACCTCGATGCCGACAAGCTGCAGCGCGATATAGGGCATGGTGGCGACGATGCCCGTAAGCGCGACGGCGAGCGCGAGCGAGCGGCTGCCGAAACGGCCGCGCACGAAATCCGCGCCGGTCACGTAGCCCTTGGCGCGCGCCACGCTCCAGAACCGCGGGAAGGCGAGGAACATCACCACATAGGCGACCGCCGCGTAAGGCACGGCGAAGAAACCGAGCGCGCCGGCGCCGAACATCAGCGCCGGCACCGCCACGAAGGTGTAGGCTGTGTAGAGATCGCCGCCCAGGAGAAACCAGGTCACCACGGAGCCGAAGCGCCGGCCGCCCAATCCCCATTCCGAAAGCTGGGTGAGATCGCCCTTTCGCCACCGCGCGGCGAAGAATCCCATGATGGTGACGACGGCGAACAGCGCGATGAAGACGGCCAGCGCGGCAGGATCGAGCTTCGTCATTGCCGCTCTTCCGCGCGATAGACGATCCAGAGGATCACCGCGGTCAGCACCACCCACAGGACCTGATCCCAGTAGAAGAACGGCACGCCGCCCAATTCCGGCAGCGCGCGATTGTAGAATGGCACCCAGAGGCAGCCGATGAACGGCACGATCAGAAGAAGGTGGACGAAGCGGAAACCGCCGCGCCGGTGCTGGCCGTCCATGGATCGCGTCTCCCCCAGCCGCTTTTCCGAAGCAAACGATTACGGCATAAGTTCTTCCGGGCCAAGGGTTGGGCGATCGAACGAAATCATCGTCATGGCCGGGACACGCCCGGCGATGGCAAAGTGGCTTGACGAAACAGATCGATGACGGCGCAGATATATTATCTCATTGCTTCTCTCGCGGGCGTCGCCGCGATGGTGGGATTCTGCGTGCTGCTGTTCGGGCGCGAGGTCGCGAAGCTCGACACGCGCTCGGCCGCCGCGCGGCTGGCGCAAGACGTTCCGGGTTTCCGCCTGGGCGCCAGCGCGATTTCCGCCGACACGCGCTCGGCCGTACTCGAAGACGCGCGCGATCGTGCCGTCTACCTCGTCGCTGCTCGCGGCGACGGGTTCGTTACGCGCCGGGTCTCGCGCGGCACGGTGCGGACGGCGGCACGCGACGGCGCGGCCCTGCGCTTGCGTTTCTCCGATTTCACCTTTCCCAGCGCGATCATCGCCTTCCACGACGAAGACGTGGCGCGCGACTGGGAACAGAGGATGGCGCGCGCCTGATGCATTTCGATCCCACCCAGCTTGCCACGCCTGCGTTCGTGATCCTTGTCATCGCGGAGATGCTGTTCGTGCGTTTCTCCGGCCGCGGCCGCTATGAAGCGCGCGACACCGCCACCAGCCTGATCATGGGTTTCGGCAGCGTCATCTTCGGCGCCGCCTTCGCGTTCATCTTCGTGTGGTTCGCGGGCCTCGTCACGCCCTACAAGCTGGCCGCGGTCGCATGGTCGGTGCCCGCGGTCATCGCCTGCTTCGTCCTGGACGATCTCACTTATTACTGGTGGCACCGCTCGGCGCATCGCATCCGCTGGTTCTGGGCGGAGCATGTCGCGCATCATTCGAGCCAGCACTACAATCTGTCCACCGCATTGCGTCAGCCCTGGGGCGGGTTCCTCACGCCGGGCTTCGTGTTCAAGGCACCGATTCTGCTGCTGGGATTTCCGCTCGGCATGATCGCCTTCGTCGGCGGCATCAATCTCGTTTATCAGTTCTGGATCCACACCGAGGCGGTGGGCAAGCTGCCGCGCTGGTTCGAAGCGGTGATGAACACCCCGTCGCATCATCGCGTGCATCACGCAACGAACGCGAAATACCTCGACGCGAACTACGCCGGCGTCTTCATCGTCTGGGACCGCATGTTCGGCAGCTTCGTGGAGGAGGACGCGGATGAGAAGCCGCACTACGGCATCGTGAAGAACCTCGCGACCTTCAACCCCCTCAAGGTTGCTTTCCACGAATTCATCGGCATCGCGAAGGATCTTGCGGGCGCGCGCTCGGTTCAGGAAGTTGTGGGTTACGTCTTCGCGCCGCCCGGCTGGTCGCCCGACGGAAGCCGCGAAACCAGCGATTCCATCAAGGCCCGCTGGGCGCAATACCGCGCCGCACAATCGCCCGCCGAATAATCCCGCCGCAAATCCTGATATAGTTCCCTCGCATCCAATCGGGGGATTTCACGATGCGCATTCTCACAGCGGCCCTTCTGGGCGCCATCGCCATGTTCATCTGGACGGCGATCGCGCATATGGCGACGCCGTTGGCCACGATGGGCTTCAGCCAGATACCGAACGAAAGCGCCGTCCTTTCCGCCATGCACCAATCCATCGGCGACAGGAACGGCCTTTATTTCTATCCCTGGGTCGATCCCAAGGATCCGCAGATGATGCAGAAATCCGCGGCGTCACAGAAAGCCGAACCGCATGGCCTGCTGATCTACAGCGCGCCGGGCACCAATCTCGACGCGGACATGGCGCCGATGCTGGTGAGGGAATTCATCAAGCAGTTTGTCGAGGCGCTGATCGCGGCCTGGATCGTCTCCATGATCGCGGGCAGCTTCGCATTGCGATGGGGCGCGGTTATCGCGATCTATGTCGCGACTTCCATCGCGACGAATGTGTCCTACTGGAACTGGTATCATTTCCCGCTGGATTACACGGTGGCGCAGATCGTCATGGAGATCGTGTCGGGAATTCTCGCCGGCGCCGCCATCGCCTGGTGGCTGGGACGGCGCGCGGCGTGATTTTCCTTCCTGTTTACGGGGCGCAGTGAGCCGGAGGGGGCATTGCCCCTTCCGCTCCGCGATGCTCGCTCAGCACCTCCCCCGTAAACGGGGGAGGAAGCTCTACAACACCACCTGCGAACGGAATGACAGCGCCTGGATGTGCTGGCCGATGTCGGCGCCTGCGCCGCTCAGGCGGCTCACATCCATCCACTGATAGTCGAGCGCGAAGTGCAGCACGCCGTTCGGGTACCAGTTGACGCCGGCGGTCCAGATCTTCTGGTCGCCGCCGCGCACGCCGCCGAAGGGCGTCGCCAGCGCGATGCTGCCGGCATGATCGTTGAGATCCAGATCGCTGTAGCGCGCCGCCAATTCCCACGCGCCCCAGCCGCCGTCCGATGCGGGCTGCGTGAATGCGGCGTTGGCCTTCGACCAGCCGCGCCCTTCGCCCGTAAGCGTCCAGCTTGCCTGGGCATACCATCCGTTGAAGTTGAGATCCGGTTTGGCCGGGGTGGGCGCTATCACACGCTGGCTCATCTCGTACCCGAAATAGCCGGCCTGCGCGTAGAAGCGGTCCCATGTCATGCCGCCTTCCACGCCCCAGAAGCGCGCGTTCTCGGTATCCACTGCGCCGGTGGAAACGAGCTTGGTGCCTTGCGAGTCCACGGTGAGTTCGGGGGCGGCCGACAGGGTGAGTGCGCGCGCCGATCCCGGCCCTGGCGTCCAGTCGGGACCGCGGAACATATCCGCGCCCGTGGCGCTGATCACAAAACGGCTATCGGATCCCGCCCAGTTGTAGGCGGCGCGGCCGACGACCGCTTCCTGCTCGTCGAACACGCCGGAATCGCCGACCTTGCCGCCGGTGTAGGACAATGCCCCGTAGAAATTTTCGCCCGCATAAAGAACGCTCGCGGCATCGCGCCCGTCGCCACCCACCGCGTTGCGGATGATGTCGGACGGCGCGGTGCGCTCCAGGAACATCGTGTCGGCGGCGCCGGTGTTGTCCTCCAATCCGAACGCCGGTGGATAGGCGCCGACGCGGACGGCAAGCGGTTTCCAGCCGTCATATTCCACATAGAGCGCCTGCACGCGGCCGCCGGATTCGGTGCCGCCCGAGCCGCCGAATTCGGTATTGACCATGTAGGACCAGTCTCCGAACAAGGTGCCCTGGATGCCGAGCTGGGCTCTGCGGAAATTCGTGCCGCTGGAAAAATCCTGCCCGCCCGGCAGCGCGAGCGCTTTCGCCGATTGCATGTAATAGGCGGCATCGAATTGCCCCAGCGCGCGGATCGCGAGGGAGAAGCGCTTGTCGGCCGAAGCAATGACGGGCCGGCCGTTCTTGAAGCTCCATGTCGGATCGCCGGATTGCGCTTCGGCGCTGCGCCGCTCCGCCCGTTCCTCCTCGAATTTGCGATTGAGCTCGTCGATGCGTGCGTTCTGGGCGGCGATCTGTTCCGGCGTGGAGACAGGCTCCGCGGTGGAGGGTGCAGTGTCCGCTGTCGCCGTCTCGACGCGAAGCCCTTTCTTTCTCAGCGCTCCGCGCAGCGATTTGATCTCCGCGTTCTGCGTTTCGATCTGGTGCTGCTGTGCCTCGATCATCTTCTGCATCTGGTCGAGGCGCTTTTCGATCGCCGCATCGTCGGCGAAAGCGGGCGCCGTCAATGCGGCAAGCGCCGCGCCGGCATATAGAATGGATCGTATCTTCAAGAGATTGCTCCTCTGAGGATGCCTCAATCGCAAACAAACCGCCGCTGCGCTTGGACCCAGATCAACAAATGGCGATCCGGCTCGTCAGCGCGCCGGAAGGATAAAACCATCTCTCGCGAACACGGCCCTGGCCGCGCGGCCTTCCAGATATCTCTCGAAATCCGCAGCCCCCGGCCTTGCCTCCCTGACAAGCGCGACGGGATAGAGAATCGGCTTGTGGCTCGAATCGGGGAAAACGCCAGCCACGCGCACGCGCGGCTCGATCTTCGCGTCGGTCTCGTAGACGATGCCGAGCGTGGTCTCACCGCGCGCCACATATGCCAGAGCGGCGCGCACATTCTCCGCCACCGCCAGCTTGTCGCGCACGCTGTTCCATACGCCGAGCTTGATCAGCGCGGCCTTGCCGTATTTGCCGGCAGGCACAGAAGCCGGATCGGCGAGCGCCAGCCGGCTGCTGCCCAGCGCGCCGGCGAGATCGAATTTGGGTGCGATCTTCACATTCATCTTCAAGCCGGAGGGCGCGATCAGAACCAGGCGATTGCCGAGCAGCGTGCGCCGCGTTCCGGGCGCGAGCAGGCCTTTCCTTTCGAGATAATCCATCCAGTCGAGATCTGCGGAGATGAACACGTCTGCACCCGACGAATTGGCGATCTGCTGCACCAGCGTCGAGGAGGCGGCGAAGGAGAAGACGACGCGGTTTCCGGTCGTCGCCTCGTAGTTCTTGCCGATCTCGTTCAGCGCGTCGGTGAGCGAGGCGGCGGCGAAGACGGTTATGTCGGCGGCGAGAACGGGCGTGGCGGACGAAATTGCCAGCAGCAAGGCGAGCGCGAAACGAAGCCTGGCCATGACCCCTCCGGCGGCGTGATATCTATCGATATATCACGCGCGCCGCGACGCCGAAAATCCTATCGCGGGGATTCCGCCGCCGCCTCGGCCACGACCTCCTCGCGAAGTTCTTCGAGCTCCGCCTCCGGCTTGTTCTCCACGGCGACCAGATCGTTGCGCGCTTCCTTGGTGACGCGGATGAGTTCGTCGAGCTTGGCTTGAAGAGCCGCACCGTCGCGGTTCTGCGTGTTCTGGATCAGGAATACCATCAGGAAAGTCACGATGGTCGTTCCGGTGTTGATGACGAGCTGCCAGGTGTCGGAATAGTGGAACACGGGCCCCGATACCGCCCACACGATCACGACGGCGCAGCACAGAACGAAGGTGAAGGGCTTGCCGGAAGCGTGCGCCACGGAATTGGCCATGCGCGCGAAGAACGACAGATGCGAATGAGCGCCGTTTCCGCCGCTGTGCTCCTCCGCCGCGGCACGAAGCATCTCCGGCGCGGCTGTCACGCCGATCTCCGTCCCGCGATCACAAGACCGGCGCCGACAACGAGCACCACGATGCTTCCGATGGTGGGAATGGAGATGTGGTGCTCTTCCTGCGAGTTGACCTGCAACGGCCCCGCCTTCAGCACCGGCTTGGTTTCCGTGTAGCTGAGATTGCCCGCGATGAGGCCGGCGATACCCAAAACGATCAGAACCACGCCCAGAATGGCGATCTTGCCCATGAAATTCTCCCGAAATGGCCCGCGCCTGAAACGTGCAGGACTCCGGGAAAGTTCCCGTCAGGACGCCTGCGCCATGCGCCGGTAGGAGAGCGCTTCGGCGACATGGGCGCGCTTGACCGTTTCGCTCGCCGCCAGATCGGCGATGGTGCGCGCCACGCGCAGCACGCGATGATAGCCCCGCGCGGTGAGCTTCATCGCGTCGGCCGCGTCGGCGAGAAGCCTCGCGCCGCATTTTTCCGGCGTGGCGATCCTGTCCAGCAATTCGCCCTCGGCCTCGGCATTGGTGCGCACGCTTTGGCTCTCGAAGCGCGCGCGCTGGATGTCGCGGGCGCGGGCCACGCGCGCGGCGACGGCAGCGCTTCCTTCCGCCGGCGGCGGCAACGACAAATCGGCGGCGGAGACGCTGTTCACGTCGACATGGATGTCGATGCGGTCGAGCAGCGGGCCGGACAGCCGCGCCTGATAGTCGCCGCCGCATTTGGGCGCGCGCCCGCAAGCTTGGGCAGGATCGCTCATGAAGCCGCAGCGGCACGGATTCATCGCCGCGACAAGCTGGAAGCGCGCCGGAAAGCGCACATGCGCATTGGCCCGCGCCACGATCGCTTCGCCGGTCTCGATGGGTTGGCGCAAGGAGTCGAGAACGCCGCGCTGGAATTCCGGCAACTCGTCAAGAAAGAGTACGCCCAGATGCGCGAGCGACACCTCACCCGGCTTCACGCGCAAGCCGCCGCCGACCAGCGCGGCCATCGACGCGGAATGATGCGGATTGCGGAACGGCCTTCGCCGCGAGATCGCGCCTTCCGGCAATTGTCCCGCCAGCGACTGAACCATCGAGATCTCGAGGGCCTCGCGCGCATCGAGCGGCGGCAGCAAGCCTGGCAGGCGCGCGGCGAGCATCGATTTGCCCGAGCCGGGCGGCCCGATCATCAGCATGTTGTGACCGCCCGCGGCCGCGATCTCCAAAGCCCGCTTCGCCGTTTCCTGTCCCTTCACGTCGCGCAGATCGGGGATGACGATCTTCTCGTCCGCGATTTTCGCGCTCGGCGGCGTCAGCACCTGCGCGCCCTTCATGTGATTGACGATGGCGATAAGCGAAGGTGCTGCAATGATCTCCACGCCCGCCGCCCATGCCGCTTCCGGTCCGCAGGCTTTCGGACAGATCAATCCGCGTCCGGCCTCGCTGGCCGCGAGCGCCGCGGGTAGCACGCCTGCCACCGGCGTTACCTGCGCGTCCAGCGACAACTCTCCCATGGCGACATAGTTGGAGATCTCGCTGGCGGGCAGCACCCCCATCGCGGCCAGCAATCCCAATGCGATGGGAAGATCGTAATGACTGCCCTCCTTGGGCAGATCGGCGGGTGCCAGATTCACTGTCACCTTCTTGAACGGCATGGCGAGGCCGATGGCGGAGAGCGCCGCCGACACGCGCTCGCGGCTCTCGCCCACGGCTTTGTCGGCAAGGCCCACGATATTGAAGACCCCGTTCTTGCCGTCTCCGATATGAACCTGAACGTCGACTTCGCGCGCGTCGATGCCTTCGAACGCGACGGTATAGGTGTGAGCAACGGTCATCCGCATCCCCCGATACGAGGAGATGAGCATCGCGCTCGAATTTCACGCGCACGTCACGAGGCTGTCAGGACTTGTCGCCGCGCCTGTCGCAAATTTTGTCAGAATCCGCAAAGCGCGATAGCTGCCGCGATTCCGGTCGCGCGCGACGGGCTGCAGGCAGGGTTGCCCGCGGGCTTCGGGCTCGATCCGGAGGGAATCCGAATTTCATTCGGACGCGGGGCCCTCGTTCAGATGTTTCCCGGCTTCTTGAATCGCCCAGACCAGATCCACCTGATGGCAATTCATCATTATGAGGCACATGATGAAAAACCTCGCCGAGAACGTCCCCCTGCCGATCTTGTTGCGGACATTCGCCTCGTTGTCGGCGATGCCGTTGGCGTTGGATCGCTCGGCAAGATCGCGATAGCTCCAGCCTTTCTTCTTCATCTCGATTTGCAGGATGGCCCGCGCGGTCCGCGTGGCCAGCTCTTCAATGACCAGACTGGTCTCGACCTTCCGGGGCATTAACGCTTCCTTTACCAACATGGCGAGAACGCATCATAGATGATGCATTTCCGTTGCTCCATATACATCTTACGTGTATACACATCCTAAATGATGTGACGGTGCGGACGAAATCCCCCGGGCATCTCCGCGAGAAAGCAGCGGCTCAACGCCGGACGAGGCATGACCATAAATTTTTCGCACGGCAAGAAACGCTTCGAAGTCAGGCGCGAGATCGCAAATGGCGAGGCGATCTATGTCGGCTACGTCGATGGAACGAGGTCCGTCACCGGCCCCCGCGCCCACATCGCTGCGCGCGTGCTTTATGAAAAGCATGTCGTCGGCGCGCCGGAAGCTGTTGTCTTTCGCTTCCCATCGGAGCGGCGCTGCGACGGCAAGAAGCGCACCTTCACCAAGCCCCGAACCTGAGCTCCCCCAGCGGATCAGGAAAGCGCGATACCTGCCGCGATTCCGGCGATCAGGAAGCGCACGACATATCCAACCATGTGCGCGAAGGTGACGGCGGGATCGATGCGAATCCACATGCCGTTGGTGATGGTGGTGACGAGCGGGCCGGCCGCCGCCGCCAACGCTGCCACGATCAGCGCGCCGCCGATGCTCGTCACGCCCGCATAGACGCAGAGCAGCACCACGGCCGCCGCGGTGATGAAGCCCAGCGCGGTGGACCACATGATCGCGCCGCGCTCTGCGGACTTTCCGGAGCGCGGCCACCAGGTCTCGGGATATTTCTGGTAGCGGTCGGAGAACAGCACGCCCATGAAGAACCAGTCGGTGAAACTCGAAACCACGCCGGCCATGATGACCGCCGCAATGAGCATCCAGTGCATGGCGAGGTCTCCCCGATAGACGCGCCGATGCTAGCGCAATTTTACCAACGACGCGATCAGCGGACAAATCCGCGCCAGTTCGCCAAAATAGCGCGATGGCTACCTTCCTCATCGACTCCCGCGGCGACGTTTTCCACGCCTGGAGCCCGGAGTTGAAGGGCGGTCCTACGCACGATGCGCCATGCGCCGAAGCTCTCGCCAATCTGAAGGACACGGTCGCACTTAATCTGGAAGCCGGCGCAGACGGCCACGACGAATTTCGGGTGCGGAAATTTCAACTCCAGACCGCATTAACCGCCGACAGCTTTGCGCAACTCTCTCTGGAACCATGCCACGCCCTGTTCGTGTTTGGGCGAGAGGCGGCCGGTTTCGTAAATCCCTGCGTCGAGATTGCGCTGCACGGCTTCGCAGATCTTCTTGTCCTCGTCCGTCGTGATTTCGGACGCGGCGACGCTACGCTCCATCACCGCGCGCTCGATGCCGTCCGGGAAGAACTAGAGATAGTCGAGCCGCGTGATGTTGTGCCCCACCGGCCACATGCGTTCCATCAGGATTCCGTCGGCGTAGACGTTCACGCCCAGGCACGGCCACGACCACGCCCACAAGCCGCCCACGGGCGAGCCGTCGCGCGGCGGCGCCTGGTGGAAGATCACCGGCGCCGACACATCCACTTCGTATTTGCTGGCATCCACCGCCGAGTTCAGGAACGGATGCACCAGCGGGATGTGATAACCCTCGAGATAATTCTCGACATAGGTTTTCCAGTTGCAGGCGATGTCGTGCGTGGTCTGCCGTTCGAAGCGGAAATTCTCCAGCGGCAGATGCGCGGTGCGCTTGATGAGCGGCGCAATGGTGTCTTCCAGCGGCCCGGCTTTCGCATCCATGTTGATGAAGATGAAGCCGCGCCAGCTCTGGCACTTCACGCCGCGAAGCGCGTAGTCGCGCGGATCGAAGCCTTCCGCGGGCCCGAAATCGCGCGCGGCGGCGAGCCGCCCGTCCAGCGCATAACGCCAGCCGTGATAGCGGCACACGAGTTGGCCTTCGCATTTGCCCTGCCCGTCATCGGCCAGGGGTCCGGCGCGGTGGCGGCAGACATTGTGGAAGGCGCGGATGGCGTTGTCCTTGTCGCGCACCACGATGATGGGAAAGCCCGCGGCATTCGCCGCCACATAGGAGTTGGGCGTCGCGATCTGGCTTTCGTGACCGATCAGCAGCCAGCTTCGCGCGAAGATCTCGCGTCTTTCCGTCTGGTAAAGTTCGGGGTCGCGGTAGAAGCGCGCGGGCAATGTCTCGGGGGCGTTATGGCTCATGGGGAAATTCTAGCGCGCCGCCGCCGGTCTTGCGAAGTGCGGCAGCGCCCCCTACCGTGGCCGTACCCGCTATTCCAATTCAGAGATTATCCATGACCGCCAAGCGTTTTGAAGGCACCGACCGCTATGTCGCGACCGACGACCTCAGGGTCGCGGTGAACGCCGCCATCGCGCTGGAGCGCCCGCTCCTCATCAAGGGCGAACCCGGCACGGGCAAGACGGAGCTCGCCTTCCAGGTTGCCGATGCGCTGAAGGCGCCGCTCATCACCTGGCACGTGAAGTCCACGACCAAGGCGCAGCAGGGTCTCTATGAATACGACGCGGTGACGCGCCTGCGCGACTCACAGCTCGGCGATGAGCGCGTGAAGGACGTCAAGAACTACATCAAGAAGGGAAAGATGTGGGAGGCGTTCGAGATCAAGGGCCGCCCCGTGCTCCTGATCGACGAGATCGACAAGGCGGACATCGAATTCCCGAACGATCTTCTGCTCGAACTCGACCGCATGGAATTCTTCGTTTACGAGACCGGCGAGACGATCAAGGCGAAAGAGCGCCCGATCGTGATGATCACGTCGAACAACGAGAAGGAATTGCCGGACGCGTTCCTGCGCCGCTGCTTCTTCCATTACATCAAGTTTCCGGACCGCGACACGATGCAGAAGATCGTCGATGTCCACTATCCGGACATCAAGCAGAAGCTGGTCAGCGAGGCGCTCAACGTCTTCTACCAGATCCGCGACGTGCCGGGGCTCAAGAAGAAGCCGTCCACCTCCGAGCTGCTCGACTGGCTGAAGCTGCTGTTGAACGAAGACATTCCGCCGGAAGCGCTGAAGGAAAAGGACCCGACCAAGCTCATCCCGCCGCTGCACGGCGCCCTCCTTAAGAACGAGCAGGACGTGCACCTCTTCGAGCGCCTGGCATTTCTCGCGCGACGCGAAGCGCGGAATTAGCTCCTCCTCGCTCTGATCCTCACCGATGGCCGGGACAAGCCCGGCCATGACGGTTTTTGGATTGGGCGCGGTCCATGACAATATGGCGCAATGAAACTCGCCGCGCTTCTCTTTCCTCTCCTCCTCGCCACACCCGCGCTCGGCCAGAGCGCGGATGCGTTCAAGGATGGGCCGGGCTATTCGAAAATCCATGTCGCCTCCGGCTTCATCTGCCCCGCCGCCATCGGTCCGTTCGAGCGCGATGCGGCCGGCGAGA
>JBQCFD010000318.1:0-2634 GCA_051959625.1 Rhizomicrobium sp.
CGCCGGAATTGTCGGCGACATCAAGCTCGGTGGACATTTGAATCATGACTTAAACTCCTGAACCGTTTCCGGCCCTTATTTCCCGACCTTCTCGATCACTTCCCAGCTCTTCAGCTTGGAGATCGGACGGCACTCCTGAATACGGACGATATCGCCCGCCTTGAATTCACCCTTGGCGTCGTGGGCGTGATACTTCTTCGAGCGACGCACAGTCTTCTTCATCACCGGATGGGTGAAACGGCGTTCCACGTTCACCACCACGGTGTTCTTGTTCTTGTCGCTGACCACGACGCCCTGCAGCACGCGCTTCGGCATAGTTCTCGTCCTCTAATCAGCCAGCCTTGCGGCGCTGCTCCGTCAGTTTGGTTTCGATGCGCGCGATCGAGCGGCGCACTTCGCGAATACGATTGGTCTTCTCGAGCTGGCCGTTGGCCCGCTGGAAGCGCAGGTTGAACTGCTCCTTCTTCAGCGTCGCGAGCTCGTCCACAAGTTCGTCGCCAGTCTTGCCGTGGGTATCGCCCGACGCTTTTTTCTTCCTTGCCGCCATGACGATCTCCTTACTGATGCACCGCGCGCGCGACGAACTTGGTCGCGATCGACAGTTTGCGCGCACCCAGGCGCATCGCTTCCTTGGCCGTCGCCAGATCGACGCCGTCGATCTCGAACAGGATGCGGCCCGGCTTCACCTTCGCCACCCAGAATTCCGGCGCGCCCTTGCCCGAGCCCATGCGAACTTCGGCAGGCTTCTTCGACACCGGCACGTCCGGGAAAATACGGATCCAAACGCGGCCGGCGCGCTTCATTTCACGCGTGATAGCGCGGCGCGCAGCCTCGATCTCGCGCGCGTTCAGGCGTTCCGGCTCCATCGCCTTCAAGCCGTATTCGCCGAAGTTCAATTGCGTGCCCCGCTTTGCAGCGCCGTTGATGCGGCCTTTGAACTGCTTGCGGAATTTTGTGCGTTTCGGTTGCAACATGACTGTGTTCCGTTACTCGGCCGGTGCGGGCGCCGGAGTCGACTGACGAGGGCCGCGATTTGCCTTCTCCTCCGCTTCCGCATTGCGCTTATCGACGGCCATGGGGTCGTGCTCCATGATCTCGCCCTTGAAAATCCACACTTTCACGCCGCAGGTGCCATAGGTGGTCTTCGCGGTTGCGACGCCGTAGTCGATGTCAGCGCGCAGCGTGTGCAGGGGCACCCGGCCTTCGCGATACCATTCCACACGCGCGATTTCCGCACCGCCCAGACGGCCTGCGCAGGTGATACGAATGCCAAGCGCACCCAGGCGCATGGCCGACTGCACCGAACGCTTCATCACGCGGCGGAACGCCACGCGGCGCTCCAGCTGCTGGGCGATGTTCTCGGCCACGAGCTTCGCGTCGATTTCCGGCTTGCGGATCTCGACGATGTTCAGATGCACTTCGTCGGTCGTCATCTTCTGGACATCGCTCTTCAGCTTCTCGATGTCCGCGCCCTTCTTGCCGATGACGACGCCCGGACGCGCCGAGTGGATCGTGATGCGGCACTTCTTGTGCGGGCGCTCGATGACCACGCGGGAGACGCCCGCGGCCTTCAGCTTGTCCGTCAGGTAGTTGCGGATCTTGATGTCTTCCTGCAGCAGCTTTCCGTAGTCCTTCTTGCCGGCGTACCAGCGCGAGTCCCACGTGCGGTTGATGCCGAGGCGCAAGCCCGTCGGATTGACCTTCTGACCCATTACGCTTTCTCCTTCGCCGTCTTCTTGGCGGCGGGCTTTTTCGCGGGCGCCTTCTTCGCGGCCGGCTTCTTGCCCTTGGACTTCGCTTTGCCTTTCGCGGGAGCCTCGGCTTCCGCTTCCTTTTTCGCGCGCAGTTCCTCGACCACGATGGTGATCTGAGAGAACGGCTTTTCGATTCCGGCGCCGCGGCCACGGGCGCGCGCGTGGAAGCGCTGCAACACCATGTTCTTGCCGACGGAGGCTTCCTTCACGACCAGGTCGTCCACGTCCAGATCGTGATTGTTCTCGGCGTTCGCGATGGCCGACTGAAGGACCTTCTTCACCTCATGTGCGATGCGCTTGGGCGAAAACGTCAGCTCGTTCAGCGCGTGTTCGGCGCGCTTGCCGCGGATCGTCTGCGCGACGAGGTTCAGCTTGCGCGGTGACGTGCGCAGATTGTAGCCGACAGCTCTGGCCTGATTGTCCGCGAGAACGCGGGCGCGTGCGGGCTTACCCATTATTCTCTCTTCGCTTTCTTGTCGCCGCCGCCGGTATGGCCGTGGAAGGTGCGCGTCGGCGAGAACTCGCCGAGCTTGTGACCGACCATGTCTTCCGTGACGAGGACCGGGATGTGCTTCTTGCCGTTGTAGACGCCGAAGGTGAGACCCACGAACTGCGGCAGGATCGTGGAGCGGCGCGACCAGGTCTTGATCACGTCCTTGCGTCCCGAACCGCGCGCGGTCTCCGCCTTCTTCAGCACGTAGCCGTCGACGAACGGACCTTTCCAAACAGAACGAGTCATATCTTACGATCCTTGCATCACTTTGCCCTTACGCGAGCGCACGATCATCTTCGTGGTGCGCTTGTTCTTTCGCGTCTTGGCGCCCTTGGTCGGCTTGCCCCACGGCGTGACCGGATGACGGCCGCCCTTGGTGCGGCCTTC
>JBQCFD010000319.1:0-4058 GCA_051959625.1 Rhizomicrobium sp.
CCTTCTTTTTTTTTGACCCGTTTTTTGGTTTTTCCCCGTTGCGCCCTCGCCCGGGGGCGGTTGATGTGCGCCCCTCGCCGGGGATGACAGCGGTGTTACCGATATTCGTCATTCAGCGCGGCCAGCGCCTTGGACCCCGGGCACAAATCCTTCTCGCCCAGCTTGTTCAGCGGCGTTTTGGCGGTGTTGAGGTGGGTGTGGATGTCTTCCGCCTCGTCCTCGATATAGAGAAGGCCGGTGACCACTTCGCCCTTCGCGTGGCGGTCCTGCAGATACGCCATCGCCTTGGCGCGGTCGTGCGGATCGTAAGCCGGATCGAGCTTGTTCAGCCGCAGGATCGAGCCGTCATGCTGCTGCACGGTGGTCACCGTGCCCGGCTCGTAGTCCACCTTGATCTCGTCGCGGCCGACAATGAAGTCGATGCGGTTGACGGCGTCGTTGTGCTCGCGCACGAAATCGTAGGACTTGGTGGATTGCGGGTTGTTGTTGAACTGCACGCAGGGGCTGACCACGTCGATGATGGCGGAGCCCTTGTGCGCGATGGCGGCTTTCAAGAGCGGCACGAGCTGCTTCTTGTCGCCGGAGAAGCTGCGCGCCACGAAGGTCGCGCCCAGAAGCAGCGCCATGCCGACGAGGTCGATGGGCGAATCCGAATTCACCGCCGTCTTGCTGCGCGAGCCCTTGTCGGCGGTGGCGGAGAACTGGCCTTTGGTCAGGCCGTAGACGCCGTTGTTCTCGCAGATATAGACCATGTTGATGCCGCGGCGCACGCAATGGGCGAACTGGCCAAGGCCGATGGAAGCCGAGTCGCCGTCGCCCGACACGCCCAGATAGATGAGATCGCGATTGGCGAGGTTGGCGCCGGTCAACACGCTCGGCATGCGGCCATGCACGGCGTTGAAGCCATGGGATTGGCCCAGGAAATAGTCCGGCGTCTTGGACGAACAGCCGATACCGGAAAGCTTGGCCACGCGGTGCGGCTCGATGGCGAGTTCGAAGCAGGCTTCGATGAGCGCGGCGGAGATGGAGTCGTGCCCGCAACCGGCGCAGAGCGTGGAGATGCGCCCTTCGTAATCGCGGTGCGTGAAGCCGACGGCGTTCTTCTTGAGGCCCGGATGGGCGAATTTCGGTTTGGCGATGTAGGTCATTCGGCGGCTTCCTTGCGCACCACGGTCATGCGCTCTGCGATGGCTTGCGTGATGAAGCGCGCGGTCACCGGCGCGCCGTCATAATGCAGGATGGAGATGAACCGCGCCGGATCGATGGCGCACTCGTTCACGATGAGCTTGAGCATCTGCGCGTCGCGGTTCTGCTCGATCACGAACACCTGATCGTGCGCGGCGATGAAATCGGTCACCGCTTCGCTGAACGGGAAGGCGCGCAGGCGCAGCAGGTCGACATGCAGGCCCTGTTCGGCCAGCGTCTCGAACGCTTCGTCCATCGCCACGCTGGTCGATCCGAAATAGATCACGCCCCAGCGCGTTTCCTGTTTCGCGGCGCGCGCCACCGGCTGCGGCACCAGCGTCTTGGCGGTGTCGAACTTGCGCAACAGGCGCTGCATGTTGTCGGTGTAGTCCTTGCCCTGCTCGCTGTAGACGGCATAGGCGTTGTGGCTGGAGCCGCGCGTGAAATAGGTGCCCTTGGTCGGGTGTGTGCCCGGCAGCGTGCGATAGGGGATGGCGTCGCCGTCCACGTCGAGATAGCGGGCGAACTGCTTTCCGGCATCCAGCTCGGCGGCCGTCATCACCTTGCCGCGGTCATATTTGCGGGCGTCGTCCCATTGGAGCGGATCGACCAGCCAGTCGTTCATGCCGATGTCGAGATCCATCATCACGAAGATGGGCGTCTGCAGCCGTTCGGCGAGATCGAAGGCCGTGGCCGCGAAATCGAAGCTCTCGTTCGGGTCCTGCGGGAAGATCAGCACATGCTTGGTGTCGCCGTGGCTCGCGTAAGCCGCAAGCAGGATGTCGGACTGCTGCGTGCGCGTGGGCATGCCGGTGGAAGGGCCGCCGCGCTGGATGTCGAACACCACGGCGGGCACTTCGGCGTAATAGGCCAGGCCGAAGAATTCCTGCATCAGCGAGATGCCGGGGCCGCTCGTCGCGGTGAAGGCGCGCGCGCCGTTCCAGTTCGCGCCCAGGACCATGCCGATGGCGGCGATCTCGTCTTCCGCCTGCACGATGGCGAACCTGTTTTCCTTGGTGACGGGATCGACGCGCAGCTTCCGGCAATGCGCGGTGAAGGCTTCGGCGAGCGAGGTGGACGGCGTAATCGGATACCACGCGCACACGGTCGCGCCGCCATAGACGCAGCCCAGCGCCGCCGCGTCGTTGCCGCCGATGAAGATGCGGTTGCCGACCTTGTCCGCGCGCACGACCTTCAGCTTGCATTTGCCGGCGAGATTCTTCTCCGCGTAGTCGTGGCCGAGCTCGATCGCCTTCATGTTGAGCTTGATGAGCTTGTCCTTGCCGGGGAACTGCTCATGCACGAGCGCCTCGACGACCGAAGCCTCGAAACCCAGCAGCGCCGACAGCGCGCCCAGATAGATCACGTTCTTGAGCAGTTGCCGCTCGCGCGGGATGGTGCCTTCCAGCGTGTTGGACAGCTGCGTCAGCGGCACGCCGAGCAGCGTGATGTCCTCGCGCGTCTTCTGCGTGGTGAGCGGCTTGGTGGAATCGTAGAGCAGGTAGCCGCCCTGCTCGATCTCGTCCACGTCGCGTGCCCAGGTCTGCGGGTTGAGCGCGACCATCAGGTCCACGCCGCCGCGCCGGCCGAGCCAGCCATGGCCCGACACGCGCACCTCGTACCAGGTGGGAAGGCCCTGGATGTTGGACGGGAAGATGTTGCGGGATGCCACCGGCACGCCCATGCGCAGGATCGAACGCGCAAACAATTCGTTGGCCGACGCCGAGCCCGAGCCGTTGACGTTGGCGAATTTGACGACGAAGTCGTTGGTGGCGGAGATCGGCATCAGAGGCCCGCGCGGTTACAGGCTTTCGCCGTGTCGAGATAGAACTGCTTCATGTCCCAAGCGCCCGTGGGGCAGCGTTCGGCGCAAAGGCCGCAATGCAGGCACACGTCCTCGTCCTTCACCATCACGCGTCCGGTTTTGAGCTCGTCGGAGACGTAGAGGTCCTGCGTCTGCGGATTGTTGGTCGGCGCCGTCAGATGCGTGCGCAGCACCGGCTCCGGATCGTTCGGCGTGAAGGTGATGCAATCGACGGGGCAGATGTCCACGCAGGCATCGCATTCGATGCAGAGGTTCTTCTCGAACACCGTCTCCACGTCGCAATTGAGGCAGCGCTGCGCTTCCTTGAAGCCGAGATCGCGGGTGAAGCCCAGCTCCACTTCCATGTTCACGTTGCGCAAGGTGAGTTCGTTGGGCGCATGCGGAACCTTGTAGCGCAGGTCCACCGACACGTCGTTGTCATAGGACCATTCGTGGATGCCCATCTTCTGGCTTGTCATGCTGACGCGCGGATCCGGGCGCTGTTTCACGTCCTTTCCGTTCACGAACAGGTCGATGGAGATCGCCGCTTCGTGGCCATGCGCCACCGCCCAGATGATGTTCTTCGGGCCGAATGCCGCGTCGCCGCCGAAGAAGACTTTCGGGTTGGTGGACTGGAAGGTCACCTGATCGACCTTGGGCATCTGCCATTCGTCGAATTCCAGGCCGATATCCTTCTCGATCCAGGGGAAGGCGTTTTCCTGGCCGACGGCGACGAGAACGTCGTCGCATTCCATGTGCACGTCCGGCTCGCCGGCGTTCACCAGCTTGCGGCGGCCCTTGGCGTCGTATTCGGCTTTCACTTTCTCGAACACGACGCCGGTGAGCTTGCCGTCCTTGTGCGTGAATTCCTTCGGCACAAGAAAATTGTGAATCGGGATGCCTTCGCGCTGCGCGTCTTCCTTCTCCCACGGCGAGGCCTTCATCTCCTCGAAGCCGGAACGCACGACGACTTTCACCTCGTCACCGCCGAGGCGGCGCGATGTGCGGCAGCAATCCATGGCGGTGTTGCCGCCGCCCAGAACGATCACGCGCTTGCCGATGGAGGTCG
>JBQCFD010000320.1:0-5338 GCA_051959625.1 Rhizomicrobium sp.
AGCGGAAAGCTGAACATCCCGCTTCGCAGGGCTGCGGTGTGCAGATCGGGGACCGTGGCGATCAAATCCGACTGTCGCGCGAGCGCCAACGCGGTCGCAAAGCCGCTGACGGCGCTGCCGATGCGCCGTGCAAGACCTTCGGGAAGAAAAGGCCTGTCCACTGCGTCCTCGTCGAAACCGGTCCGCGAGACGATAACGTGCGATGCCCTGGCATAGGCGTTTGCCGTTACACGCTTGCCAGCCAATGGATGGGAAGAATTGACCACTCCGACAAGGCGATCTCTAAACAGCGCTTGCGCCCGCAGTTCCGGTCCCATCGATGGCTCGACCACCGCAGTTTCCAGGTCGACACGCCCTTCTCGCAGGGACGTGCTGTCTTTGTCGGGCTTGTGAAGGAAGTTCAGCCGAATACCCGGCGCCTCCCGAGCGACGCGCGCCAACAGCCGCGCCCCAAAATTCTCGACAAAGCCATCGCTCGTTCGAAGCGTGAATGTTTGCACGACGGTCTTGAGGTCCAACGCTTCCACCGGCCGCAGCAGCGCTTGTCCATCACGGACGACCGAACCAACGCGACTTCGCAGTTCGACGGCACGCGGCGTCGGAACCAGACCTCGGCCCGCACGCACCAGAAGCGGATCGCCGGTCGCATCGCGCAATCGCGCCAAAGTGCGGCTCATGGCCGACGGGCTAAGACGCAACCGGCGAGCCGCGCGCGCGACACTCCCCTCTTCGAGAAGCACGTCCAGGGTCGTCAGGAGGTTCAGGTCCGGATTCGACATGCGGCCATCCTAGCAGAAGAAATCGCATATGTGGCGTTTCATGCACTAATTACATGCAATCGTTGCGTATTCCGCCTCACCAGGAGCCACCATAGCTTCCTGACGAAGCCCGGGCCGCCGGGCCAAGTCGGAGAAGAAAGCCATGGCACAAACCACCCTTGAACAGGCGATGGCCGGAATCAGCGCCATCTGGGGGCCGCTAACCTCGGAACTGGTAGAGGCGAGCCGGTTGCACATCAAAGCGCTCGCGAATGCTTCGCCGGACGAACCCTGGCTTGCGGAATTGCACCGAGATCAGCCTGCCAGCCGGGAGCTTTACCGCGATCCCGTACACGGCTTCGTGCTGCTTGCGCACACCGAAAATGCAGGCCTCTACCGCGCTCCGCATGATCACGGCCGAGGATGGGTCATCTACGCCGTTCAACAGGGCGAAAGCGAGATGGGGACCTATGGCCGGGTAGAAGGACCTGATGCGCAAACCCGGCTGGTCAAACGAAACTCGACATTGGTGAAGCCGGGTCAGGCGCAAGTCTATCTGCCCGGAGACATCCACGACACTTTATGCGTGACGGGTCCTGCTCTCCTGTTCCGCTTCACCGAGAGAGATCTCAAGAAAGAAGATCTCGTCGAGCGCAAAATCACCCGTTACGTCCAGCGCGACGGCTTATGGCTGGCAAGCCAGCCATGAGCGCCTCTGCCATAACAGCGGCAGCAGGACTTGAGGACAGCCCGGGCGCGAGTCGCGCCTGGGCTGTCGCCTCGGTATTGGCGGCGATGGTCCTGGTCGTGCTCGATGCGGCCATCGCCAACGTCGCATTGCCGACCATCGGACGTTCCTTGCACGTGGCACCTGCATCGGCAGTAAGAGTGGTAACGGCCTACCAACTCGGGCTGGTCATGATGTTGCTGCCCGTTGCGGCGCTTGGCGAAAGTATCGGCTTTCGAAGAGTCTTCGTTGCCGGCTCGGGCATGTTCGTCCTGGCGTCGGTGCTGTGTGCGCTATCTCCATCCTTGCCATGGCTTGTCGCCGCTCGATTTGTGCAGGGCATCGGTGGCGCTGCCATTATGGCGCTGGGCATCGCATTGCTGCGGTTCATTGTTCCGCATGAGCGGCTTGGCTCCGCCATCGGCTGGAATGCACTGACGGTAGCGCTTTCGTCCGCCGCCGGCCCCACGCTCGGGGCGGCGATCCTTTCGATCGCATCCTGGCCGTGGCTCTTCGCCGTGAATCTCCCGGTTGGGCTCGCCGTCCTGGCGGCTGCCCGGCATTTGCCGAAAGTGCAGGGAACCAGCCGCGCGGTGGATCTCACAAGTATCGGGCTTAACGCCTGCGTCTTCCTTGCGTTCGTGGCCGGCTCGGAGTTCGTGCTTTCAAATCCCTCGCTTGCCATCTCGCTCGTCATCGCCGCGATGATCCTCGTCGCCGTTCTGGTCAGGCGCGAAGTCGATCATCCCGCGCCATTGATTCCGATCGATCTGATGAGCAGCGCGTCTTTCCGCGTGTCGATCGCGGCGTCGGTACTTTGTTTCGCCGGTCAATCGGCTGCGCTGGTGGCGCTGCCGTTCCATCTGCAGCACACACTTCAATTGACGCCGTTGATGACCGGCATCTACCTAACGCCGTGGCCGTTGACCGTCGCGCTGGCAGGCCCTTTCGCGGGAAGGCTGTCAAGCCGCATATCCACAGCTACACTCTGCCTGACAGGCGGGTTGTGTCTTGCCGCCGGACTCGGATTGTCGGCGCTCATCTCCTCCCATGGCCATTGGCTGCCTTTCAGTCTTTGCATGATGCTCTGCGGGCTTGGCTTTGGCCTGTTCAATGTGCCGAACAACCGCAACATGCTTCTGTCTGCGCCGCGCGAGCGCAGCGGCGCCGCAGGCGGACTCCAGGGCATGGCGCGACTGACGGGCCAGACGGCGGGGGCACTCATGATGACGTTGCTCTTCAGCCTGTCGGAATTGAGCGTCGCCCCTCGGATCGGCCTTGCGATCGGTGCCGTTCTGACGGCTGGAGCGGGAACGGTAAGCCTGCTGCGCGCACACCGCGCCGTGTGCGAATAACTTGTCCGGCATCGCCGTCTCTCCGGCGGAATCCCATTCGGACGCCGAGCGCCCTGTCGATCGCGCAGGATTTGAGAATTTTCAGACGTCACCCGGCATAACCGGGTAGAGCGCGGCGTCGCGCGCATCCAGTCTGGCGCGCACGTCGGCGTGGCGCACGGCATCCAGTTTCCAACCCCAGACGCAAGCCCCGCCCAGCATGACGAACACGATCGGGCCCGCGAGAAACGCCCATTGCAATCCGTGCAGGGCCACCGGCGTATTGGTCACCCCTTCCGCGGCATGGAATCCGAGGAGATCGAGAAGCGGAAAGGTGATCGCGATGGAGCACGCCGCCGCAATCTTGGCAGCGAAGGTGAGCGTGGCATAAAGCAGGCTCATGCGCTCCCTGTCCTGTTGCAGGCGAATTTCGTCTCCCACGTCGGCCATCATGGCTGTGATCAGAAGCGTGAAGCCCGCGGCCATGAATCCGCACCAGGCCATGATCGGGATGACAGCCGGAATGCTGCCTTTCGGAATGACCAGAAGGCCGAGGAGTCCTATGGAATAGGCCGTCGTCGTCGCCATCAGCGTGCGATGCTTTCCAAAACGCCTGGAGGCGCGCGCGGCCAGCGGAGCGCCCAGAACGCCCGCCAGGATGTAGACGAGGAGAAGCGTTGTGGCCGCCTGGGTCGTGAACTTCAATATGTCGCGGAAATAGAACAGATACAGCGCGCTCATCCAGCCTGGCCCCAGGGTGAGCGCGATCTGGCAGAAGAACAGGCGCAAAACCTCCGGCTTCTTCGCAATCTCGAGATAGTCGCGCAGCGCGAAGTGCGGCCCCGCGCTCGGGTTTACGCGCTCGGGGGTGCTCCAGAGCGCGATGGCGATGGTCACCGGCGTCAAGGCGATGACGAACCATCCCATGGCGCGCACGCCCGCGTCGTTGCCAAGGCCGAGTGCCGGCGCCGCGATCGGGATGAGCAGGATCACCACGCCGGCAATGACGCCCACGGCGGTGAGGATGCCGAAGATGCGCGAGCGCTCGTGATATTCCCGCGCGAGCGACGCCGCCCACGACCACAGCGCCAGCGTGAGAATGGAAATGCCCAGATAGAGCACGAAGAGCCAGACAAACACGTAAAGGCCCTTCACCCCGGGCGGGGCCATGAAGAGCATGAAGGCCGCGATCATGAAGATGGGCGTGCCCGCCGCCAGCCAGGGGCGATAGCGCCCAAATCGCGTTGTGGTGAGATCCATGACATGGCCCAGAACCGGATCCACGAAGAGATCGACAAGGCGCACCGCGGCCCAGACGCCCCCGACCGTGGCCAGCGGCACGGCCAGGTGGCCGGCAAGATAGGGCGGCAGATAGATGTAAAGCGTCAGCGTCAGTGACGAGACGGGAAAGGTGCCTCCGGAGAAGGCGATGGCGGAGAGGAGCGAAAGCTTGCCGGCATCGCGCGGGGCGGTGCGTGTTTCAACTTCGTTCGAAGCAGGCGCGGTCACCACGTTCCGCCGTCCACGCGGATGACCTGCCCCGTGACGTAGGACGATGCGTCGGACGCAAGATAGAGCGCGGTGCCGACGATCTCGTTGGGCTGGCCGAAGCGTTGCAGGCCGAGGGATTTTTCATATGCCTTGTTCTCGCGCCACACGGTGGAAACATCGGTGAGGAACGGCCCCGGCGCGATGCAGTTCACGCGCACCTTCGGCGCGAAGGCTTTGGCGAGCGACACCGTCATTGCGTTGATTGCCGCTTTCGCGCCGCCATAGGGAATTGTATGCGGCTCGGGCTTGAACGACGCGGTGGAGGAGAAGTTGATGATCACGCCGCCCGCGCCCGCCACCATCTTCTCGCCGATCAGAACCGAAAGCCGGAATGGGCCTTTGAAGTTCACGTCCACGACTTTGTCGAACAGGGCCTCGCTGGTTTCCATGAGCGATGGCGCCAGCGGCGACATGCCTGCATTGTTCACCAGAATATCCACGCGGCCGAACTGCTTGTAGGCGGCCTCGGCGAGCTTGTCGTTGTCGTCCCATTTGCCGACATGGGCTGCGATCGGAAGCGCGCGGCGGCCGAGCTTCTCCACCTCGCGCGCGACCGCCTCGCAGGCATCCAGCTTGCGCGACGCGATGACGACATCCGCACCCGCCTTCGCAAACGCCAGCACCATCTCGCGCCCCAGCCCGCGCGAGCCGCCGGTGACGACGGCGATTTTGCCCAAGAGATCGACTTGCATATGCGCCCCGCTTGTCATCCCCGGCCGAGCGCAGCGCGCGAGGGGAAGGGACCCAGGTGGAGGGAGTTTCTCGATTGCTGGATTTGAAAGGGCTGGCGTGATTTCGGCAAGACCGATGATCGGCACTACCTGGGTCCCCTTCCCTCGCGTCACGTTGTGACGCTCGCCGGGGATGACAGGTCAGGAGGGCATCTGCGCCAGGCGGGCGGCTTCCATTTCGGCGATGCGGTCCTTGGCTTTCAGCTTCACGCTTTCGCTCTTGAGCTGGCCGCAGGC
>JBQCFD010000321.1:0-2180 GCA_051959625.1 Rhizomicrobium sp.
CTTCCGCGTGCGCGGCGATACCATCGACCTTTTCCCCGCGCATTACGAAGACCGCGCCTGGCGCATCGAGCTCTTCGGCGACGAGGTGGACAGCATCAGCGAGTTCGACCCGCTCACCGGCAGGAACGCGGGGCAACTGCCCAGCGTGAAGGTCTACGCCAATTCGCACTATGTCACGCCGCGGCCGACGCTGGCGCAGGCGATGAAGGGCATCAAGCAGGAGCTGATCCTGCGCCTCGAGGACTTCCGCAGGAACGGCAAGCTCCTGGAAGCGCAGCGCCTGGAGCAGCGCACCACCTTCGACCTGGAGATGATCGAGGCCACCGGCTCCTGCGCCGGCATCGAGAACTATTCGCGCTGGCTCACGGGCCGCAAGCCCGGCGAGCCGCCGCCGACCCTGTTCGAATATCTGCCCGACGACGCGCTCGTCTTCGTGGACGAAAGCCATGTGACCGTGCCGCAGATCGGCGGCATGTATCGCGGCGACTATCGCCGCAAGGCCACGCTCAGCGAATACGGCTTCCGCCTGCCAAGCTGCATCGACAACCGCCCGCTGAAATTCGAGGAGTGGGACGCGATGCGCCCCGCCACAGTCTATGTCAGCGCCACGCCCGGCCCATGGGAGCTGGAGCGCACCGGCGGCGTCTTCGCCGAACAGGTGATCCGCCCGACGGGCCTCATCGATCCGCCGGTCGAAGTGCGCCCGGTGGAAACGCAGGTGGATGACCTCATCGCCGAATGCCGCGACATCGCCAAGCGCGGCTATCGCGCGCTCGTCACCACGCTGACGAAGAAGATGGCGGAAGACCTCACCGAATACATGCACGAACAGGGCATCCGCGTGCGCTACATGCACAGCGACGTGGAAACCTTGGAGCGCATCGAGATCATCCGCGATCTGCGGCTCGGCGCGTTTGACGTGCTCATCGGCATCAACCTGCTGCGCGAGGGCCTCGACATTCCCGAATGCGCGCTGGTCGCGATCCTGGATGCGGACAAGGAAGGCTTCCTGCGCAGCGAAACCTCGCTGATCCAGACCATCGGCCGCGCCGCGCGCAATGTGGACGGCAAGGTGATCCTCTATGCCGACAAGATCACCGGCTCGATGGAGCGCGCGATGGCCGAAACCAGCCGCCGCCGCGCCAAGCAGGAAGCGTATAACAAGGAACACGGCATCACGCCGCAAAGCGTGAAGAAGAATATCGCCGACATCATGGGCAGCATGTATGAGCGCGACCATGTGATGGTGGATGCGGGCCTTTCCGACGAGAGCCGCGAGTTCATCGGCCACAACATCAAGGCGCATATCCAGGATCTGGAAAAGCAGATGCGCGAAGCCGCCGGCAACCTCGAATTCGAAACCGCCGCCCGCCTGCGCGACGAACTCAAGCGGCTTCAGGCAACAGAACTCGCCATCGCCGACGACCCGTTCGCAAGACAGAGCGCGGTGGACAAAGCCGTAGACGACGCCTTCCTCAGCGCCGTCCGCGACGGCGCGGGCGACGCGGATGGCGGGAAGGCCTCACGCGGAAAAGGTTCGCGGAAACGGCTGCAGCGCGCGAGCAGGCCGGGTGTGCCGAAGACGTTTGGGAGTAGGAGTCGCTAACTCGATTGCTCGACGCCCGTTGTTCGCCCTAAAATAAACAAGTCGACATTCGACAAGCCCGACACCAATGCCCAATTGGTTCCCCGAATCCGATCGAGTGCCTCCTTGTAGGTCTCTGGCTGTTTCAATTGCGCGCTTATTCGCTCGACAAGAGGGAGCGGGATGCCAGCTTCATCAAGCTGTTTCATCCAAGGCTGACGAAACCAATTCTCCATAGCTGCTGCATAAGGCAAATAGTTCACACTCGCGCGCGGGCGCGCTTGTGCCACTAGCGCTTGAATAGCCGATAGAGATTTTGGGAAACTGAATTCGCACGCTTGCAGAAATTGGAACGCAGCATCCACGCCTGCGGCTTGATCATCCGAAAAGAAAGTGCGGGCAAACCAGCGCAAAAAGCCGGGCAAAGTGCGCACAGACTTGAGTTGAGACCACGCCCACCCAACTTGTGCAGGCGTATGAAGACCGGTTTGGTCGCGTCTACTATGAGCAATAGTAAGCGCTAACTCAGCAACCGCTTTCCTTTGCTCCTTCGTTGGAAATCCAGACCAAATTAAATCCTGCGGAGCAGATTTGA
>JBQCFD010000322.1:0-18032 GCA_051959625.1 Rhizomicrobium sp.
CACGATGATAAAGCAGGAAATGAACCTGCTCCGGGATATCGTATGCCTTAGCCCTATCAAGGCCCTCCGCGAACAGCGTCAACGCGCGATTGCGGTCCCCGGCATATTGAACGGCTGTGCCCAGATGAAGAAGCGCTTCGATCTCTCGCGCCTTCTCTCCAAATTTTTGGGATAGCGCCAGCGCGGCTTCAAGATGCGCGATGGCTTCCTCTTCGCGATCCAACGGCGTGAGACAAAAGCCAAGCTGGAGACGCGGCATCAATTGCGCCGGCTCGTCTCCGGAGGACATGGCCTGCGTCAGCGCCTTCTCATTTTCGACAATCGTTTTCAGAACGGCGTCTTTGTCCGCGATACGGAAGCGACGAAAACACGTCGTCGCTTTCGCCATCAAACCAGTCCCGTGGTCTCAGGCAGACCGAGCATGATGTTCATATTCTGCACCGCCGCCCCGCTCGCACCTTTGCCCAGATTGTCGAGTACGGCGATCAACCTTGCCTGCTGCGTCTTGTCGTTGCCGAACACGAAGAGTTCCATGCCGTTGGTCAGCTTCAACATTTCCGCATCAATAGATTTGGACGTCATGAAGTCGCCAATCTCAAACGGCGCCACCGGCTTGCCCGTCCGAATGGCATTCATCGCCTCCATGGCGCGGTCGAACGACGCCACCTGCACAAGTTTCTCGCCGAGATAGGCTTCGCCCAAGGTCTTGTAGATGTCGAAGACGGTCGGTTTCCCGGGTAGCGCCCAAAGCTGCAGCGGCACTTCTACGATCATGCCGCGATAGTAACGGCCGACGCTTGGCGCAAAAACGGGCGGATGGGTTGTGCCTGCATGTATCTTCATCTCCGGCACATGTTTGTGCGCCAGGGTCAGCGCATAAGTCCGCATGACGGTTTCGGTGTAGGAAGGCGAATCCTTCTTCTCGAATTCCTCGATCATGCTCTTGCCGCCGCCCGAATAACCGGACACGGCATTCACCGTCAGCGGGAAATCCTTCGGGATGATCCCGGCGCGCACCAACGGCCGAACCAGCGCGAGATAGCCCGTGGGGTAGCAGCCGGGATTGGCGACGCGGGTTGATGCCGCGATTCTCGCGCGTTGGTCCTTTTCCATTTCGGGAAAGCCATAGACCCAGCCCGGCGCGGTGCGGTGCGCCGAAGAAGCGTCGATGACGCGAACGTCGTTGCGCTCGATCATGCCGACGGCTTCCTTCGCCGCATCGTCGGGCAGGCACAGGATAACGAGGTCGCTTTCGTTCAGCGCCTCGCGCCGGGCGCGCGGGCTCTTGCGCTCGCTTTCCGAAAGCCGGACCAGTTCCAGTCCGCCCCGCGCCGCCAGTCGCTCGCGAATCTCCAGACCTGTCGTGCCAGCTCCGCCGTCTATGAATACCTTGGCAACCATGCCCGTTCCTTATGCCCTACCCCTGTGACCGGTTCTCATTGACTTCATTTAATACAGGGAATTAGCTGAGTTTCCACGCGCGAATCCGGCGCAGGCGACCTTGCGCTTGCGCCTCATCGGAGGGGAGCAGCCATGGACCCGCAAGCGATCATCGAGAATTTTCGCCGCAACGTCACCGAGCACTATTTCGACATGAACGGCCGCGTACGCCGTCAGGAGTTCTGGTATTTCGTTCTGGCCTGTTTCGTCGTGTTTCTGGGCGCCGCGATCATCGACGCCATACTCCATACCGGACTGCTCACTGCGGTCATCGGACTTGCCCTGCTCCTGCCCATGGCAGGCCTTGGCGCGCGCCGGCTTCAGGACACCGGTCGAAACGGGCAGCTCGTCTGGATCTATGTGATCCTCGCAGCCGTGAACTGGATCATGGCACTGGTGCTCGTCATCAGCGGGCCCATGGGCGCGCTGGGCTTCCTCTATTTCTTCTTCACCATCGGCTGGCTTATCAATCTCGCCGAACTCGTGATCGCCATCGTGCTGATTTATCTGTGGGCACAGCCGGGAACGGTTGGCCCCAATCAATACGGTCCGGATCCGAAGGGCGGACTGGCGACGGCTGCGGCCTAATCCCAGCTTCCGCCGCGCGGTTCGTATACCGCGACGTTCATGACGTGATCGACTTCGTCTGGCGAGGGGCCTAGCGGGAAATAGCAGGTCTCGAACCAGACGAAGCGCAGCTCCGGAATGTCGCGCCCGATCAGGCCGCGGAACGCGTAGGGTCTGCGCATCGCGCAGATCATGTCATAGGTCGCCTTGAGCAGACTTCCATAACGCGGGTACAGCCCCGGAATCTCGCTCATCCGATGGCCTTGCAGATTGACGCCGTAAGCCTGGATGTGCGCGTCGCCGATGATGCGGTATTCGTAGTCGTTCTCGGCGGGAAACGCGCGCACCAGGCTGATATTCGCCGCAGTGTTGCCCAGGTCTTTCAGCGAGATATCGTTGCGCGTCGGCATGGGTCGTGAACCGCGCCAACGCTCCCACGCTTCATACACGGCGCGCACGCGCTGGCTTTCGAGCTTCGCGAACTCCACCGGCACGACCGAACTCTTTTCCGGAAGCTGTGCTTCCGGATCGCTGTGGCGGAGGGCAACTGCCGGTGCCATATGGCGATCCCGTGGCGTCTTCGCCAGTATCGCCGACGAGCTTCACCCGCCCGTAAATGCATTCGTTCAAATTCGATGCAACGGGCGCCGGGAACTTAGATTCCCTCGCCTATTCCAAGGAAATCCGCCGGCGTGAGGCTCGGCACGGGCCTTGCGCTCGTCAGATGATTCACGAGCCTGTCTACCTGGATGTTGATCTCCGGCACGGCGGTGATCTCCCACCATGCCGGTCGGGTCAGGGGGCCGAGGGCAAACAGCCATGACGACGCATTTCCCGACGCGTCGCGCACGGCGCAGTCATTTGTTTCCAGGCCGACGCCCAGCGGGTCGGCCACAGCCAGCTTGCGTTTGCGCAAATCGGCGATGAGCGGAATGGCGATACGACCGAAGTCGCCGCCCGGCCCGGTGCAGTTCACGACATGCCCTGCTTCGAACCGTCGCTCGCCGCCGCCGCGCAGACGGATGGTCGTCTCGACATTTTCACCGTCCTCGCGGTAGCCGGCGATGCGCCCTGCAACGATCTCCAACTGGCCGCTCGCCTGCAGATCATCGACGGATTTGGCAATACGTGGCGCAATCCGGTGGCGATGGACGTCCCAGCGAACGCGAAGATGGCGAAGGAACTGCCGCCGTTCCGCCTCGCCCCAATGATGCCACACGCTGGCAATGGCCGGGCGCGCCGCATCGAACACGCGTTGCCAGGGAACGTTTCGCGCCGCCGCACCGGCGATCTCGGCGCGCATCAGAGACATTAATACCGACGGCGAAGCGGGAACCTTGTCATGCAGGAATTCCGCCCAAGCGCCGCCGGCCTGATGTTTCAGCGGTTTCAATCCACGCCGCGAGACAGCCAGGAGCTTTCCGCGATGACCGCCGCGCGAAAGACGCAAAACGATGTCGACCATCGTGAGGCCTGCACCGATCAGAAGGATCGGCTCCTCCGGCCCCACGCCATCGAAAGCATCGCGCGCCCATGGATCGGGAACGAAAAATCCGGTGTCGTACAGCCAGCGGTCGGGACCGCCGGGCGCGCGCGGCGGGAGGTTTCCCATTGCCAGCACGACGATGTCGGCATGCAGTTCGCGGCCATCGGTCAGCAGCACTCCGCGCGTCCTGTCCAGCAGGCGCACCGCTTCGCCTCGAATGGACGTCAGTCCGACGCGTGCTTTCGCAGATAGCACCTGGGCGACCCGCTCTTCGATGTAGTCGCCGAATAGCCGGCGGGGCACATAGGCCGCTTCCAGATCGCCGCCGCTTTCTGCGAGCGCATCCTGGATCTCGCCGCGCCGCGATGCGAGCCAGTCGGCAAAGCCGGGCGTCAGGCCGATCTCCATACGGCTGACCGGCACGTTAAGCAGATGTTCCGGCCCGCACGCGCCATAGGCGATGCCGCGGCCAATGCGCTTGCGAGGCTCCACGATCGCAATCCGCCAATGCGGCCGCGCGCGGTGAAGCTTCATGCCGAGCAGCGCTCCGCTGAACCCGCCACCAACGATGACGATGGATTGGGAATTCCCGGTTCCAGGCTTGTTTGCCATGACGTCTCCACCAACGAAAAAGGGCGCCTCGCAGCGCCCTTTCCGATTTGAACGTCGCTTCGCCGATTAGCGCTTTGAGAACTGGAAGCTGCGGCGCGCCTTGGGGTGGCCGTACTTCTTGCGCTCGACCACGCGCGGATCGCGCGTGAGGAAGCCGCCCGGCTTCAGCGCCGCGCGCAACGCCGGCTCATAAGCCACCAGAGCGCGGGAGATGCCGTGGCGCACTGCGCCAGCCTGGCCGGAGAGCCCCCCACCCGTGACCGACACGATGATATCGAACTGTCCGTCGCGGTTCGCGACGATCAGTGGCTGGCGCAGGATCATGCGCAGCACCGGACGTGCGAAGTAGATCTTCTCTTCCTTGCCGTTCACCACGATCTGGCCGCGGCCTGGCTTGATCCAGACGCGCGCGACCGCATTTTTGCGGCGGCCAGTGGCGTAAGCGCGGCCCTTGGCATCGCGGTTGGCTTTCTTCTCCGTGCCCTCTTCCGGCGCGTTGGCGGGTTTCGCCTTGATCAGCGTGGACTTGAGATCGCTGAAATTCCTGACTTCTTCGGCCATCGTTATGCCGCCTTCGTCTTCTTGAAGTTGGAGTTCTTGGGGTTCATCGCGGCAACATCCACCTTGGTGGGCTGCTGCGCATCATGCGGGTGTTCGGCACCCGCATAGACGCGCAAGTTCGCGAGCTGGCGCTTGCCGAGCGGCCCGCGCGGCAGCATGCGCTCGACGGCTTTCTCGACAACCCGCTCGGGATGCTTGCCCGACATGATCGCGTCGGCCGTGCGGTATTTGATCCCGCCGATATAACCGGTGTGCCAGTTGTAGACCTTGTCCTTGAGCTTGTTGCCCGTGAGCAGGACCTTGGATGCGTTGATGACAACGACGTTGTCGCCGCAGTCCATGTGAGGGGTGTAGGTCGCCTTGTGCTTGCCGCGCAGGCGCATCGCGATGACAGAGGCGAGGCGCCCGACCACGAGCCCTTCGGCATCGATCAGGACCCACTTCTTCTCGATCTCGGACGCCTTGGCCGAGTAGGTTTTCATTGTAGTATCTCCATGACGGGCGGCGGACGGAGCGAACCGGCTACCCGGAAGGCGCGCGATGTATGCGATCGGGTCGGGCCGGTCAAGCGGAAAGCGCCATTTTTCGCGGACTTTTCGATAGCGGTATTATGATACCGCATAGAGGCATGGCAAAAACCAAGCAAAGCGGCGAAATCCGCGTGGGCATCGGCGGCTGGACGTTCGAGCCCTGGCGCGGCGGCATGTTCTTCCCCAAAGGCCATCCGAAGACGCGCGAGCTGGAATATGCCAGCCGCAGGGTCACCACCATCGAGATCAACGGCACCTATTACTCGACGCAAAAGCCAGCGACGTTCCGCAAATGGCACGACGAGACGCCCGACGATTTCGTGTTCTCCGTGAAGGCGAACCGCTTCACGACAAACCGCAAGGTGCTGGCGGAAGCCAAGCCTTCGATCGACATGTTCCTCAAGAGTGGACTGAGCGAGTTGAAGAAGAAACTCGGTCCGATCCTCTGGCAATTCGCACCGACGAAGAAATTCGACGCGCAGGACTTCGAGAATTTTCTCGCCCTGCTCCCGAAGACGCTGGACGGTCTCACCTTGCGTCACGCGCTCGAGGTGCGTCACGAGAGCTTCGTCGTGCCGGAATTCGTGGCCTTAGCGCGCAAACATGGCGCGGCCATAGTTTATGCGCACCACGCGACCTATCCCGAGATCGCCGATATCACCGCCGACTTCGTCTATGCGCGCCTGCAGCAGGCGGCGGCGAAGGTGGAGACAGGCTACACGACAGCGGAGATCCGAAAATGGGCCTCCATCGCGCGGGACTGGTCCGAGGGCAAAGTCGCGAAGGGATTGCCGGCTTTGGGCAAGCCCAATAAGGCCGGGCCGACCGATGTCTTCGTCTATTTCATCTCGGCCGCGAAGGAGCGCAATCCCGCAGCGGCAATGGCGACATTGAAGGAACTGAAAGCCTAGATCAGCGAAAACGGAAGATCTCTGCGTCCCTGTCCGGCTGTCCACGAAGCAGGGTCGGCACGATCTCCGAGGCGATCTTGCCGTAGATCGTCCCATTGCCGCCGAACCCCAACACGGCAATGCAGTTCGGCATACCGGGCACGCGATCGATAATCGGCAAGCCGTCTTCGCTCTCGCCAAAGGCGCCGGTCCATTGTCGCGACACGTCGAATTCGAGTTCGGGGATCAACTTCTTCGACTTCGAGATCAGCCGCGCCGTTTTGCGTGCCATGGATCGTGCACGGTAGGAAGGCAGATCGATATCCTCATCCTCGCCGCCCACAATCAGCCTGCCGTCCGGCGTGCTTCGCATGTAGAGGTAGGGTTCGGCGGCTTCCCAGACCAGCGTTTTGTCGAGCCAGGGCGGCAGCCTGGAGTGCAGACGAGAAGCTACGGCCCAGCTTGACGTGATCTTGATGCCGTTCTGCGGAATACCTTTCAACATCTCGTACCCCGTGCAGAAGACCGCATATTTCGTTTCGATAAAGTGCCGCGCCGTGTCCAGAACCACGCCATGAGATGTCGCCATGACGTCTCTGATCTCCACCGGCGAATCGAGCGATGCACCGTCTCGAATGGCGCGTTTCAACAAGCCTCGCGTGAGAGCGACCGGGTCGGCCGAAGCTGCGCCCGGGCTGAAAATCGCACCGGTCCGGCGGATGCCGAAAATCTCGCGGAGCTTCTTCCCGTCGAGATACTCACCGGGCAACCCGGCCCGGCGCCGCGCCGCCACTTCTGTTTTCAGTCCGCGAAAGCCCATGCTGTCGCCGGCAAGATACAGCGTGTCAGCGCGGCGAAATCCGCAGCGGATGCCTTCGGTTTCCACCAACCTGATGAGACGTTGCGTTGCCTTCCAGGATCGCTGCCAGGCGCGCGCTGCTTTCGCAGCTCCCATTCTTTCCGACAATTGGCTCAGAGGCATGTCGATCTCGAATTGCAGCATGGCGGTGGACGCCATCGTGCTGCCATGAGCCGGTACGCGGCGATCCACGATCACCACGCGGCCGAATTGCCGCGCGAGAGATTGGGCCATGAACGCGCCGGTCACACCGGCGCCGATGATCGCAACGTCCGCACGAATCGAACCGCCCAGCGGCCGCGATACCGGACGTAACGTGTTGTCTTTCCACAGGGGCGCCCCGCCGCGGAGTTTCTTTTCGAAGGTGGCGGAGGTGAAGCCGGCGGGCATAGCGGGTGTAAACGCGCGAAGGCGCAACCCGTTTCACCGGGCTGCGCCTTTTGCGTCCGGAAGCGCGGGCCGACTTACCAGTCGCGCTTCACGTTGTAGTAGCTGTAGGACTTCTCGCGAATGTCACTGAACGCGCCGTCGCCTTTGGTGAGGTCGGACAGGTCGTACACCGGCGCCTTCTTGATCATGTCTTCCGACATGGGAACGACATATCCGCCCTTGTCCGGCTGATAGTCCAACATGGACCAGGGGACGGGCGCATATTTCTCGCCCATGCCCAGCATTCCGCCGAAACCGAGCGCTGCGAACATGATGTGATCGGATGTTTTGTCGAGTACCACGTCCTCGACCTCGCCGATCTTGTCCCCACTGGTGTTATAGACATTCGTGCCTTTCACCTTGGACGCGAGAATCGCCTTGGTGTGGCCGCTTGCGGTGGGCATAGTTATCTCTCCATGGAATTCAGCCACTTAACGCCGCGGCGCGCACGCCGTTCCGGTTTCGCGCGCAAAAGAAATTCCGTATAAGGGAACAATGAACGCCCCCGCCTCCGACCCGCTCGTTCTCGCGACGCGCGACAACCATGTGTTGAAACTCACGCTCAATCGGGCGAATGCGCGCAATGCGTTGAGCACCGGCCTGATGGGCGCACTCCAATTCGCGCTCGACGAGGCGGCGAAGGATAGGGATGCACGCGTCATCGTCCTGGCTGCAAGCGGCCCGGCCTTCTCCTCAGGTCACGACCTCAAGGAGATGACGGCGCAGCGCGCTCAGGCAGATAAAGGCCGCGCCGCATTCGCTGCGGTTTTTGCCCAATGTTCCAAGCTCATGCAGACCGTTGTGCGACATCCCAAGCCTGTGATCGCGCAGGTGCAGGGGATAGCGACTGCCGCAGGCTGCCAGCTTGTGGCGAGCTGCGATCTTGCCGTCGCCTCCTCCGAAGCCAAGTTCGCGACACCGGGTGTGAATATCGGCTTGTTCTGCTCCACGCCGATGGTAGCGCTATCCAGGAACGTCTCGCGAAAACACGCGATGGAGATGTTGCTCACGGGGGAAATGATCTCGGCGCAAGATGCCCACCGCTTCGGCCTGATCAACCGCGTGGTCCCGCCGGAAGAGCTGGAATCCGAGACGATGAAGTTCGCACAGCAGATCGCCGCCAAGCCGCGTGCAACGGTCAAGATCGGCAAGGAAGCCTTCTACAACCAGCTCGAGATGGGACTTTCCCATGCTTATGATTATGCGTCGAAGGTGATGACCGAGAATATGCTCCACGCCGAAGCCGCTGAAGGCATCGCCGCCTTCGTCGAAAAACGCGATCCGAAATGGCCTGAGTGATGCCGCAATATTCCGACGACTACATCAAGTCCATTCTGCGTTCGTCCAAGGTGATCGCCATGGTGGGCGCCAGCGGAAACGAAATGCGCCCGAGCTACTTCGCCATGAAGTATCTGCTCGACAAGGGCTTCAAAGTGATCCCGGTCAATCCCGGCATGGCGGGCAAAACGATCCTGGGCCAGACCGTCTACGGCGCGCTGAAAGATGTGCCCGCGCCGGTGGACATCCTGGACATCTTCCGCAGTCCTGATGTCGCGCCTGCCATCGTGAAGGAGGCGCTGGCAGAAAAGGACCGCTTCGGCCTCAAAACGATCTGGATGCAGCTTGGCGTCATCAATGAGGTAGCCGCGGCACTGGCAAGTGAAGCCGGCTTGAATGTCGTCATGGATCGTTGCCCCAAGATCGAATATGGCCGCCTCTCCGGCGAGATCAGCTGGCTTGGCGTCAACCGCCGGAGCATCGATAACCGCAAGCCGCTACTGTTCTCAAAAGGCGGCAGCCTCAAGCGGATGTAACGGCCGGATCTCGCGCCGGCTTGCGAAGAATGAGAAGCGCCGTGCTCGTCATCGGGATGCCTGCATTCGCGAGAATGGGACGCATAGCCATCTCCGCCCTGCGCAGGAGCGGAAGCACCGCATAGTAAGAGTGGCCAATATAACCGGAATGTCTTTCGACCTCGAAGCCCAGAGCGGCGAACTTTCGTTTCGTTCGGGATGAAGGGGCGTTGCAGAGCCGATAATAGGCCGGAAATTTGACCTGGTGCCCCTCGACGTCGCGATCCGGCTGCATGATCCGCACCGCAGCGTGGGTGAGCCACTCCGGGAGGAGCCGGTTGAGAAAAAGCGGAATATTGTTCGCGGTCGGAAACATGTGGATGGCAACACCGCCGGGCCTGAGCGCGTTCAGGATGTTCCGATGTGCGGCTTTCGCATCGCGGACATGCTCGAGCACCATGTGAGAGAAGATGAGGTCGAAGCGCTTTCCATCGAGCGCTTCATCGAAAATCTCCGCTCGCGCGGCTATGTCGACGCAGAATTTCTTGTAGGCGGCGGGCGCCTTGGCGAGTTCGTCGGCCGAAATATCGATGACGGCGTAATCGACGTTTTGCTGCTCTATGAACTCCCGCGGCAGGACGGGATTTGCGCCGCCCCCGATATCCGCGACGGCGTGCGCCCCGCGCCGCACGATTTCGGTCTGCATATAGTGGCTGACCTTGCCGAAACCCGGATAGGCATCGGCGGTTTCGATCGACATCATGGCTGGCGCATCCTTGGGCGACAGTCCGGCCGGCCTGGACGCGGGATTGATCTGTGCCATTTGCCTTTGATCGCTCGCCTGCATCCGGATAACGGCAAACCGCGTAGCAGGCAAGAATTCCGGAAATCTGCCTCTCGTCGGCACTTTAACAGCCCGTCCGGGCGCCTATCTCTTCAATGCTGCTCGAGGGTTCCAGTTATGAAATATCTCGCGATCGCGGCCGTCGCGGCCAGTCTGGTGTTGACGAGCGTTCCGGCGGCCCACGCGAAAGGTTGCCTCAAAGGTGCGGCCGTGGGCGCGGTGGCCGGTCATCTCCTGCACCATCATGCCGTTCTCGGCGCCGTCGCGGGCTGTGTGATTGGACATCACATGGCTGTGAAAAAGGAGCGTGAGGACAGGGCTCGCCAGCAGGAGAATCGAAAGCAACAAAACCAGGCGTCGGATCAGCATGCGATTTGATCGCGGCGGGAAAGCCATTAGAAATAACCGCCGCTGACCCGTGACGGGAGTTTTCAATGGAAGAATATGGCTTCAACACGCTGGCCGTTCATGCCGGCGCCCAGCCCGATCCCGCCACCGGCGCGCGCGCCACGCCGATCTACCAGACCACGGCCTTCGCTTTCGAGAGCGCGGACCATGCGGCTGCGCTGTTCAACCTGCAGGTCTTCGGCAACATCTATTCGCGCATCATGAATCCCACCAATGCGGTGCTGGAGGAGCGTATCGCGGCGCTGGAGAACGGCCGCACGGGCCTGGCGGTGGCAAGCGGGCACGCAGCCCAACTCATCGCCTTCCACACGCTGATGGGCCCAGGCGACAACATCGTTGCGGCGCGCCAGCTTTACGGCGGGTCGATCAACCAGCTTACGCAGGGCTTTGCCAAGTTCGACTGGCATGCCCATTTCGCCGACGGGCGCGATCCCGAATCCTTCCGCGGGGCAATCGACAGCCGTACCAAAGCGGTATTCATCGAAAGCATCGCCAATCCCGGAGGCATCATCACCGACATCGAAGCCATCGCGGGCATCGCACATGACGCGGGCGTGCCACTGATCGTGGACAATACCTTCGCCACGCCATACCTCATCCGCCCCATCGAATGGGGCGCGGACATTGTGCTGCACTCCGGAACGAAATTCCTCGGCGGCCATGGAAACTCCATGTGCGGACTGATCGTGGACTCGGGCAAGTTCGATTGGGGCAGCGGCAAATTTCCTACATTATCCGAGCCCTGCCCGTCCTATCACGGCATGCGTCTGTGGGAGACGTTCGGCGATCTTGCCTATGCCACGGCGTGCCGCGTTCTGGGGTTGCGCGACTTAGGCCCCGCGCTATCGCCCTTCAATGCTTTCATGATCATCAATGGCATCGAGACGCTGCCGTTGCGCATGCAGAAGCATTGCGACAATGCCCTCGCAGTCGCACGCTGGCTAAAGCAGAATCCTAAAGTCGCCTGGGTGAACTACGCCGGACTGGAAGACAACGAGTGCTACAATTTGCATCGCACCTATTGCCCGAAGGGCGCCGGCGCGGTGTTCACCTTCGGCGTCAAAGGCGGGTTCGATGCCGGCATGGGCATCGTGAACAATGTGCGCATCATCAGCCATCTCGCCAATGTCGGCGACACGCGCAGCCTCATTATCCATCCGGCCTCCACGACGCACCGCCAGTTGAGCGACGAGGATCGCGCCAAGGCCGGCGCCGGCAACGACGTGATCCGGCTGTCCATCGGGATCGAAAACGCCGAAGACATCATCCGCGATCTCGATCAGGCGATGACGGCGGCAGGCTGAGGACGTAGAGACGTCGCGTGGTTGCGCAGCTCATAGGCATGCCATAGCGCGCTCGCGAGCAGTGCGACTGCAGTGAGTTGGTGCGTCGCCGCCAACGCTTCCGGCACCTGATTGAGCAGCGTCAGGATTCCGAGGATGATCTGTAGCCCCGTTATGCCCAACACCACATCGCCGCTCGTGCGCGCGAGCCCCGCAAGACGCGCCCGCCTGCCGCGCAGCCAAAGGGCGAACGCGCCAATACCGACGAGATAGGCGATCATGCGGTGGTCGAACTGGGCGAGACCGGCATTCTCCGTGAAGTTCGTCCACCACGGTGAGAAGAAGAAGGCATCCTCCGGCGCCAAGCGGCCATCCATGCTGGGCCAGGTGTTGTAGATGAGACCTGCGTGCAATCCGGCCACGATCGCGCCCAGCAGCATCTGGAAGTAGACGAGCCCTGCAAATGCGAGTCCCCATCCCGAATAGGAGGCGCGGGCCTCGACAATCTTCGGCCGCAGATATTCGAGCGCCGTCCACAGGATCGCGCCGAACAGGATCAGCGCCACGCCGAGATGGATCGCGAGCCGGTACTGCGAGACCGACACGCGCACTTCAAGACCGCTCTCCACCATCCACCAGCCGACGAAACCCTGCAGTCCGCCCAGCAGGAATAGGACGATCATGCGCGGAATTTCCTTCCGCGTGATCGCGCCGCGCCATGCGAACCACAGGAACGGCACGAAGAACACCACCCCGATCAGCCGCCCCAGCAGGCGATGCGACCATTCCCACCAGAAGATGCCCTTGAACCCTTCCAGCGTCATCCCGGCGTTCTCGCGCGTGTATTGCGGGATCTGCTGATATTTGTGGAACGCGTCCATCCATTCTGCGTGATTGAGCGGCGGGATCGCGCCAACGATCGGGTCCCATTCTGTGATCGAAAGCCCGGAGCCTGTCAGCCGCGTCAGGCCGCCGACCACCACCATGCAGGCGATGATCGCGGCCACGGCCAGAAGCCATATGCCGACCGCGCGGCGGCTTTCAAGGGCGGAAAGGCTCATTGCGCCGGTTTAGAGGGCATTCCGCGCGAAATCCATGCGGCGAACGGCGCGCGCCAATACCTTGTTTCGCCGGCCTTGCCGTCGCATCTTCCCTCCCCCGGCCGGAAAGGATTCCATGTCTCCTCGCACCAAGAAGCTCATCGGCGCGATTGTTATGGTGATCTGGATTCCCGTTTACGCCTTCGTGGCCATGATCTTCGCGATCAAGCTCCTGCCGCACGCAGGCGGGCTTGTGACCTTCCTCTACTACGCCATCGCAGGGACGCTCTGGATCGTTCCCATCGGGCTGATGTTGCCCTGGATGAACCGCGAGCCGGCGAAAGCAAAATAGCCCCGGCCTTTCGGCCGGAGCTGCTTTGCGCGCCAGGAAGTCAATGGCCCATATTGCCGTGCGGGCTGCTCATGTTATTCGCATGGGACGTGTCATTCCCGCAATTCGTCCCAGCTTTCGCCATGGAGCTTCCGGCCATCGAATTGTTCGAGGACATATTGCCGTTCGACGAAGCCATTGTATTGCCTGCCATGGCATTCTTCGTGCAGTTGTGGGTCATCGTGCCGTGGCCGGCGTCCATTGTGTTGTGGGCCATCGAGCCGCCAGACATGGCGTTGCCGCTCGACATCGCATTGCCCTGACCGAAGGCCTGACCGGCCATCAACATCGTGGCCGCCGCGGTAAGCATAAGAATACGAGACATGGAGTCCTCCGAAAGTGCGCTCTCCGCGGGCAGGTCACATCGTGCCCGCGTCGGGACCGAAGGGTCCATGCGCGTTCATGGCTGATACGCAGCGAACCATCGCTTCGTTACACCTGAATGCGCGACCTTCTGTTATTTTTCGGAGAGCGCTCCGGTGACGATCTTGCCGTCGGATGGTTGACCGGGCTTCAGCCCCAGAAGCGCCATGACGGTGGGGTGAATATCGATCATGTCCAATCGCTTCACTTCCCGGCCCTTCGCTATACCGGCGCCCCAGGCATAGAAGATGCCATGCATCTGCACGATGCGCGGGTCGTAGCCGTGCGTCGCTTTTAGACCGCCGGTGAACGGGACGAAGATCGGCGGCCAAAGATGATTTACGCCGAGCGCAAACGCCCAGCTTGGAAACACGGTGTCGTCCACCACCCAGTAGGGCGGATGAGCCAACACCATCAAATCACCCACGCGCGGCCCCGACCCCATATGCGCGAAGGACGGGAAATGGCCGCGCCGATAGACGTCGAATGCGTATTTGAATTTCGTCAGCGCGCGCGCGACGCGCTCGGTACTTTCGCCCTTGTCGAGATAGAGAAACGCCGTCGCGCCGTCAGCCGCGACACGGCCCTTGATGTCATACATGTTCATCAGCCGGGTCATGTTGACCATGGGTCCCACACTGATCATGCCGTGATCGGTCCCGACAACGAGCGTGGCCTCGCGTCCCGGCGGAAGCTTGCGGATCGCATCCATCAATTCGCCGACATAGAAATCCGCTTTGCGGACGGCAGCGATCGTTTCAGGCGATGTTATCCCGTGATAGTGCGCATAGTCGTCCGGTCCCTGCATATAGAGCGCGATCAGACGAGGATGGTTCGGCCCTGAATCCCGCAATTCCTTGATGCCTTGTGCGATCACCCAGTCATCGGACGGCCGCATTTTGAAGGGCACCAGTGGGTTGGCGAATGTCGCCAGCATTCCGCGCTTGCCGGACCAGCGCCCGGCCCAATTGTAGACGGCCGCGTGTACGCCTTGCTTCTCGGCGGCCTCCCACATCGACTGGCAGCCGGTATGCCAATCCGCATCATTGTCGTTCGTCGCCGACTTCGACCCGAACAAGCCCAGCTTGGGATCGTAGAACGTATTCGACATGATGCCGTGATGCTGCGGCCAACAGCCGGTGGCGAAAGTCGTATGATTGACGAGCGAAATCGTAGGGAAGGCCGGCACCAGGTGCCGCGACCACACGCCTTCGCGTTTGATCTCGTTGAAGTTGGGCGTGGGTTGCGAGGCATCCATCATTGCCGGCGAGAAGCCGTCAAACAACACCACGACTACGGTGCGGTCCGCCGCCGAAGCAGGTGGAACGAAAATCCCGAAGAATAGAAGAACCCCCGCGCACAACGCGCGCCATATAACCCTCATTTTACCCTCCCCCGCTGAAAGAGGATTAGAAATCCGTCTCAAATAAAGTCAATCTGGTCCCCGCGCAGGGAGGATATGACATGGCCAACCGTCAATGGATTTACGCCCGAAAGCCGAATGCCGAGGTCGGACCGGAAAATTTCGATCTGCGGGACGCTGCGATGCCCGAGCCGGGCGACGGCGAAGTTCTCGTGCGATCCACCTATCTTTCTCTCGACCCTGCAAGTCGCGCATGGATGCAGGGGGCGACCTATCGCTCGCAGCTTAATCCCGGCGACGTGATGGCCGGCTGGGGATTGGGTGAAGTCGTTAAATCCAATTCCGCGAAATTCGCACCCGGTGACGTCGTCAGCGGCGAATTCGGCTGGCAGGAATTCTCCGCCTCCCCCGATCGCGCGCTTACCAAGCAGGATCGAAAGCATCGGCCGGAACATATATTGGGGGTGCTCGGCATCACAGGGCTCACCGCCTATTTCGGATTGCTGGATGTCGGTCATCCGCGTCCGGGCGAAACCGTGTTGGTCTCCGGCGCGGCCGGTGCCGTCGGCTCCATCGCCGGTCAACTCGCCAAGATCGCCGGGTGCCGCGTCATCGGCACCACGCGCGGCGACAAAGTGAAATGGGTCGTCGACGAACTCGGTTTCGATGGATGCGTGGACTATACGACGGAAAATCTCGACAAGGCGCTCAAGGCGCATTGCCCGAACGGCATCGACGTCTATTTCGACAATACGGGTGGCGACGTACTGGCGGCGGCCCTGCGCCGGATGAATCTGTTCGGGCGGGTCGTTTGCTGCGGCGCCGTATCCCAATACAACACCGCAACCCCCGCGCCAGGACCGGCTGGTGTTCCAGGGTTCCTCGTCACCAAGCGCATCCGTATGGAAGGTTTCGTGGTGATGGACTTCTACAATCGCAGACTGCAAGCCGAAGCGGCATTGGCGCGGCTGCTCGAACAGGGCAAGCTTAGAGCGCCGGTCGATATCGTCGAGGGATTCGAGAAGATGCCGTCAGCTCTCGCCGGTATGTTTGCCGGCAAGAACAAGGGCAAACTGATGGTGAAAGTGTGAGCGTCGTCAAGAATGAGCCGGCAAACCGCTTTGAGTTGGAAGAGAATGGCGAGCTTGCATTTGCGACGTACCGGAAGCACGGCGACGTCTATGTGATCCCGCATGTCGAAGCGGCAATGGCCTTGCGCGGCAAGGGAACGGCCGGACGGCTAATGGAAGGCATTGCAGCCATGGCCCGCTCGCAAGGGTTCAGGCTCCACCCAAGTTGTCCCTATGCCGTCGCATGGTTCCAGCGCCATCCAGATCAGCAGGATCTTGTCGCTTAGCCTTGTGCCAACCAGCGCCGGCGCGGCTCTTCCACGAGCACGACCATGAGTATCAGCGCCGCAACGAGCAGCGCCGCGGAAATACCAAACACGGCGTGATAACCGAAAGCGCCGGCGACGATGCCCCCCACGAGCGGTCCGAGCGCGGCCATGGAGCTTTCCGCGGTATTGGAAAGCGCCAGGCGCATCGCCATCTCGTCGCGGTGTCCGAATTCGAACACGATATTTTGCGCGCTCATCTGGTAACCGGAATTGGCCGCCCCCAATCCGAAGAAAGCGATCACGAAAAAGGGTAGCGTGTGGACGCTCATCAGAAGCAGGGTCGCGCATATCCAGATTATCAACGCCCCGATAAAGGAAGAACGGAATCCCGATCGGTCCGCGAGATGGCCCCAGGCAAGATTCGTCATCGTGTCGGCAATCAAGTAGGCAAATGACAAGACACCGATCGTCGCGCCGCTGAGCGAAACCGTGTGCGCGGCATAGATTATATAGAACGGCGTCGCCATGCGGCCCGAGATCGCGACCGTTCGCGCAATCATGAAATTGCGAAAGCCCTTGTCGCTGCGAAAGATGCCCGGCGCTTCCCACAACCGCTCCATTGTTCGCATGCGCGGCCTCAGCGTCGGAAGCTCGGGCTCTTTCATCATCACGTAGATCGCGAAAAGTCCCATGCTCGTCAGGAAAAAGGCCGTCATGAACGTCACGCCATATCCGTTGCCGAACAGATTAGGCCCGACGAAATAGCGGCCGGCGGCATACGACAGCAGCGCGGCGATCAGTCCGCCGACCATGTTGCGATAGCCCTGCAGCCGTCCGCGGCGCGAAATCGGAATGACTTTCGCGAGCAGATACTGAAACGCGACATTCTGCCAACCGGAAAACAACCCATAGAGAAACAGGAACGCGATGATGGCGACGAGCAGCGTTTTGCCGCTCAGAAACCACCCCGCCACCGCGAGACCCAGCACCTGCATACGCATGAGAGTACCGAGCGTCATCGTGACCGGCATCACATAACGGCGATGCTCGATGGCCGTGGCACCGGCGATTGGAGAGATCATGCCGCCGAGCTGCTGAAGCGCCAGCCCCAGTCCCGTGATCGCGTCCGAACCCGACAGCAGGTGAAGATATGCCGGAACAAAAGTTGGGGTATTGATCAGGCGGAAGCCGGTCAGCCCCAATGTCCCGTGCAGAAAGTGGCCGGCGAAATTGCGCGGCAGATTCCGCGTGACAAAGGCTTCATATGCCCGTTCGCGTTCCTCGACCGTCGCCAGCCCGTCATAGAGCTTATCGGCCCTTGCTAGCCTGCCCCGCAGCCACATGTCCGCCGCCTCCCCGGAAGGTGGTACCAGATTTGCGCGCCACGTGGCGGGCTTTTGCCGCCGCGCCGAAATGCTAAGATGCGGTTGACGTAGCGAGAGGGCACTTCATGACCGATACCGGATTGCCTTTGAGAGCGGAGCACACCTTCCAGGCACATTGGCAGCTTTTCCTGTTTGAAGGCGTGGTGCTCGTGGTGCTGGGCGTCATTGCTCTAATCCTTCCGCCCCTCGCCAGCATCGCCGTCGCGATTCTTTTCGGATGGCTTCTTTTCATTGGCGGCGTATTCGGTTTGATCACCACAGTGATCGGCCGTCACGCGCCTGGATTCTGGTGGGCGATTCTTTCGTCGCTAGTGGCCATCGTGGCGGGGGTGTTGCTGTTCGGCTGGCCGGCCGGCGGCGCGCTTTCACTTACACTCGTGCTGACGGCGTTCCTCGCCGCCGACGGCATTTTGACTATTATGCTCGCGCTCGACTATCGCCGTGCTTTG
>JBQCFD010000323.1:0-14765 GCA_051959625.1 Rhizomicrobium sp.
CCCGGATCGCAGCCTTGGTGAGCAGGTCAACCGCGCGCGCGTAGTTCGGCTTCTGCGTGCCCTGCATGATGCCGGGCATCTCGCGGAACTGCTTGCGCACTTCCTCCACCACGGCGCCGGCAGCACGGCCCACCGCCGTCATTGCGATACCGCCGAAGAGGTAAGGCAGAAGACCGCCGATGAAGAGACCGACCACGACCCACGGATTCGCGAGCGAGAAGCTCGGAACCTGCAGGCCCGCGAAGTAGTGATAGGTGTCCGAGTGCCCGATGAAGTACTGCAGGTCGGATGTGTAGGCCGCGAACAGGACGAGCGCGCCGAGACCGGCGGAGCCGATCGCGTAACCCTTCGTCACCGCCTTCGTCGTGTTGCCCACCGCGTCGAGCGCATCGGTCGTCTTGCGAACGTCGCCTTCGAGGCCCGCCATTTCGGCGATGCCGCCCGCGTTGTCGGTCACCGGACCGAACGCGTCCAGCGCTACGACCATGCCGGCCAGCGACAGCATCGTCGAAACCGCGATCGCGATTCCGAAGAGGCCCGCAAGCCAGTTGGCGACGACGATGCCGACGCAGATCACCAGCGCCGGAAGCGCCGTCGACTCCATCGACACCGCGAGGCCCTGAATGACGTTCGTGCCGTGTCCGGTGACGGACGATTGCGCGATCACCTTCACCGGACGGAAGCCCGTGCCGGTGTAGTACTCGGTGATCCACACGATCGCGCCCGTAACGGCAAGACCGACGACGCCGCAGAAGAACAGCGTCTTGCCGGTCACCAGATGGGTCGGCGACTGCGCCACGATGGTGTTCAATCCCACGATCCAGTCGGTGAGCGGCCACAGGCCGATGAGCGAAAGAACGCCGGTCGCGATCACGCCCTTGTACAGCGCGCCCATGATCGAGTTGCTCGATCCCAGACGAACGAACATCGAGCCGATGATCGAGGTGATGATGCACATGCCCGCGATGGTGAGCGGGTAGAGCATCAGCGCGGATTTGAGTTCGGCGGTGAAGTAGATCGAGGCCAGAACCATGGTGGCCACGGTCGTCACCGCGTATGTCTCGAACAGGTCGGCCGCCATGCCGGCGCAATCGCCGACATTGTCGCCCACGTTGTCCGCGATGGTCGCCGGGTTGCGGGGATCATCTTCGGGGATGCCTGCTTCGACCTTGCCGACCATGTCGCCGCCGACGTCCGCACCCTTGGTGAAGATGCCGCCGCCGAGACGGGCGAAGATCGAGATCAGCGAGGCGCCGAAGCCAAGCGCCACAAGCGCGTTGGTGACGATGCGCCCTTGCGTTTCGTCGGCGATATCGAGGTTCAGGCCGTAACGCAGGAACGCGTAGTAGCCGGCAACCGCCAGAAGGCCGAGGCCGACGACGAGAAGACCCGTCACAGCACCCGAGCGGAAAGCCACCGACAAACCGGCAGCGAGTCCGTGACGGGCGGATTCGGCGGTGCGCACATTCGCCCGCACCGAAACGTTCATGCCGATATAGCCGGCCAGACCGGAGAACGCGGCGCCGATCAGATAACCGACCGCGACCTGCCAGCCGAAGATCCAGAAGGCCAGCGCGAAGATCACGACGCCGACGATGGCGATGGTCGTGTACTGGCGGTTGAGATAGGCCGCGGCGCCTTCCTGAATGGCTGCGGCGATTTCCTGCATGCGCTCTGTGCCTGCGCTCTGGCTCAGCACGGAGCGGATCGTCCAGGCGCCATACAGCAGTGCGAGCACGCCGCAGACGAGGACGAGTTCAAGCTCTAAACCCATGGTTTCCCTCTTGCGTTTTTGGATACCCCGGCCGGCGCCAAATACGTGGCCGGTCCCCATGGCCGGCCGGAACAGACCCACCGCTTCAAGGGCGGCTGACCTATGCCAAAACCGGCAGAGCGACGCAATATTTCCGGGTGCGAAAAATGGCCCGGAATGGCTCAGGAAGGGCCGTTTCCAATGTCCGTCTTGGGCTGCAGCGGACTGACCTGGACCTGCATCAATTTGAGATCGACGACCTTGCCCGGCCCCATGACCTTCTTGGCCAGAGCCAGCAGGCGCGCAGCCAGTACGGCGTTATCCACGGTCATGGGATCGTCGGGCTTGCCGACAGCAGACGCGTTTACGTCGCGGACGAAAGCATCCTGGATGAACGGGACCTTCTCGCGAATCTCGATGGCCGCCGCGGGCGATGCGCCCACGATCTTGCTGGAGATGTAGGCATAGCCCTGCAGCGTGCCGCCCACCGAAAGTGGTGCAATCAGGTAGGGCATCTCCACGCTCGATCCGGGGGTGGTCGCGGGCTTATCGGACGCCTTGGAGTCCGCCGCGACGCCGGGCCCGGCCGCCAGAGCGAATAGACGAGCAACCGTCAGAGCGATGATGCGCAGGGCGCCAAGCCTCGTCCGCCAACCCTAAAAGACAGTGAACGACTCAAAAATGACGATACCCCTTTCGCGGGGCTGGAATCTCGCGGCCATCCCCGCCAAGCAATGTCACGCCACGGCCGGCGATCGCGCTGCCGATCTCCGTCACGGCTGTGCCGGTGGCGGCAGCGGCCTGCGCCACGGCGCCCCGGGCGGCCTCCGGTGCGGTGAAGGCAAGCTCGTAGTCGTCGCCCGCGGTGACGGCGCCCAGCACGGCCTTCTCGTCGTGACCGATGACGGACCGGTAGGCGCCGGACAAAGGCACAAGCGCCGCATCGACCGCGATGCCGACCCGCGACGTATCCGCGATGTGCCCGAGGTCCGCCAGCAATCCGTCGGAGATATCGAGCATTGCCGTCGCGACCCCGCGCAGCGCGCGCCCCAACGCGAGCCGCGGCGTCGGCAGTTGATAGCGCTCCGCGAGTGCGTTTCGTTCGGCGGGGCTACCCTGAATCCGTTTGCCCGAGAGTACGTCCAGGCCACCTCCCCCATCTCCGATCGTGCCGGAAACAAAAACACGATCACCCGGTTTCGCGCCGTTGCGTCGGACCATCGTCCCGGCAGGCACGGTGCCAAACGCGGTGATCGCAATCGTCAGCGCGGCGCGCGTGGCCGTCGTGTCGCCGCCCCATAAGGAAACGGAGAATTGCTCCTGATCTTCCGCAAGTCCTCGCGCAAAAGATTCCATCCATGATGTCGTCCAATCTTGCGGCAGGGCGAGAGACAGCAGATAGCCTTGCGCAACAGCTCCCTTGGCCGCGAGATCGGAGAGATTCACCCGCAACGCCTTCTTCGCGATCAGTGCGGGCGGGTCGTCGCCGCGAAAATGCACCCCTTCGCTCAAAAGATCGGCGGTGACGACAACGTCCTCTCCAGCCGCGGGATGGAACGCGGCCGCGTCATCGGTAAGGCCATATGCGCCCGGCGCATGCGCGGACAGCGGCGCGAACAGTTTTGCGATCAGCTCGAATTCGCCGGGCCGGTCGTCAGAACTGGAGTTCGTCATCGGGCGGTGTCTCCCCGAATTCCGGTGCGCGCTTTCTATGCGCGAGCTTGTCCAGCGCCGCGTTCACGAAACCCGGCTCGTCGCCCTCGAAAAAGGCATGGGCGATATCGACATATTCGTCGATCACGACCTTGGCGGGGACGTCTTTGCGGTCGATCAGTTCAAAAGCCCCTGCCCGCAGGACGGCGCGCAGGACGGAATCGATGCGTTCGAGCTTCCAGTCCGATGAGAGACAGCGCGCGATGGAGCGATCGATCTCGACCTGATGCTTTGGAACGCCGCGCACGATGGTGCCAAAGAACGCTTCGTCCGGCGGCCCGGCGGGAGAAAGCTCCACTTCCTTGCCGAAGCGGTGATCCGAGAATTCGAGCGCCATTTCTTCGGCGTCCGTACCCGTCAGCTCCATCTGGTAAAGAGCCTGCACCGCCGCAAGCCGCGCTGCACGCCGCTCTGCTGAGGCTGCGCGATCGCCGCCGGTCATCGCAGACCCAGCTTGGAACGATAATTGATGAGCGCCAGACAGGCTCTTGCGGCGTCACCGCCCTTGTCTCCGCCCGTGACGGACGCACGCACCAGTGCCTGTTCCTCGTTCTCCACCGTGAGCACGCCGTTTCCGATGCAGAGGCCCTGCCGGATCCCCAGATCCATCAACCCGCGCGCGGATTCGCTGGAGACGATTTCGAAATGATAGGTCTCGCCCCGGATCACGCATCCCAGCGCAACGAAGCCATCGTAACCTTTGCCGCTTTGACCCTCGGTGCGCGCCGCGAGCGCAATCGCCGGCGGAATCTCCAGCGCGCCCGGAACCGACACGCGTTCGAAACTCGCGCCACCGGCGTCGAGCGCTGCCGTCGCGCCGTCCAGCAAGGCATTCGCGATGTGGGAATAGAACCGTGCTTCGACGATCAGGATATTCGGCTTCAACATCAGGCCTCGCGATTGCGGATGGGATGGGTGCCAACGATGTTCAGGCCGTATCCATCCAGCGCCACGATCTTCTTTTCCGGCGTATCGGTGAGAAGAACCATGTCCTTGACGCCAAGGTCGAGCAGAATCTGCGCGCCGACGCCATATTCCTTCACCCGGCGTCGATCCGCGTCATCCTGCGTGCGCCGGGTGACGACATCGGAGACGAAGGTCGGGCGCGTGGAGCGCAGCAGCACGACGACACCTCTGCCCTCCTTGGCGATGATGCGCATCGACTCGCCCAGCACATCGCGCTCATATGGCGCCCAGGCGAGGACGTCGCTGAACACGTTGATGGCGTGCATGCGAACCATCGCCGGCTCGGGCGTGGTGATGTCGCCCTTCACCAGCGCGATATGCTCGGCATATTCGAGTTCGTTCACATAGACGAACATCTTCCAGGTGCCGCCATTGTGGCTTTCGAACAGCCCTTCGAAGGTCCGCTTGACGAAATGATCGTATTTCCGGCGATAGGCGATCAGGTCTGCGATCGTACCGATCTTCAGGCCATGCAATTGGGCGAAAGGCACCAGATCGGGCAACCGCGCCATTGTGCCATCGTCGTTCATGATCTCGCAGATGACACCGGCGGGGTTCAATCCGGCGAGGCGCGCGATATCGACAGCCGCTTCGGTATGCCCTGCCCGCACAAGCGTACCGCCGTGGCGCGCGACAAGTGGAAACACATGACCGGGCGATGTGATGTCGTTGCGGCCCTTTGTGGAATCGATGGCCACCGAAATCGTGTGCGCCCGGTCATGCGCGGAAATGCCGGTCGAGATGCCTTCCTTGGCCTCGATGGAAATGGTGAATGCCGTCTGGTTCGGCGTGCCGTTCACCTGCGTCATCATCGGGATGTTGAGTTCGTTCGCGCGTTCCTGCGTCAGCGCGAGACAAATCAGGCCGCGGCCGTTCTTCGCCATGAAGTTCACGGCCTGCGGCGTGCACATCTGCGCGGGAATGACGAGATCGCCTTCGTTCTCGCGATCGTCCGCGTCCATGAGAATGAACATCCGGCCGTTGCGGGCGTCTTCGATGACGTCTTCGATCGCGGAGATATAGTCGTGATAAACCGAAACGTTCATGACTTCACCAATCGCGCCACGTAACGCGCCATCAGGTCGACTTCGAGATTGACCTTCGCGCCGGCCTTCTGGCGGCCGAAGGTCGTGACCTTCCAGGTATGAGGAATGATGTTCACGCCGAATCGCGAACCATCGACCTCATTCACCGTCAGGGACACCCCGTCCAGCGCAATGGATCCCTTTGGGGCGATGAAACGCGAAAGCGCGATCGGCGCCTGCAGCACCACGCGGGTGGACTCGCCTTCCGGCTTCATAGCGACGATTTCGGCGATCCCATCCACATGACCGGTGACGATATGGCCGCCAAGTTCGTCCCCCACGCGCATGGGACGCTCGAGATTGATGGCGTCGCCGACCTTCCAGTCTCCCAGTGTCGTCTTCGACAGCGTTTCACCCGAAGCCGTGACGGCGAACCAGCGGTCGTTGGCGTTGCCCCTGTCCACAACCGTCATGCAGCATCCCGAACATGCGATGGACGCGCCGATATCGATGGTTGAAACGTCGTAATGCGTCGCGATGACGAGATGGGTCTCGCCACGCTTCTCGATGTGGCGGAGCTGGCCGACGTCGGTGACAATTCCCGTGAACATTCCGCCCTTCTATGCCTTTGCCGCGTAGCTTTCCAGACGATCCTGACCGAGTTTCCGGCTGCTTAACCGCACAAAATTTGGGGCCTCGGCTAGTTTCCGCTGTGTCAGAGCATCGATGCCGCCGCGTCCGCTATTCCCGAGCGACATGGGCGCCGTGAAGATTTCGAGACGGTCGGCAAATCCGGCGCTCAGGAATGCCGAATGCACCGTTGCACCGCCCTCGACCAAGAGCCGCATGATGCCGCGCTCTGCGAGCACGCGAAGAGCAGCCGGAATACTCACGTGACCGTCGCGATCGGCATCGACACGAATGATCTCGACGTCCAGAGCGCACAATTCCGCTCCGCCGTCCCGAACGGTGAAAACAAGCGTCGGGATCGAGCGCGCGGTTCGCGCAAGCTTCGAATTCGGATCGAGCCGCAATTTGCTGTCAAAAACGATGCGGATCGGTGAATATTTCTCGAGACCTGGAAGCCGGCAGGTCAGTTCGGGGTCGTCCGCGATAGCGGTTTCGATGCCCACCAGAATGGCATCGTGCTTCGCGCGCAGAAGATGACCAAAGCGGCGCGCATCTTCGCCGGTGATCCATTGCGGCTCACCCGGCGCGCGTGCCGTAAAGCCGTCAGCACTTTGCGCGACCTTCAGCGTTACGAGCGGCCGGTTTTGCGTGGTCCGCAAGATAAAGCCGCGATTGAGCATTTCGGCCTCGGGAAGAAGCACATCCGATGCCGTTACAATTCCCGCCGCTTGCAGCTTTGCGATGCCGGCCCCGTTCGTTCGCGGATCAGGATCGATCATTGCGACGGCAACACGCGCCACCCCCGCCTTCACCAGCGCATCGGCGCAGGGCGGTCCCTTTTTGCCGATATGAGAACAGGGCTCGAGCGTAACGTAGACCGTGGCGCCGCGCGCCGTGCTCCCGGCTTGCGCCAGCGCGGCCGCCTCAGCATGCGGCCGTCCGCCATCGCCGGTTTGTCCGCGACCGACAACGTGTCCATCGGGCGAAACGATGACGCAGCCCACCGAGGGCGCCGTGCCGGTTCGGCCAAGAGCCCGCGCGGCGAGCACCAGCGCATGGCGCATGTGCTGGTCGTCCGTGGCCGTCATTTCAGGTCCTCAGTCGCGCTCCACGCCTTCCATTTCGCCAATGAGAGCTTCGAAGTCCTTGGTCTCGCGAAAATTGCGATAGACCGAGGCGAAGCGCACATAGGCGACCTTGTCCAGGCTCGCGAGCGCCTGCATGACGAGCTCGCCGATGGTGGAGGCCTGAATCTCGTTTTCGCCCATGCTCTCCAGCCGGCGCACGATGCCGGTGACCATGCGGTCGACGCGCTCCGGTTCGACTGGCCGCTTCCGCAGCGCATGAGACAGGGAACGCTCGAGTTTCTCGCGAACGAATGGTTCACGGCGGCCGTTCTTCTTCACCACGACCAATTCGCGCAGCTGGACGCGTTCGAACGTGGTGAAGCGGCCACCGCAGGCCGGGCAGTGCCACCGCCGCCGGATGGCCGAGTTGTCTTCGCTCGGGCGGCTGTCTTTGACCTGACTGTCGTCGTGTCCACAAAAGGGGCAACGCATGAGTTGGAACGCTCCGCTTAAGGATAGATTGGGAAACGGCGGCACAAATCGCCGACGCGTTCACGCACGCTGGCTTCCACGGCCGGATCACCGGCTTCACCATTTTTCGCCACGGCGTCAACCACTTCCACGATGAGCTTGCCAATCTCCTTGAACTCCGCCGGGCCGAATCCACGGGTAGTGCCGGCAGGCGAGCCAACGCGGATGCCCGACGTGATCGCCGGCTTGGCAGTGTCGAAGGGCACTGCGTTCTTGTTGGTGGTGATGAATGCCCGGTCGAGAGCCCGCTCCGTGTCACGGCCGGTCGCCCCCTTCGGTCGAAGGTCCACGAGCGCCAGATGGGTGTCGGTGCCGCCGGACACGATGTCGAGGCCCTGCGCGTGCAACGTTTCGGCAAGCGCCTTGGCGTTGTCCACCACAGCCCGCGCATAGAGCTTGAACTCGGGCTTGAGCGCCTCGCCGAACGCGACGCCTTTCGCGGCGATCACATGCATGAGTGGCCCGCCTTGCAGCCCGGGGAAGACGGCGGAATTGATCTTCTTTCCGAGGTCCGCGTCCTTGGAGAGGATCATACCGCCGCGCGGACCGCGCAACGTCTTGTGCGTGGTCGTGGTGACGACGTGCGCGTGATCGAGCGGTGTCGGGTGAACGCCGCCGGCGACGAGGCCCGCGAAATGCGCCATGTCGACCATAAAGAAGGCGCCGACGGAATCCGCGATCTCGCGGAAACGCTTGAAGTCGATAACGCGAGAATAGGCGGAGCCGCCCGCGATGATGAGCTTGGGCTTGTGCTCTTTGGCCAGCGAGGCAACTTCGTCCATATCGATGCGATGATCCTGTCGGCGCACCGTGTAAGACACCGGCTTGAACCATTTGCCCGACTGGTTGACCGGCGAGCCATGCGTGAGATGGCCGCCCGCCGCGAGATCGAGCCCCATGAAAGTATCGCCGGGCTGCATCAGCGCGAAAAACACAGCCTGGTTCGCCTGTGCGCCGGAATGCGGCTGTACGTTGGCGAAGTCGCAGTTGAACAGGCGCTTGGCGCGATCGATCGCCAATTCTTCGGCGACATCCACATATTCGCAGCCGCCATAATAGCGGCGGCCCGGATAGCCTTCGGCATATTTGTTTGTAAGCACCGAGCCTTGCGCTTCGAGGACGGCGCGGCTGACGATGTTTTCGGAGGCAATCAACTCGATCTTGTCGCGCTGGCGCTCGAGTTCTTCGCCGATCGCGCGCGACATCTCCGGATCGGCTTCGGCCAGACGCCTCGTGAAAAACCCGGAGTTCTGCGGCTGTGCCGCGCTTGATGCCGCTGCCATTCGTGCCTCGTTTCATGCCGCGCACGGACCAGGCCCGGAGCCTAGTGCCGATACGCACCTATCGTGTGAATAGGCCTATCTCTTTACCAGATGTTGCGCCAGTGCGAGGCCCGGAATGGCGAGGATCGTGGCGGCTGGAATTCCCACAATCCTGTTATGCACATATTTGTTTTACGCTCTTCGACGAGTTCTAGGCAAACAGTCCCAACAGAATTGGTTGCAAGTGTTTTCTGCTTTCCAAGGTTGAAACAAAACATAGTTTCCAGCGGTTTGAAGAAAAGGTCTTACAAACCGTTCCATACGCCGCAATCACAGTTCGGTAATGCGCGATGGCGTGCGGAGAGGCCGTCTTGATTCCACATAACCCTTGGGCGATAGCTTCGCGATTACAATACTGCGCGCCGAAGGGAAAAACGTCCATGAGTCACCCTCTAGAAGGGCACACAGCCAGAAGCGACGAGCTTCTGAAGCTGGTAAGCGACATCGTCGCTGCCTATGTCAGTAACAACCCATTACCCGTAAGTGAATTGCCTGCGATGATCAAAAGCGTGCACTCGACGCTGGGGACGCTTTCGGGCGTTGGCGTTTCCGAGGCACTCACCTCGCAGAAGCCGGCGGTACCGGTGAAGAAATCGGTGACCAACGAGTTCATTGTCTGTCTCGAAGACGGCAAAAAACTCAAAATGCTGAAACGCTATTTGCGCTCGAACTACAATCTGACGCCCGAGGAATATCGGGCGAAATGGGGACTGCCCGCCGACTATCCGATGGTTGCACCCAACTATGCGGCGCAGCGGTCGGAATTCGCCAAGAAGATCGGTCTGGGCAAGAACGCACCCGCTCATAAGGGACGCCGGCGCGGATAGTTCAGCCGCCTTGCTTCTTCAGGACGTATTCGAGCTTGCGTTTCGCGGCTTGCGAAAGGTCTGCGCGTGAAGCCGAAGCGGGCCCGATGATGCTTGCTTCGGTTCCCGTTCTCGGGTCGATCGCGGTCACTTTCGCGACAGCGCCCTGAACGACGAATTCGATATAAATCTCGCTGCCGCCCGGCGGCATGGAGTTCAGGCTGCGCGCTTGAGCCGATGCACAGTCCACACCTGGTCGAGCGCGCGAACCAGTTGTTCCATCATTGCATCGGTGTGCATCGGCGACGGCGTGAACCGCAAGCGTTCGGTGCCCCGCGGAACCGTCGGAAAGTTGATGGGCTGCACGTAGATCGAATGGTCGCGCAGCAACGTATCCGAGACCGATTCGCAAAGAACCGGATCGCCCACAAAGACGGGCACGATATGGCTCGGCGTCTCCATGAGAGGAAGGCCAGCTTCCCGCAAGAGTGATTTAAGCCTGGTCGCGCGTTCCTGCAGTGCATCGCGCTCTGCGTTGCTCTGTTTGAGATGGCGCACGCTTGCCAGCACGCCCGCCGCCAGAACCGGCGCAAGCGACGTCGTGAAGATGAAGCCCGGCGCAAATGAGCGGATGCAGTCCACGACATCCGCGCTGGCCGCGATGTAGCCGCCCATAACGCCGAACGCCTTTGCGAGCGTGCCTTCGATGATGTCCACGCGATCCATCACGCCATCACGCGCCGCCACGCCCGCGCCCCGCGGACCGTAGAGACCGACACTGTGAACCTCATCCAGATAGGTCAAGGCGCCGTACTTGTCGGCGAGATCGCAGATCGTCGCGATCGGGGCGAAGTCGCCGTCCATCGAATAGACGGACTCAAACGCGATCAGTTTCGGCACATTCGGATCGGCGGCGCGCAGCTGCGCCTCTAGATCGGCCATGTCATTGTGCTTGAAGATGCGCTTCTCGATGCCGCCATGGCGAATGCCCTCGATCATGGAGGCGTGGTTTTGCTCGTCCGAGAATGCGATCAGTCCCGGCAACAGCTTTGCCAGCGTCGCCAGCGTCGTATCGTTGGAGACAAAGCCGGAGGTGAAGATCAGGGCCGCTTCCTTGCCATGCAGATCGGCGAGTTCCGCCTCAAGCTCCACATGATAGTGCGTCGTGCCCGAGATGTTTCGCGTACCGCCGGATCCGGCGCCTGCCGTTTCGATGGCTTCGTGCATGGCCGCCAGCACCTTCGGATGCTGGCCCATGCAGAGATAGTCGTTGCTGCACCAGACCGTTATGGGGCGAGCGTTCTGCTGTTCCGCATGGAAGAGCGCCTGCGGGTAGCTGCCCCTGCGCCGGACGATATCGGCGAAAACGCGGTAACGTCCCTCCCGCCGCAACCCGGCGAGAGCGTCGCGAAAACGAGAACCATAGGAAAAAGCCATTACTGTCCGCCCGAAATCGACCTGCCGGCCCAAGAGCTTGATGTCGTTAGAATAACCCAAGGTTCAAGCCGCTTTCCATGCGAATTGTCACATGCCGGGCCGGTTTCGGGCGCCAATTCACCTCAGGAGGCCATGGCCACGACAGCATTGACAGCCATCGCGATGATGGCCGTGTTGTAAAAGAACGACACAACCGAGTGCCCGAGTGTCGCCCGGCGCATGCCAGTCTCCGTGACGTTCGTATCGGACGTTTGTGCGGTCATTCCGATCGTGAAGGAATAGTAGAGAAACTCCCAGATGCCTGGCTCCTTGGTGTCCCTGAATTCCAGCGGCGGCCCCTGAACGCCTTTCTTTCGCTTGCGGTAATACAAGTTGGCGTAGTGAAACGACGCGATAGTGTGAAGCGCTGCCCAGCCCAGGGGCGCGCCGGAAAGAGCCAGCACAAGCGAAAGCGGCGCACGCACATGTTTCTCGTGCAGCACGACGACGATCGCATAAGTCGAGAACCCGATCACCGCAAGCGCGATCAGGATGACAATGAAAATCCCCTCGTCGTCGCGCGCGGCATTCCGGCGCAAGCCTTCAATGTCGATGCGGTAGATCGCGCCCGCCGTCGCCAGCAGATAGACGAGAAAGAAGCTGTCGCCCGCAGCCAGGACACGCTCGGCGAACGGCAATGCCCCGGTGAACAGGAACACCAGGCAGCCCAGTACGGCAGCCGCGTAAAAGCGCCAATGATGCTGAAGATGGTTGGAAAGACTCTGCACGGCCGGCTCCGGCGACTCCGCCCATTCTAGGCACGAGTCGCCGGCGGGCCGACGAAAACTTAGAGACGGAAGCGGACCTGGTCGATCCAGAAGCGCTCGAGGCGCTTCAGGCAGGCGTTCATGCTGTCGAGGTCGGACCCGCCCACATTGCCAACGGCTTCGAGCGAAATCAGGTGACGCTCGAACAGCTCACGCAGCATGTCGCGCACCGCCTCACCCTTGCGGGTAAGCCGGACCAGCACCGAGCGGCGGTCGATCTCCGAACGCTCGTGATGGACATAACCGGTTTCGACCAGCTTTTTGAGATTGTAGGAGACGTTCGAGCCGAGATAGTGGCCGCGCGTGCGCAGCTCTCCAGCTGTCAGTTCCTGGTCGCCCACGTTGAAGAGCAGCAGCGCTTGCACGCTGTTTATCTCGCGCTCGTCACGGCGATCCAATTCGTCCTTGATCACATCAAGGAGCTGGCGATGCAATCTCTCGATGAGATTGAGCATCTCCATGTAGTGTTTGCTGACGACCGACGCGCTCTCGAGCGCGGCCGCAATTTGCGGTTTTGCCAACGCTGTCATCTTCCACCCCTCGCGTTTTTTTGGCGAGGCCCACCTGTTTTATTTGACTAAGAGTAAAACGATGGGTCTTAAAAGTGGGTAAATCAGGCCTTGCCACGAAGCATCTGTATGATGCCGGAAAAGTCCATTCCTGCGTGGCCCTGTGCCGCGAACAGCGAATAGAGTTGTGCCGCTTCGGCACCAAGCGGCGTATTTGCACCGGCGGATTGCGCGGCAGCCTGGGCGAGTTTGAGGTCCTTGAGCATCAATGCCACCGCGAAGCCACCCGTGTAATCCCGATTGGATGGCGCGGTCGGCACCGGTCCCGGCACGGGACAATATGTCGTCAACGACCAGGACTGGCCCGATGACGTCGACATGATGTCGAACAGATTCTGCACCTTCAGCCCGAGTTTCTCGCCCAGCGCGAGCGTCTCACAGGTGCCGATCATGGAAATGCCGAGCATCATGTTGTTGCAGATCTTGGCGGCCTGTCCTGCTCCAGGCCCGCCCGCATGGGCTATCTTCTTGCCCATCTTCTCCAGGATCGGCTTTGCCCGTTCGAACGCGGCGTCGCTGCCGCCGCACATGAAGGTCAGTGTGCCCGCCTCCGCGCCGCCGGTACCGCCGCTGACGGGCGCATCGAGAAACAGAAGGCCCGCTTTCTCCGCGGCGGCGTGAACGGCGCGCGCGGAGTCGACATCGATCGTAGAGGAGTCGATCAGCAGCGCGCCTTTCTTCGCGGCATTCAGAACGCCATTGTCCAGATAAACCTGACGGACATGCTGGCCCGCCGGAAGCATCGTGATCACCACATCCGCGTCCTTGACGGCGTCGTTCGCGCTGGCGGCTTTCTGGGCGCCGGCTTTCAACACGGGATCAAGAACGGCCGCGCTGAGATCGAACGCCGCCACCTTGTGACCGGCCTTCAAGAGATTTCGAGCCATCGGGCCGCCCATGTTGCCCACGCCGATGAATGCGATGTTGGTCATAGCTTCAGTTCCTTTTGTCCCAACGGCGCGAAATAAGCGTCCACATCCGCCTGGGAAACGCCTGACAGCTCAGGCGGCTGCCATTTCGGTGCGTTATCTTTTTCAATGATGACCGCGCGCACGCCTTCATAGAAATCGCGCCCCGCGACGATGCGGTTGACCATGCGATATTCCATCCGCATGCAGTCGTCGAAGTCGAGCGTGCGGCCTTCGCGTATCTGGCGAAACGCGATCTTGAGGCTGGTCGGCGATTTCGTGCGAATGATCTTGGCCGTATCGTCCGTCCAATCCTCATGCTCGGCATCGAGTGCGGCAAGGATGGATTCGACGGAATCCAGCGCGAAGACGCGATCTATGATTGCGCGGCGCTCCAGCAGAAAAGTGTCGGCCACGCTGTCCTTGAGGCCACCGATCACAGCGTCCGGCGTCGTGCCATCCGCCAGGGCCTGAAGCAGCGTGTCCCAGCGCGACATTGGAACGAACTCGGTGGCGATGCCGGCATAAAGCACATCCGCCGTTTTCAGGCGCGCGCCGGTGAGCCCGAGAAACATGCCGATCTCGCCTGGGCAGCGCGGCAGGAAATAGGAGCCGCCCACATCGGGAAACAATCCGATACCGGTCTCAGGCATCGCGAACACCATGTTCTCCGCCGCGACACGATGGGAGCCGTTCACCGAAACACCGACACCACCGCCCATGTCGATGCCGTGAATCAAGGCGACATACGGTTTGGGATAATGCTTGATCGTCGCGTCCAGGATGTATTCGTCCCGATAGAATTCCAGCGCATAGGGCGTCCCGGCCTTTCCCGATTCATAGAGCGCCCGGATATCGCCGCCGGCGCAGAAGGCGCGATCGCCCGCGCCACGGACGGCGACGGATTTAACGCCCCGATCCTTCGCCCAGCCGTCAAGTTGCGCCTTCATCTTCACACACATGTCGTGCGTGAGAGCGTTCAGCGCCTTCGGGCGATTGAGAGTAATGAGCCCGAGCGCGCCGCGGCGCTCGAACAGGACTTCGGCTTCATCCGTCATTGCCGGAACATCTCGCGGGAGACGATCACGCGCATGATCTCGTTGGTGCCTTCCAGGATCTGGTGCACGCGAAGATCGCGCACGTGCCGCTCGGCGGGGAAATCCTTCAGATATCCGTAGCCGCCATGAAGCTGCAGCGCGTCGTTGGCGATCTTCGATCCGGTGTCGGTGGCG
>JBQCFD010000324.1:0-2026 GCA_051959625.1 Rhizomicrobium sp.
GTCCGGTCTGTTCGTGCACGGCACGAAAGACCAGGTGGTTCCGGAAGCGGACGCCCAGAAGCTGGTGGACCGCATCTCCGCCCAGAAGGGGATCAAGATCGCCTACGAGAAGGTCGAAGGCGCCAACCATTTCTTCGACAATCACGAAGCCGATGTGCTCGAAGCGGTCGAGGCGTATGTGCACAAGCGCATGACGGGTCCGCGCGAAGGCCGGTAGTGCTTCTGGGCTCCGCATGACGAGAGCGAGCAGACGTCATCCTGAGGCACGGGCGTAGCGAGCCCCGAAGGACTATTTCCGGTGTAGCTTGCCGCCGGTCATCGCGCGCGCGACGCCTGTCGTCGTCGGCAGGCTGAGCGGCAATCCCTTCACCGAGCGCATCGCGAGATAGGCGAACGCTTCCGCCTCGATGAAATCGCCGTTCCAGCCGGCATCTTCGGCGACAAGGACTGGCGCGTTCACGCGCGAGCGCAATTCGCCCATCAGCACGGGATTGTGGCGTCCGCCACCCATCACGATCCATGTCGTCGGCATATCGGCGAAATGCTCGCGTGCGCGCGCGATCGATGCCGCGGTAAACGCCGTCAGCGTGGCGGCGCCGTCCGCGGGCGAGAGGCCATCGACCGCGTCGAGTCCGAAATCCAGACGATCAAGCGACTTCGGCGGCACCTTCTCGAAAAAATCATTGTCGAGCATTTCCGCCAGCGCTTCGTCGTTCACCCGGCCCTGCCGCGCCAGGGCACCGCCCTCATCGACCGGCTTCCTCGTATGGTTCATCGCCCAGTCGTCTATTGGCGCGTTGCCGGGACCGGTATCGAAAGCCAGAATTTCGTCGCCGTTGATATAGGTGACGTTCGCGACGCCGCCGATGTTCACGAAGACGAGCGGCGGCTGCAGCGCGATCTTCTTCGCATTGCGCGCGAGCACCGCATGATAGAGCGGAACCAGCGGCGCGCCCTGCCCGCCCGCCTTCACGTCCGCCGAGCGGAAATCGTTGACGACATCGATGCCGGTGAGCTTGGCGAGCAGCGCGCCGTCCCCGATCTGCCAGGTCCAGCGCTGCGCCGGACGGTGCAGGATCGTCTGTCCGTGGAAACCCACCAGCGCCACCTGTTGAGCACTCAGCCCAGCTTTTTTCAGCAGCGCCTTCACCGCATCGGCATGCGCCTCGGTCAGCCGCCGCTCGGCATCGCGGATCGAGTATGGCACCGGCGCTCCGGCGGCGACGCCTTTCGCTTCCTCCAGCGCTTCCCGCAGCATTGCGCGCGTTTCCGCGCCGTAAGGCATGCCGAGCGCCGGGCCTGGAACGGCAATATCCTCGCCATCCGTTTCCAGCAGCGCGGCGTCGACGCCGTCCAGCGACGTGCCGCTCATCAAACCGATGACTTTTTGAACGTCCGCCATCCGCGTGCTACAGACCCGAAATAATAGTCAGCCGTGAGTTACATATCATGTCCGCCGCCGCGCACAGCTTCAAATCCGACTTTCTCCGCACCTTCGTGGAGCGCGGCGCCTATTACGACTGCTCGGCGCCGGAAGATCTGGATGCGCTGTTCCTGAAGGAGCGCGTGACGGCCTATATCGGCTTCGACTGCACGGCGCCGTCCATGCATATCGGCAACCTTGTTCAGCTGATGACCTTGCGCCGCCTGCAGCAGGCGGGCCATCGCCCCATCCTGCTCATGGGCGGCGGTACCACCAAGGCCGGCGATCCATCGGGCAAGGACGAGACACGCCTCATCCTCACGCCGGAAAAGATCGAAGAGAACAAGAAAAGCATGGTCGCCGGCGTGCGGCACCTGCTCAAATTCGGCGATGGCCCGTCGGACGCGCTGATGGTCGACAATGCTGAGTGGCTCGACAAGCTCGAATACATTCCGTTTCTGCGCGAGGTCGGAAGGCATTTCTCCGTCAACCGCATGCTGACCATGGAAAGCGTGAAACTGCGCCTCGACCGCGAGCAGCCTCTATCCTTCCTCGAGTTCAACTACTCGCTGATGCAGGCCTATGATTTCGTGGAGCTTTACA
>JBQCFD010000325.1:0-3793 GCA_051959625.1 Rhizomicrobium sp.
TTCCGCGATGACCAGGCCGGGCCCGGCGGAGGCGAGGAAGCTCACCTTGATCTCCAGCGAGAGAAGGTTCTGTTCGTAGTTGGACTTGGACAGGACGACATTCGCCATCGCCATGTCGAGCCAGCCGGTGACGAAACCGCCCTGCACGATGCCACCGGAATGGCACATCTCCATCGTGGCGCGGAAATGCAGCACCGCGCGGCCCGACTGCGCGCCGTTGTCGACCACCTTTTCGAGGCCCAGAAGTTTCGCCACGCCTTCGGGCTTGCGCTCTGTGGTGTCGCTCATCACATCCCCAGCATGCGATGAAGCGGCCGTGCGAGAATGAAGGCAAGCACCGCACCGCCCGCAGCGATCGCGCCTTCCAGTGCCCAGAAGCCCGCGGGCGTCATGTGCTCGTAGAAGGTGCCGACCCAGCCGACGAGGATGTTGCCGACGAAGAGCGAGAGGAATGCCGCGCCTATCAGCGTCGCCTTCAATCCCGGCGGCGCGGCGCGGCTGACCAGCGCGAGCAAGGGCGGCCAGTAATAGAGAAAGGCGATACCGAGCAGCACGTCGTACGCGATGGGGAACAGCGCCGACACGCGCGTCATGGTGAGCGCGCCCGCGACCAGCAGGAAATTGGCGATGGCGGCGATAATGGCTCCGGTGGAAATCTTCATGATCTCGCCCGGCTCGCCGCCATGGCGGTCCTGCCAGCCCCATAACGCGATCAACACCGGCACGAAGACGATGCTGATGAAGGGATCGATGGAATTGAACCAGGATGTCGGGATGTGGAAGCCGAAGAAATCCAGATTTACATGCGCGTCGATCCATACCAGCCCGATGCTGGAGTTCTGATAGTAAGCGACGGATTGCGGAACCGTCAGCGCCATCGCGATCACCAGTGCCGCGATCACGCGCCACTCTTTCGCGCCAAGCGGCGCGGCTTCGCTCTTCGTGCGGTTGGCCTCGGGCGTTTCCTCTGTGAGCGTGCGGTAGCCGATCAGATAGGTCGCAAGTCCGATGAGCATCAGGATGCCCGCGAGTCCGAAGCCCGCATGCCAGCCATAACGATACGCGAGCCATCCGCAGGCAAGCGGGCCGATGGTGGCGCCGACATTGATGCCCAGAGAGAAGATGGAATAGCCGCGCGTGCGCCCTGCCGCGTCGTCCTCCGCATAGAGCTGGCCAACTTGCGTGGAGATGTTGCCTTTCAGCAATCCGCAGCCGGTGATGAGCAGAACAAGCGCGAGCAGGAAGGACTGATCGAAAGCCATCGCGATATGGCCGCCGCTCATCAGGATCGCGCCGGTCACCACCGCGTTGCGCCTCCCCATCCAGCGGTCCGCGATCCATCCGCCGAAGACCGGCGTGAAATAGACGAAGCCGGTGTAGAGGCCATAAATCTGCGAGGCGAGTGCGAGCGGCGAGAGCGGGCCGAAGATCGATTCCAGCCCGCTGCGGAAGGCCGTGAAGCCCGCCACGTTCTCGATATGGCCGGGCAGGAACAGCGCCTGGCTCATATAGAGCACCAGCAGCGCCGTCATGCCGTAATAAGAGAAGCGCTCCCACGCCTCGGTGAAGGCGAGATAGGCGAGCGCGCGCGGCTCGCCGAAGAAGGTGCCGTGCCGGGAAGATGCTGCGCTGTCCGCGAGTTCAACCATGTGCGTTCGCTCTCATACCTTGGGGCACCGCCATGGGACGGCAGATCGCAGCCTTCGCCCTTTCACTCAAGGCCTTTCTTACCGCGTTGTCGAATACGGACGGCTTGACGAGTCCGGTCGCGCGCACGGCGTTGCGCAGATTATCCGCCGTCCGGCCCATGAGGACATTGGCATCGGAGGCTTGCGCCAATGTCACCCGCAATTGCTCCGCCTCGGCATCGCTCAGCCGTCGGCCCGGGCCGATCATGGTATCCAGGATCGTCCACTGCGCCTCTTCCTGATCGCTGAGTCCGCTGAGAAACGTCGTCGTCTGCGCGATCACGGAATAGTCGATCATCTTCTGCCGCGGCAGATGCGTGACGGTCTGGCTGGCGACAAGGGCTTGCCAGGATCCGATCGTCCACGGCGTGAAGGGCGGATGACCGACCGCATCCAGCGCAGGCAACCGGCCATCTTCGGACGCCCGTTGCACGACCGATGACAGGAAGGCGAGCCGCTGCGTGATGCACGGGCCTTGCGCATCCCGCAATGCTGCGTTCTGCACCTCGTGCGCGAAAGCACCCTTCAGGATCGCCTCACCGGCATCCACCTGATGCATCCAGTGAAGCGCTTCGACCGACTGCTCCGCGCCCAGCGCGATCAGGACACCGATCACGATGATGCCGATTTCCTTGAGCAACTCGCGCCAACCGTGAACCGCCTTCGGCTTGCGTATTTCCATATTCCCGGCCCCCGGCGCCGCGCAGCAGAACACTCGTATCAGAACCCTTCAGCTTTGGGCCAGCGCGGCAAGTTCGGACCTTTCGGACGGGGTAAGAACGAGGGCCGACGCGATGGCGAATTGTTTGCGCGCGTCGGCCTTGTCGCCGCTCCACCAGAGAGCCTCGCCCCATTTCAGATGCAGGCGGCCCCAATTGGGCGCATATTTGCCCGCTTGCGCAAATTCCGCGATTGCCTGATCGGAGCGGTTCTTCATCATCAGCGCCTCGCCCCACATCTCGAGCGGATCGGCGAAATGCGGGCCCTTCTGATTGGCGAGCGCGAACTTCGCGATGGCGCCGTCAAGATCGCCTTTCGCCATGAGCATCTCGCCCCAGTCCAAATAAGCAAAGGGAATATCCGGCGCCTGATGCGTGGCCTGTGCGAACCAGTAGGCCGCGCCGGACCAACGACGCTGTGCCGTGTCGATCTGTCCGCGGATCCGGGTGCAGTCGTAGCAATCCAGCGGCAACTTGCCGATGCGCGACCACGCATCCGCGAACCGGCCGACATGCGCGTCCGCGAGCGCAAGCCATGGCCATATCTGCATTTTGTCCGGAACCTCGGAGTAAGGCTGCTTCGCAGCTTGCGTCTCGAGTACATCCAGGAGATCGCGACGCGCGGCAGCCCAATCGCCCGCCAGCGACGCGCGCGTATAGGCTGGCCATATCAAACTGAGCAATTGCCAGCCGAAACCCGTAGCCGTTCTGCGCTCGAGCTCGGTATCGTCGCGGGCATTCATTGCGCGCGAACCGCGCGGATCGTGCAGCAGCGCAAGGTCCGATGCACTCTCGTAAAGCGAATTCCAGTGAAGGCCCTCAAAATCGGGAAGGCCGCGCAGGGCTTCATATTGCGCGAGGGCCGCATTCCAATCGCCGCGTTCTTCGGCGAGAAACGCTTCAAATTGCGGCCTGTATTCCGCGGCAGCACGCGCGATCACTTTTTTTCTGCCCGGACCGTCGAGCGTTTTCAACGTCCGCTGTGCGTCGGCGATGGCCGCCGCATCATGGCCGGCGATTTTGTCGAAACCGGCCAGATTTCCGATGGCCAGAGGCAAATCTGGATCATAGGCGACAGCAATGCGTGCGCGGCGCAGCGCCTCGGGAAGGTTTCTGTCCCCATTGAGCGCGCCATAGGCCCACACAGTATAAGCCCAGGGCTTCTCGCTTTCCGGCCCGTTGACTGCAAGATCGCCCAGAAGCCTCGTCTGCTCCATGTATCCTTTCGGGGGCGGATAAGCTGAGCCTACATAGATCGCGTAACGGAACGGCTGGGTCTGGCGATAGACACTCTCCGCTGCCTGCTGCATCAGATTGGGCAGCGCCGTCTCCCGGCCATCGAAGGTGACGCCCGCATCGCCGCCGACGCGCGTCGTGACCGCGATG
>JBQCFD010000326.1:0-3627 GCA_051959625.1 Rhizomicrobium sp.
CGAATTTCCGCGGCAGGCGCTTCACCAACGCGCACGAGACCATGATCTGGGCGACGCGCGATCAGAAACAGAAGAGCTATACCTTTAACTACGAAGCGATGAAGGCGCTGAACGACGATCTGCAGATGCGCTCGGATTGGACGCTGCCGATCTGCTCCGGCGGCGAGCGCCTGAAGGACGACAAGGGCGGAAAAGCCCATTCCACGCAGAAGCCGGAAAGCCTGCTCCATCGCGTGATCCTGTCGTCGTCCAAGCCGGGTGACGTGATCCTCGATCCTTTCTTCGGTTCGGGAACGACCGGCGCGGTCGCGCGCCGTCTCGGCCGCCACTTCATCGGACTGGAGCGCGAGGCCAAATATGCCAGCGTCGCGCGCCGCCGGATCGCGAGCATCGAGCCCGCGGACAAAGAATCCATCGAAGTCACAAAATCGAAGCGGAGCGAACCGCGAATTCCTTTTGGGTGGGTTGTCGAACGAGGTCTGCTGCCGCCGGGCTCGATCCTGCGCGGCACGCAGAAGAAACATCAGGCGAAAGTCCGCGCCGATGGCACGCTGGTCTGCGATGGAGCGTCCGGCTCCATCCACCAGATCGGCGCGCATGTGCAGGGCCTTCCCGCCTGCAACGGCTGGACGTTCTGGCAATACGAAGACAAGGGCAAGCTCATTCCGATTGACGTGCTGCGCCAGCGGCTACGGGCCGATCTGGTGTGAGCAAACAAGCCAAGCGGCGTGGCAAAAGACATCGCGGCTCCTGCCTCTGCGGCGCGGTACATTTCTCATTCATCGGCACGCTTGACGACGCCTACTTTTGCCACTGCAGCCAATGCCGCAAGAACTACGGAATGCACGGCGCATTCGTCGGCGTCGCGCGCGATGCGCTTGTTGTCGACAAAGCCAGGACGCTTAAGACCTACAGATCATCGCGCAGCACCGTCAGAACCTTTTGCGGAAAGTGCGGATCGCCCATTTCCTGGGACCGCAAAGGCTATGGAAACATCTACGTCTGCCTTGGCCTGCTGGAAGGCAAAATAGCACCGCCGAAAATCATCAACATCTATACGAAGGACAAAGGCGCGTATTACCGCTTGCGCTGAATCAAAGCCCGTGCGTGACGATCTTGCGCATGACCGTCGGCAGCGCGACGTCCTTCAATCTCCACTCTTCAATCCAAAACAAATCTGTCATCCCCGGCGAGGACTGCATGAGCAGTCCGAGGGACGGGGACCTAGGTGTTTCCGACTTTCCAGACTTTGACGCCTGGGTCCCCTTCGCCTCGCTCCGCTTCGCGTCTCTCGGCCGGGGATGACAGGTGTTGATGTGTTTGGGGCGCCCAGAAACTTCAGCCACATATACCTCGATCTCCAGTTCGAAATGCGTGAAGCCATGGCGCACCAGGCCAACGCGCTTCTTCCACTCCGCCCTGAACGGTGCCTGCTTCATCGCGTCGGTCTTTGACGGAAAATCCTCCGTCCACGGACCAAGTGGCGGTTGCAGCATGCCGCCAAGCAAACCTGTCTCTGGCCGCTTCACCAGGAGCACAGCACCGGCCGCATCGCGCACCACGAACGCCGCGCCGCGCTTCAAGGGACGCGCGGCCCTATCGCCCTTGCGCGGCAATTGCTCCTGGATGCCCAGCTTGCGGGCTTTGCAGCCTTCCATCCATGGACAGTTCAAACAGGCCGGACGTTTCGGCGTGCAGATCGCCGAGCCCAGATCCATCAGCGCCTGCGCGAAATCCCCTGCCCGCTTCTGCGGCACCAATGCTTGCAACGCCGCGCGCATCACGGGCTTGGACTTGGGCAGGGGCTCTTCCACTGCCGCATAGCGCGCAATCACGCGCTCCGCATTCGCATCCATTGCCGCATAGGGAAGGTCATAGGCGATCGCCGCGATCGCGCCTGCCGTGTAATCGCCGACGCCGGGCAATTCGCGCAGGCCCTCGTAAGCGGTGGGAAATTTCCCGCCCATCTCGGCGACAGCCTTTGCCGCCTTGTGCAGGTTTCGCGCCCGCGCGTAGTAGCCAAGCCCCGCCCATGCGGCGAGCACATCGTCCTGCTCCGCCTTCGCCAGCGCCTTCACCGTCGGCCATTTTTTCAGGAATTTCGCGAAGTAGGGCCCGACAGCCTGCACCGTGGTCTGCTGAAGCATGATCTCCGACAGCCACACTTTGTAGGGATCCTGCCGCTCTCCCTTCAGAGCACGCCATGGCAGTACCCGGCGGTGCCGGTCATACCAGCCGAGCAGCAACGCAGCCGGTGTCTCTCTGGTTTTCGCCCGCGTCGCCATCCAACCCGTTTCGCCTTATAGTCCCACCATGCCGCAACGCCGCGACGACAAACAGCCGGAATTGCCTTTCGTGCGCCGAAACCGAAGCGAGCCCGTTTCGCGCGGCGCGAGCGATTTGGGCGCGGCCGCACTGGCGCGCAACGGCTTCCGCGACCCCACGCTCGTGCTGCGCTGGGAAGAGATCGCCGGACCCGACGTCGCCCGCATCGCCCGGCCCCTCAAATACAGCGAAGGCCAATCCGGCGGCACGCTCACCTTGCGCGCCGAACCCGGCGCTTCGCTCTTCCTCCAACATGAGACGCGGCAACTCTGCGAGCGCATCAACACCTGGCTCGGCCGCGCCGCCGTGACCAAGCTGCGATTCGTGCAAAGCCCGCTGCCGCAGAAACTTATCCACAGACCGGTGCCGAAACGGTCCGCGCATGTCCCGCCGAATGACCCGGCCCTCTCGTACAAGGGCCCGGAATCCCTGCGCGAGGCGCTGGTTAATCTCGCCCGCGCCCGCACCCCGCGCACGCCGCGCGGCGGCAATTGAACGGCGCGCCTTCCTCTGCCAAACAAAGGGGCGGATTTCTTTAAAAAGAGCAGCGCATGAACCGGAGACAGCTTCTGATCGGCCTTGTCGTTCTGGCCGTAGTCGTGGTTGGCGTCGTCGCCTACATGATCTTTTCCACGGCGCCGGACGCTTCGGGCGCGCTCACCTCCGCGCCGCAGGCATACAAAGTGACGGTCACCTCCGACGACCGCACCATGGGCAACCCCAAGGCGCCGGTCACCGTCGTGGAATACGCCGCGCCGAGCTGTCCGCATTGCGCGCATTTCGACACGGCGATGTTCCCGCAGATGAAGAAGGACTACATCGACACCGGAAAGATCTATTACGTTTTCCGGGTCTTTCCGCTCAGCCAGGTCGATGTCGCCGCCGAAGCGATGGCGCGCTGTTTGCCTGCGGATAACTATTTCCAGTTCATTGACCTGCTCTTCCGGAATCAGGACAAGTGGGACCCGGATGGCTACCGGATTCCGGATGTTCATGCGGCGCTTGTCGACATGGGACGCATCGCGGGCATGAGCGCGGAACAGGTGGACAGCTGCATCGGGAATCAGGGGGAGCAAAAGCGCATCACCGACGTCGGACAGAATGCCCAGACGAATTACGGCATCCAGGGCACGCCGACCTTCCTCGTGAATGGTGTTATCGCTCCGCCCTTCGAGTCCTATGACGACGTGAAGAAGTATCTGGATCAGGCTCTGGCGAAGAAGTAGGCGCCGGAAAAACAGTAGCGATAAGGGCGCGTATCCCGTTGAAGTTCAATCGGCTCAGGATTTCCGGTTTCAAGTC
>JBQCFD010000327.1:0-14567 GCA_051959625.1 Rhizomicrobium sp.
GTAGCCGTGGCCCTTCTGGGTGACCACGTGGACCAGTACCGGGCGGTCGTCGATCTCGCGGACGTTCTTCAGCACCTGGACCAGGGCGTCCATGTCGTGGCCGTCGATCGGACCCACGTAGTAGAAGCCCAGCTCCTCGAAGAAGGTGCCGCCGGTGACCATGCCGCGGGCGTATTCCTCGGCCTTGCGGGCGGCCTGCTGCAGCGGCCGGGGCAGCGCCTTGGCGACCCGGCTGCCGACCCGGCGCAGCGACTGATAGCCGCCGCCGGAGACGAGCCTGGCCATATAGGCGCTCATCCCGCCCACCGGGGGCGCGATCGACATGTCGTTGTCGTTCAGGATGACGGTCAGCTGGCCGGTGGTCTCGCAGGCGTTGTTCATCGCCTCGTAGGCCATGCCGGCGCTCATCGCGCCGTCGCCGATCACGGCGATGACGTTGCGCTTTTCGCCTTTCAGGTCACGCGCCACCGCCATGCCGAGACCGGCAGAAATCGACGTCGAGGAATGCGCGGCGCCGAACGGATCGTATTCGCTCTCCGCGCGCTTGGTGAAACCGGAAAGCCCGCCGCCCTGGCGCAAGCTGCGCATGCGGTCGCGGCGGCCGGTGAGGATCTTGTGCGGATAGGCCTGATGGCCGACGTCCCAGATCAAGCGGTCATAGGGCGTATCGAAAACATAATGCAGCGCGACGGTAAGTTCGACGACACCAAGCCCTGCGCCCAGGTGGCCGCCGGTGACGGACACCACATCGATCGTTTCCTGGCGAAGCTCATCGGCAAGTTTCTGCAAATCCTCGCGCGGAAGCTGGCGGAGGTCGGACGGATATTTGATGCGATCGAGAAGCGTGTACCTGGTGGGCAAAGCCATAAAAAATCCAATCGCGACTATGCGCGCCTTTCGATAACGAATTCGGCCGCCGCCCGCAGAAAATCCGCCTTCTGCCCGAACAAATCAAGGTGACGAACCGCTTGTTCCGACAATGCTTTTGCCTGCATTCGCGCGCGTTCCACGCCGAGAACCGAAACCACCGTCGTTTTTCCGCGGCCGGCATCCTTGCCTGCGGCTTTGCCCATCGCGCCCGCATCGCCTTCGGCGTCCAGAAGATCGTCGGCGATCTGGAATGCAAGACCGAGTTCCTGCCCGTAAGCGAGCAACGCATTGCGCATGGGTTGGGACGCCTTGCCGAGGATGGCGCCCGCTTCGCAGGAGAAGGTGATCAGCGCGGCCGTCTTCATGCGCTGCATGCGCGTGATTTCGGCAAGCGACGGTTTTTGACCTTCGAACGCCATATCCATCATCTGCCCGCCGACCATGCCGGCATGGCCCGACGCTTGCGCCAGGCGGATGACGAGTTCGCAGCGGACAAATGGATCGCCATGCGTTTCCGGCGCGCCCAGCAATGCGAAGGCATGCGTGAGCAGCGCGTCGCCGGCAAGTATCGCGGTGGCTTCATCGAAAGCCTTGTGCACGGTGGGTTTGCCGCGCCGCAGGTCGTCGTCGTCCATCGCGGGCAGATCGTCATGCACCAGGGAATAGGCGTGGATGCATTCCACCGCCGCGGCGACACGGCCAAGCGGCCGCCGGTCCACGCCGAAGAGCCGTCCGCTCTGGATGACGAGAAAGGCCCTCAGCCTCTTGCCGCCGCCCAGCGCCGCGTATCGCATCGCCTCCAATACGCGCGCTTCGGGTCCTTCGACGGACGGAAGCAGAGCGTTGAGGCTGTCTTCGGTGAAGGCAGCGGCTTCGGCGAGGGCTGGTTCCAGAAAGGGCAGGCGCGAATCCATATGTTGCGTCAGCCGATATCGGCGGGTTCCACGCCTTCAGGTCCCTTGGTGCCCTGAACGATCTTCTCGAGCCGCCCTTCGGCAGCCTTGAGCTTTTTTTCACAGTGGAGCTTCAGCGCCTGGCCGCGCTCATAAAGAGTGATGGAGTCCTCCAGATCGACTTCGCCCTGCTCTAGGCGGCCCACGATATCCTCCAGTTCCTTCAACGCGGTTTCGAAGGAAAGTTGGTCGACAGGCGTATCGTTAGCCTTTGATTTTGTTGCCATTTACGCCTCCATCAGCGCGCGGACATGGGCCGCGGCCGAGCGCCCCAGCGCATCGAGGTCATAGCCGCCTTCCAGAGTCGAAACAACGCGTCCGCCGCAGGCTTTTTTGGCCGCGTCGCACACCCGCGCGGTGGCCCATGCGAAGTCGTTCTCGTCGAGTTCGAGCTGCGCCAGGGGATCGGCTCGGTGCGCATCGAATCCGGCGGAGATGAAAATGAAATCGGGCGCGAAGGATTCCAGCGCCGGCAAAACCACGTTCGACATCGCCGCACGGAACGCATCGCTCCCCGCATAGGGGGCAAGCGGAACGTTCAAGATATTTTGCGCGACCCCGCGTTCGCGCAGCGAACCGGTGCCGGGATAAAGCGGCATCTGGTGCGTCGATGCATAGAAGAGATTCGGATCGTTCCAGAAGATCTCTTCGGTGCCGTTGCCGTGATGCACGTCGAAATCGATGACCGCGATGCGCTCTAAAAGCCCTATTTTACGGGCATGAAACGCACCGACGGCAACGTTGTTGAAAAGACAGAACCCCATCGCGCGATCGCGCGGCGCGTGGTGACCAGGCGGGCGCACGGCACAGAAGGCGTTCTTCATCTCGCCTCGCGCGACGCAATCGACGGCATCGATGACCGCGCCCGCGGCGCGCAACGCGGCTTCGGCCGAGCCGGGCGACATGATCGTATCGGAATCGATGAGGGCGAACCCGCTCGTCTGCGCTTGCGCGTTCAGAGTCTCGAGAACGGCATTCACATGACCGGCGTCATGCGTCGCGAGCAGCGCCTCGCGCGTTGCCCGCGATGCTTCCCGCCGCAGCAGCGGCGCGAAGTCCGTGCCCTCGAGATACCTCAGGACGGAGCGCAGGCGATCCGGATTTTCCGGATGCCCCGCCGGCGGGACGTGATCCAGACACGCGGAATGTGAAAATAAGCCTGTCTTCATGGGCATCAGCTCTTTTGGCCCCATCTTCTGGCTCCGGGCCCACCCGAAAGCCTTGGACGGTTCAGCTTAGCGCATCGATTCCCGAGAGAATCGGTCCGGTGCCCGCTACGCGCTGGAAGTGGCCTTTGGGACACACGATCTTTGTGTCCGCCGACATAGCCATTACCGCAATAACCGAAGCCCTGGGTCATAAAATAGATGCACAAAAGCCACATAGGAGTTGGGAATGTCGTGCCTTCCGTGAATCCATTTTGACCCGGTGAGGCAACCTCTCCTATTTTTCAGCAAACGGGCATTGCCGCGCAAAAACACTTTGCGCGAGGCCGTAGCTGCCATCCGGCAACTGTCCGTTGATGGCAGTTAGTAGTCGTTACGACCGAACCAAGGGGGTTCCAAGTGTATAAAGCCAATCAGAACACACATGGCCTGCGTCAGGCTCTGCTCCTCGGAGCAGCGTCTGTCGCGGCCGTCGCCTTTGCCGCTCCGGCAATGGCGCAAGACCAATCCGTCGAAACCGTGGTGGTCACGGGTTCGCGCATCCCGCAGGCCGGCCTCTATTCGACGTCGCCCGTGACTTCGCTGGGTCAGCAAGACGTGAAGCTGACCGGCACGACCAACATGGAAACAGTGCTCCGGCAGCTGCCCGCAGTCGTGGCCGACACCGACAACCAGTTCACGAACAATGGTTCGGGCGGTCTGTCGCTGGTCGACCTCCGCGGTCTGGGCAACATCCGCACCCTGATCCTGGTCGACGGCAAGCGTTTGATGCCTTCGGACGCCTCGGCTGACGTCGACATCTCCGTGATCCCGCCGGATCTCGTGGACCACGTCGAAGTCCTGACGGGCGGCGCCTCGGCCGTTTACGGTTCGGACGCGGTCGCCGGCGTTGTCAACTTCATCCTTCGCAAGGACTTCGAAGGCGCGGAAGTCGATGCGCAGTATGGCCAGACGAATTCCAACGACGGCCAGACGACGGACGTCACCGGAATCCTCGGCTTCAACTCGGCCAACGGCAAAGGCAACATCACGATCTATGGCGAGTATCAGAACCGCCAGGCGATCTTCCAGGGCGACCGCGATTACAGCAGCGTCGCGCTGGCCTCGCCGATCTGGTCGCTGGGCGCCCCGGACTGCGCAAGCGCCGGCTTCCCGACCGTGTTCGGCGGCTTCTGCCCGCTGGGCAGCTCGTCGAGCGCCGAAGGCAACATCGTCCCGCATGAAGGTGCAGGTAACGGCAACACCTATCACCCGACGGCGGCCAACACGATGGCGCCGGGAACAACCTTCTACAACTTCAACCCGGTCAACTACTTCCAGACCCCGGACGTGCGTTACTCGTTCGGCGCGACCGGTCACTACGAAGTGTCGAAGGCCCTGGACTTCTATACCCGCCTGACCTTCTCGGACAGCCAGGTTGGAACGCAGCTCGCCCCGACGCCGATCATCTCGACGTTCTCGACGAACTACGGCAACCCGTTCCTGTCCGACCAGGAGCGTGCGCTGCTGTTCTCCTGCTTCCCGGGCTGCGCCCCGACCGATACGGCGACGTTCGGCTTCAAGAAGCGCCTCGTTTCGGACGGCAACCGCGTCGACAACTTCGAGCACCAGATGTACCAGATGGTCATCGGCGCGAAGGGCGATCTCGGCAGCGGCTGGTCGTATGACGTGTCGGCCCAGTATGGCCGCGCGCTGACGACCCAGCGCCTGACGGGCGATGCGAAGTTCAACAACTTCCAGCAGGGCCTGCTGGTCGGCGGCACCGCAGCCAATCCGGTCTGTCTTGACCCGAGCGGCGGTTGCGCCCCGATCAACATCTGGGTGCCGAACGGCATCTCCCCGCAGGCGGTGGCGTTCTTCACGCTTCCGATGAGCGCGATCACGCACAACGAACAATGGGACGTCCAGGGTACGTTGGTCGGCGATCTCGGTCAGTGGGGCATTCAGAGCCCGTGGGCGAAGAACCCGGTGGCCTTCGACGTCGGTGGCGAATACCGCCAGGAATACGCGGCGTTCGAACCCGACGACAACCTGGGCACCGGCAACGACCTCGGCTTCGGCCAGTCCGCTCCGGTCCACGGTGGCTACAACGTGAAGGAAGTGTTCACCGAAGTGCGGGTTCCGCTGATCGAGAACATGCCCTTCGCCGAACTGCTGCAGGTCGATGGCGCGTATCGCTACTCGTCGTACAGCACTTCGGGCCCGAGCTCGACGTACAAGTACAGCGCCGAATGGCAGCCGATCGACGACATCCGCTTCCGCGGATCGGTCGAGCGTGCTGTCCGTGCGCCGAACGTCTCCGAGCTGTTCAGCGCGCAGTCTGACTCGGCCAACCCCGGCAAGGATCCTTGCTCGGCGGCCGGCAGCATCGCGACGACCGCGGCGCTCTGCGTCGCGACCGGCGTACCCGCCGGCAAGGTGTTCAACGCGTCGTTGAACTGCCCGGCCGGTCAGTGCGAAGCGCGCGTTGGCGGCAACCCGAACCTGAAGCCTGAAGTGGCCGATACGAAGTCCATTGGCTTCGTGTTCACGCCGACCTTCATCGACGGGTTCAACGCCACGGTCGACTACTACGACATCAAGGTGGACGGCTTCATCACCGGCCTCCCGATCGCGACCGTGTTGAACGAGTGCTACAGCACCACGCTCAACCCGACGCAGGACCCGAACAACCCGTATTGCCAGCTGGTCCATCGTAACGCCGGAGGTGAAATCTTCGGTGAGCCGGTGCCTCCGGGTGGTGACGTGACGACGCTTAACTCGAACATCGCTGCCTATCGCGTGAAGGGTTATGACTTCGAAGCGAACTACAATGCGGAGTTCGCAGACTGGGGCATGGACTCGAGCTGGGGCGGTTTCGCCCTTAACTTCAAGGGCTCGCTCATGACGACGAGCGACTTCCAGTCCGATCCGACCAGCCCTGTTCTGAAGTGCGCCGGCCTGTACGGCGACATCTGCCCGAACAGCGCGCCGACGCCGAAGTGGCGTCACTCAATGCGCCTGACATGGTTCGACTCGTCGAACGATGTCTCGGTCTCATTGCTGTGGCGTCACATCTCGTCGACGACGTTCGACGAGCACAAGTTCAACGGCCTGATCGATCCGCTGGACGATCACATCTCGTCGTTCGACTGGTTCGACCTGTCGGGCACGTGGGCCGTGAACGATCGCGTGTCTCTGCGTGCAGGCATCAACAACCTGTTCGACAAGGACCCGCCGCTGGTGGACTTCGAAATCGCGGCGTCCTCGGTTGATAGCGGCAACACCTTCCCGGGCGTGTATGACCCGGTGGGTCGCACATACTTCGCCGGCGCGACGATCAAGTTCTGATCGTTCGATCCGGAAAGGTTGAAGAGGCGGCCCCCCAAAAGGGGGCCGTCTTTTTTTGTGCTTGTTCCGGCTGCGGGTGAGACTTGCGCGCAGGCGCGCCGAAGGGCCGCTGCGCCTTCCCCGCACCGGCCTGCCGAGAACCGTGTAGCGGTCCCTATTCCTTGTAGAAGTCCTGGATGCCGGAAATCAGCTGGCAGACCAGCCCCTGCTCCGCCTTGCTGAGATAGGGATTCCAGATGTCGAAAATCAGCAGCACGCGAAGCTCGTCGCTTTCGTTGTGCGCTTCATGCTCGATCGTATCGTCGAAGATCAGCGCTTCGCCCAGCCGCCACTCCCGCCGCTCATTGCCCACCCGGAACCAGCATTTGCCGGGAATCACCAGCGGCAGATGCACGATCAGGCGGGTGTTGGTGACGCCCGTATGCGGGGGAATGCCCGTCTTCGGCTCCAGCACGGAGAAGAAGACCACGGGGGCCGCCCCGGGCACCTCCGCCAGAGGAGCCCCTTCCATGAGCGCCGCCGTTTTGGGGCAGCGCGCGCAATTCTCATCGACCCGCTTGCCGTCCCGGTACAGGAAAAAGGCTTTCCAGCGGGGCGCGTATTCGCTCTGCGTTCCCTGCGGCTGCACGATATAGGGGCCGAAGTCCTTGGCCTGTTCGTGAAGGACCGCCAGCATCTCCTCGCGAATGACGTCCGTGGCGGCCTCGATCTGGGCCAGCCAGGGAAACTGGGAGCGCTCGTAGAAAGGAATGGCGGGCAGCCGCGGATAGTGGAGCATGGTCGGTTGCTGCACGAAGGCTTTCGTCGTGCCGGCGGCGATCGCGGCCGCCTCCCTGAAGGCCCCGGACGGTGCATCCGCTCCCACCTGTCTGTCGGCGAGAAAGGCTTCGAAATTCTCCGCGTTCTTGCGGACGGCTTCGCGGGCGTGCGCCGCGGCGGCGCGCATCTCTGGCACCAGCTGCGCGTCGGGTGGCGTGATCGCCAGAGCATCCCGGAAGACGCGCGCCGCCTGGCGAGGCTTGCCGGTCTTCTCCAGCGCCGTGCCCTTCGCGAGGAGGGCCGGCAGATAATAGGGATCGGCCGTGATCGCGCGATCCAGCGCTGCGAGTTCGGATGCAATATCGCCCGCGCGGCGATGCACGAAGGACAGATTGAACAGGATGACGGGGTCGTTCGGCGCCGCGGCCGCAGCCCGGTTCAGGAACTGGGTGGCTCCGCCCAGATCCCCCCGATAGGCCGCGTGCTGTCCAAGGTGCAGCAAGGCCTGCGAATGTTGGGGGGCAGCGGACAATACCTGCCCCCACAGGCGCGCAGCGTCGTCGAGCCGCCCCATCGCCATCGCCTGCTGTGCCTGCTGAGCCAACGCCTCGACCGGACCGTCCGGCATCCAGCTACTCCCAAAAAACCGAGCTCACGATCTCACAGGCCTGTGAGACTTGTCGCGAAGTTCAGACTGCACGGTAGCCGCGAAAGCGCAATGGGGAGAAGGCCAATCCGCTATTGCGGCACGGCGTCAAACGCCACCGCGACGCGAGCATTGGGCGAATGGAATGGCACTGTGCCGTGCCACATATAGGACGGGAACAGCACGAGCCGCCCGCTCTGCGGCTGGACTGTGTGCTGCACGGGCTCCTTGAGGCCGGCGTCGAAGGACGGCTCGCCGAATTTGAGCCAGCCCTGACGGTTGCGCGCATCTTTCACGGCTTCGGGTATGGAGACGTAGTAGGCCGAACTGATCCAGCCCTTGGGATGGAAGTGGTTGGTGTGATAGCCGCTGTCGAGCAGACAAGTGGACCAGGATCCGGAATAGGCAAAGCTTTTGCGGCGGCGCCGGAGCAGCGGATGGTTCTCGTCCGGCTTCATGCGGGCAATATAGGCGCCGACCGCTTCATCGATGCGCCGGCGCAACCGTTCGACAAGGTCGTGTCCGCGGCCGAAGATGTTGTCCAGGGTCTGGGTGCCGCCGCGCAGCGTCTGGTCGACGACCTCCCGCTGGTCGCGATGGAGCGTGGCGACGAAGGCCTGGAGGTCGTTGTTGAACGACTCCATGTCGGCGTAGCCCTCCGGCGGCTCCAGGTCGAATACCTGAACGAGGTTCTCGTAGTCGCTCAGATACTCGCCCCGCGGGTCGTCGAGCATCCGGTAGGCTGTGCTGAGGATCGCGAGCGCGCCCTGTTCCTGCGGATCGATGGCCGCTGCCTTTTCGGCCGCTTCCATGCCTTTTCGGGCGTCGCCGGCCCGCAGGAGCGTTTCGGCATAGTTGCGCCAGACCGGACCGTTCTGCGGCTCCATGCGCAGCGCGGTTTCATGTGCGCGTATGGCGGATGCGAAATCTCCCTGCCGGGCGAAGACCAGGCCCAGGCCGTCATGCGGCGTCACGATATCCGGCAGAAGTTTCGCGGCGCGCTCGAAATCCTCGCGCGCCTTGTCGAGATCGCCCTTGGCGAACAGGAAGTTCGCCCGCGCCAGCGGCAAGGCGCCCTGCTCGGGATAAAGGCCCATGGCGCTTTCGTAAGAGCGCAGGAAGTTCGCGTCATCGCCGAGCCGGTAGAGCACGTGGTTGAGATCGCGGTGCGCTGCCATGTCGAGGGGATTGCGCGCGATGGCCCGCCGGTAGCAATTGGCCGCGTCCTCCAATTGCCCCGCGCCTTGAAGCGCATTGCCGCGATTGTAATCGACGAAGGCCATGTCCGGCGCTTTGTCCTGCGCGCTGTCGAACAACTTCACGGCCTCGGCATAGCGGCCCTGCCGGGAAAGGGAGACACCGAGATTGTGCTCGAGCGCCGCCGTCTGCCGCGGATTGGGGGAGCCGGCGGCGAGCGCCTGGCGCAAAACGGTTTCCGCTTCCGCAAATTGTTCGAGATCGTTGAGGATCGCGCCGAGGTTCTGCTTCGCGAGCAGGAAGCCCGGCTGGATATGCAGTGCCCGGCGAACGGCCCTCTCGGCGCCCTCGAGATCGCCGGTATCGGCCAGCGCCATTCCCAGATTGAGGTAAGCCTCGGCATAGTTCGGTTTCAGCCTGATCGCTTCGCGCTGCGCAGCGATGGCCTCCCCGGTCCTGCCCATGGCGCGCAACAGATTGCCCAGATTGTGCTGGACTTGCGGCTGGTCCCGCTTGGCGGCGAGCGAACGGCGGTAGAGTTGCTCCGCCTCTTCGAGCCGCCCCTGCTCCCGGCGCAGGACGCCCATGAGCTGCAGCGCATCCGGCTCCTCGGGGCGGGCCTTCAGGATGTGGGACAGGACCGCCTCGACATCCATCGTCTGGCCGCGCTGGAAATGGCCTAGAGCCCTCTGCAGCAAGGCGTGGACTTCGCTGTCGGGCATCGCGCTCTTGACGGTCGTGTCGGTCATGGGCGCGTTCTACCACCCGCCTCCCGCGGCAGACAAATCAGTGACCGCGCACGATGTTTTCTAGTTAATGGGCAGGTTCGTGGCGCGCAATTCCAGCGCACTCCGCTGGGATTGCACCGCCGCTTCGAGCAGGGCGCGCGCGACCGGCAGGCTTTCGATGGCGCCCAGCCCCTGCATGGCGCGAACGCCCGCAGCCGTGCTGTCGAACATCGAACCCACGCTGGCGAAGAACCCGCGCGGCGCCGGATAGCGCTTGAAGGCCACGGCGCCGCCTTGCGGCAACCCCGCCAGCTTCTGCGCCTCGGCAACGGCCGTCCAGAAACCGCCCATCTGATCGACAAGGCCGTGGCTGCGCGCGTCCGCACCGCTCCACACGCGGCCTTTGGCGATCGCCTGCACCTGCGCCAGCGGAAGCTTGCGACCAGCGGCGACCTTGCGCGTGAAATCGGCATAGATCACATCGGCCTGGTGATTGAGGTTGGCGAGCTGCTCGTCGGTGTAGGGCGATATCGCGGAATCCATCAGCGCGTTCTTGCCCACGCCGATCTGGTCGGCGCCGACGCCGATCAGCCCAAGCGATTTGCCGAACGACACCTTGCCGGTGAGGACGCCGATGGAGCCCGTGATCGTGCCGGGCTCCGCGACAATCTTGTTCGCGGACGTGGAGATGTAGTAGCCGCCGGAAGCAGCGACCGCGCCCATGCTGACGACGACGGGCTTGCCTGCCGCTTGCGCCTTTTTCACCGCGTCGAGGATCTGGTCGGAGGCCGACACCGATCCGCCGGGGGAATCCACCCGCAGCACGATCGCCTTGACGCTCGCATCTTTGGTGGCGGCGCGGATGGCGTCTGCGTAGTCGTCGCCGGCGATCACGCCGCTGCCGCCCAGCCCGTCATGGGTCTTGCCGTCCACGATGTCGCCGGACGCGGCGATCAGCGCGATATGCGCGTTCGGCTCGGGCTGCTCATACATGGCATGAATGTATTTGGTGATATTGACGACACGCTTCGTGCCCGCGCGCGCCAGCGCATAGTTCTTGGCATCGTCGTCATAGCCGATCTTGTCGATCAGCCCTTTCGCCTTGGCGTCTTCGGAGAATTGCGGGCTCGCATCGAAGGCCGCGGTGACCGCCTTGACGCCGAGCTTTCGGTCAGCCGCGGCGAGCGCGGAGCCGGAGCTGTACCAGGATTGCAGCAGCGCGTTCATCTGCTCGCGGTCGGGTTGCGTGTAGCCCTTCTCCATGAACATGTCGGCGGCACTCTTGTAGTCCGCACGTTTCACGATCTGGGGCGATGCCTGAATCTTGTCGAACAGTCCGCGCAGGAAGATGGCGCCTGCTCCGGCGCCCGACGGACTGAAGGGCGCTTCTGGCTGCATCCAGATCTCGTTGGCGCTCGCTGCGGTCAGATAGTCGCCCAACCCCGAACCGATGAAGCCCTGAGAATGGGCAATCACGAATTTCCCGGTCTGGCGGAAACGATGGATGGCCGCGCCCAGTTCTTCCGCCTGCGGGACGGAGATGCCGCCCGAGCCGATGCGCAGAAACACGCCCTTCACGCGGCTGTCGCGGCCGGCGCGATCCAGCGCCAGCACGAAATCCATCACGGTCAGCGGCTTGCTACCGAAGCCGAACGGCGCGCGCGCGACCGAGTCGGGCATGGGCGCGCGCAGGTCGGCGGTTAGCACCATGTCGTCCGGCAGGCCGTCGCCATGGACCAGGCCGATCGCAAACAAGGCCACGAACAGGAGAATGAGGAAGAGAACAAAGCTCGCGATGCCGTTCAGCGTGCCTTTGGCAACCGAACCGATCCAGCGCAGAAAGCCAGCCATATACAAATGTCCTTGAGGAAAGCGGCACCCAGGATTCTTTTATATGGGAGCCGCGTTAAAGAACGCCAATCGCAGGATTTCGCTGCGTCAGGGGCTGCGGCCGGGGCCTTTTCAGCGGTTCGAAAAGCCTCATAATTTCAGAGACTTCCAAGGGCGACGCCGCATGGTATCCGCGCCACAGATCACGCCAAAAGACTTCACCTGCCTGCGCTACGCCGTGGAGGGCGGGGTGGCGGTGGCGACGCTCAACCGGCCAGACCGCCGCAACGCGCTGAACCCGCGCGCCTACGCGGAGGTCGAGGCAGCCTTCCGGGCCGCGGACACGGACGATGAAGTGCGTTGCCTGGTTGTGACGGGCGCCGATCCCGCCTTCTGTTCGGGCGAGGACGTGAAGGAGATGATGACGGGGGAGAAGCGCGAGCCGCGGCCCGCCTCGTTCGAACCCAAGCCCACTCCGGCAGCGATGGCGGCGCTGGAATGCCGCAAGCCCGTGGTCGCGGCCGTCAACGGGGCGGCGATGGGATGGGGCATGGAACTCGCGCTGTTCGCCGATATCCGCATCGCCTCGGAGCGGGCAAGCTTCGCGGAGCTGTTCATCAAGCGGGGCCTGATCTCCGACGTCGGCGGATTGTTGCGCCTGCCCGCGATTGTGGGGCCGGCGAAGGCGGCGGAACTCCTGTTCACCGGTGATCCCGTCGATGCGGCGGAAGCGCTGCGGATCGGTCTGGTGTCCGAAGTCGTGCCGCATGCGGAATTGATGCCGCGCGCCACGGCACTTGCCGCGCGGATCGCCGCCAATCCACCACTGGCGCTCACCGCGATGAAGGAAGGCTTGCGCAAGACCGCCTATGGCGATCCACGCGAGATCGGCGCATGGGCGATCGGCCAGATCTACCGGCTGTTCGAAACCGAGGACCACCGCGAAGGCGTGAAGAGCTTCCTTGAAAAGCGCCCGCCTGTGTTCAAGGGACGCTGAGACCATGGCGGAGTTCCAATCGGGCGGCGTCGCCATCGCCTATGACGAGATCGGGCGCGAACAACGCGGGCGGCCAATCATCCTCGTTCACGGGTTCGCATCGAACCGCAAGGAGAACTGGCAGCGGATGGGCTGGTACGGCGCGCTGGAGCGCCGGCGGATGCGCTTCGTCGCGTTCGACAATCGCGGACACGGCGAAAGCGGCAAGCCGCACGATGCGGCTGAGTATGCGCGCGAGAAGATGGTGGGCGACGTATTCGCGCTGATGGATCATCTGGAAATCCCGCGTGCGGACCTTTTCGGCTATTCGATGGGTGCGCGGTTGGCGTTGGCGGCTGTGTTGGCGCGGCCGGAGCGCGTGGGCGATCTGATCCTGGGAGGCGTGGGCGGCAAGCTGTTCGACCCGCCGCCGCCGGGCACACCGATGGCCGATGCCATGGCAGCGGACTCCATCGACGCCATATCGGAACCGCTGCTGAAGAGCTTTCGCCAATTCGCGGACGAGCAAGGCGAAGACCGCAAGGCGCTGGCTGCCTGTTCGCGCGGCGCAGGCACGATGTTCACGCGCGACGATGTTTCGAAGGTTTCGGCGCCTACGCTGGTTGTGGCAGGAGCACGCGATCAGCTGGCGGGCGATCCCGAAGAACTGGCCGCCGCCATTCCCGGCGCCAAAGCCGCCACCCTGCCCGGCTGCGACCACTTCTCGGCCATTCCGCACGCGTTGTTCAAGGCAGCGGTGTTCGACTTTCTGGACGGAGAATTGGGCTGACGACGGGCGTTCAGGATTTTGCCGGCGCGCGTCCGTAAATGTCGTCAAAGCGGACGATGTCGTCTTCGCCAAGATAGCTGCCGCATTGGACTTCGATCAGCGTGAGGGGCTTGTCGCTGAAGTTCTCCAGGCGATGTCTGGCGCCAAGCGGAATGAAGGTCGATTCATTTGTGCGCAGCGCGAACACCTTGTCGTCGCACGTGACCTGTCCCTCGCCTTCCACCACCGTCCAGTGCTCGGCGCGTTTGTGATGCATCTGGAGAGACAGTCTGCCGCCCGGATACACCACGATCTGCTTCACCTGATAGCCGGGCCCGGAATCGATGGTTTGATACGTCCCCCACGGGCGATGGACGATCTTCTGTTCGACCGCTTCCGGCCGGCCAGCGGCTTTCAGGGCGTCCACGACATGCTTTATCTCTTGCGCGCGGTTCTTGTCCGCGACCAGCACGGCGTCTTCCGTGGCGACGACCACCACATCCTTAACGCCGACCAGAGCCGTGAGAATTTTCGGGCTGTGCACATATGAGCCGCTTGCGCCGTGGGAAATCACATCCCCTTCAAAAGCGTTGTTGTCCCCATCCTTGCGTTCGATATCCCAGAGCGCGGACCAGGAGCCGATATCGCTCCAGCCGATGTCGCACGGCACGACCGCGGCGCGGCCGGTCTTCTCCATGACCGCGTAGTCGACGGAAATATTCGGCAGGGCCTTGAACGCATCTTCATCCAGATGAACGGCGTTTTCTTCCACCCTGGCCCGGTCCAAAGCCTTCCGTGCGCCTGCCAGAACGTCCGGACACTGTTTTTCGAGTTCGGAAAGCATCACGTCGGCGCGAAACACGAACATGCCACTGTTCCAGCTGTAACCGCCCTCAGCCAGATAGGACTGGGCGGTTTCGCGGTTCGGCTTTTCGACAAACCGTGCGACGCGATAAAGGCCCGCGGCCTGCCCGATGGGTTCGCCTTGTTCGATATAGCCGTAACCTGTCTCCGGCGCCGCGGGACGGATTCCGAACGTCACGATAAATCCGAGCCCCGCACCTGCCACCGCTTTGTCCAGCGCCGTGCCGAAGGCCTCGGCATCGCGGATCACGTGATCGGACGGCAGGAGCGCGACGATGGCTTGCGGGTCGCTGCGCGCGGCAAGAAGCGCGGCGATAGCCGCAGCCGGCGCGGTGTTGCGCCCCGCGGGCTCAAGCACGATTCCATCGGTCGCCAGACCGGCCTCCCGCATCTGCCTCTGGACATGAAACCGGTGTTGGGCGCTGCAGATGACGATGGGACGCCCGGCGCGGACGCGGCCTGCCGTCTGCTGGATCAGC
>JBQCFD010000328.1:0-30367 GCA_051959625.1 Rhizomicrobium sp.
GAACACATTCTGCCGGAAGGAACGAGATCACCATAAGGTGCGACACGATTCCGAGCCCGGAAAAAAGTGGATTGCGCCATGCGGAGGTCCACGCCAGCACGCTCCACACCAGGAGCCCGGCGAGCGTGAGCACATCGAAGAACAGCGGATCGAGATAGAACTGCGTCACATCATGCGGCAATCCGAGTTCGTTCCAGTGATAGATCAGCGGGCGGAAGAGCATCACCGGCAAGAAAGCGACGAACAGCAGCGGAATGCTGCGCGCCGCCGGCACCAGCACCGGGGTAAGATCGGCGCCCCAGCGCCCGCCGCTGATACCCTGGACCAGAAGCAGCGCGAGACTCCCGACCGGCACCATGGAGATGAGCACGAAGGCGCACAACCAAGCGCGCGCGGCCGTCGCACCGTCGCCAAACGCAAAAAGTACAAGCGCCACAGCGGCGGCCACTGCAATCAGGATCGGAAGCCATCGTTTCATGGCTTGCCTTCCTTGCCCGCAAGCTGCAGCGCGCGGATATAAGCGGCGATTGCCCAGCGGTCCTTCGGTTCCACGCGATCGGAGAACGAATACATCGTGCCATAGCCCCGCCCGATCGCGGCCACCAGCTGCCGGGCGGTGTCGCTCATTACCTTCGGATCGCTGAAAGGCTTGGGCCTGGGAAACCCGCGCGCGACGACGATGCCGTCGCCGGCTCCAGTTAGTCCATGACAGGCAGAGCAATAGATGTCGTAACGCTGCCTCCCGCGCTGAAGCAGCGCCAGCGTCACCGGCGGAGGCTGGTCGATCTCACGCTCCCGCTCCAGCGCACCCTGCGGCACCGTGCCTTTCACGAGCGGCAAGGCTTCCCCTTCGGCCGGCCAGCTCGAAATACCAGGTCCCGATCCATAGGTTTTCAGCCGGTTCTGTTTGTCCATGCTTTCGTCGCAACCCGCGAGAGCGAAGAGCAGAAGAAGTGCGCAAAGCCTCTTCATTCGCGCACCTCATGAACGGCGCGCGGGTTCAGATGAGCGGCTATCCATGCCGCCACCGCCGGTCCACGGGGAAACACCAGCAGATAGCGATCCTGCGCCGCGCGCTCGGTGATCTCTGCGTAGAACAGCGGATGATGCGGTTTGGGCAATCCGCTCATCCACATCCACGCAAGAAGCCCGACGATGGCGGCACAAAGGATGTTGATCTCGTAGGGCACGAGCAGGAAAGCCGGCCAACTGTTCAGCGGCCGGTGACCGGAGATGATGGGATAGTCGATCACCGCGCTGTACCACTGCATGAAATACCCGAGCGCCGCCCCGATCGCGCCGGCAAAGAACATCACCCAGCCGACCGGTGGTTTGCGTGGCCGGTCGAGCAACTCGTCGATCCCTTCAATCGGCATATGCGACAGGACGTCCTGCGCCGCGTGGCCTGCTTCGGACGCCGCGCGGGCGGCCTCCTTCGCGTCGCGCGCGGTGTCGAATTCGGCCAGGAGATATTCGCTCATCCGGCGTTCTCCTCGATCCAGAGCTTGCGCAACTCGTGAGCGGGCAGCGCAGGCAGCACGCGCACGAACAGCAGAAACAGGAACATGAAGGCGCCGAGCGAGCCGAAGAGCAGCAGCCAGTCCCACAGCGTCGGCAGGAAGATGCGCCACGCGCTCGGCAGATAGTCGCGCGACAGCGTGGACCACACGATAAGAATGCGTTCCAGCCACATGCCGACGTTGATGAGAATGGAGATGATCACGACTAGCGGAATGCTTCGGCGCACGCGCGACCACCAGAATGCCTGCGGTACCACGACATTGAATAGAAGCTGGCCGTAATAAAGTGGCGCGTAAGGGCCCGTGAACAGGAACGCGACCAGATGCCGTTCAGCGCGGTCGCCGCTATACCAGGCCCACAGCCATTCGGTCGCGTAGGACACACCCATGATGACCGACGCGGTAAGCAATACACGCGCGATTACTTCGAAATGACGCACGGTGATGAATGGCTCGAACGAGCAACCCCAACGCAAGGCGGCCGCCAGCACGATCACCATCGCGAAGCCGGAGTAGAGGGCGCCCACCACGAAGTAGGGCGGATAGATCGTGTCCGCCCAACCGGGCTCCAGGCTCGCCGCGAAATCCAGGCTCACGATGGAATGGACGGACACCACGAGCGGCACCGCAAGCCCCGCCATGTACCGATAATAGCGTTGGTAGATCTCCCAGTGTCGCGCCGAACCGCGCCAGCCGAGCGCAAACGCGCCATAGATGCGCCGCGCCCACAGGCTTTTCGCCCGCTCCCGCAACATGGCGAGATCGGGAACGAGGCCCACATACCAAAAGAGCGCGGAAAAGGTGATATAAGTGCCGACCGCCCAGAAGTCCCATACGAGCGCGCTGCGCCATTGCGGCCACACGCCCTGGACGTTGGGATAAGGCATGATCCAATAAAGATAGTAAGGCCGCCCCAGGTGAAATACGGGCATCAACCCCGCCATCGAAACGGCGAACAACGTCATCGCCTCGGCAAAACGGTTGAGCGAACCACGCCATTTCTGCCGCGTGAGCAAAAGCAGCGCCGAGATCAGCGTGCCCGCATGACCGATGCCAAGCCACCAGACATAGTTGGCGATCGGGAAACCCCACACGATAGTTGTATTGTTGCCGAAGATGCCGATGCCGTGTGCGAACAGCCATGTCACCGTGACGATCATGATCAAGGTAAGTGTGCCGGAGAACAGAAGCGACACCCACCAGCGCCACGTATGCGCAGGATTGAGGATCGGCGCGCAAACGCGCGCGTTGATGTCTTCGAGGCTGGAGATTCCCTCGATCCATCGTCCGTGCGTGCCCTCCTGCGCGCTCATCCGTCTTCGTCGCCGTTGAATATTCGTTTGAGATAGGTGGTGCGCGGCCGGGTATTGAGCTCCTCCAGCAGCGTGTAATGCCGCGGCGCTTCGCGCAGCTTGGACACGTCGGATTCCTTGCTGGTCAGATCGCCGAAATGAATTGCGCGCGTGGGACAAGCGGCCTGGCAGGCCGTCACCATCTCGCCTTCCTTGATCCTGCGGCCTTCCTTTTGCGCCGTCTTGCGCGCGCGCATGATGCGCTGAAGACAATAATTGCACTTCTCCATGACGCCGCGCCCGCGCACAGAGACGTCCGGATTGTGCTGTGCCTTCAATGCCGGCCCTTCCCCGGCATAGGCCTGGTCCCCGGCATAATCGAACCAGTTGAAGCGGCGAACCTTGTAGGGACAGTTTGCTTCGCAGAACCGGGTGCCGATGCAGCGATTGTACACCTGCACATTCAGGCCCTCGCGGTCATGCACCGACGCTTCGACGGGGCAAACCGGCTCGCATGGCGCCAGTTCGCAGTGCATGCAGGGCACGGGCTGAAATCCGCGCCGCTCGGTATAGCCATGCTGCCGAACGTACGAATCCACGCGCAGCCAATGCATGTCGCGGCCCTCGGTGATCTCCTCCGGGCCCACAACGGGCACATTGTTCTCTGCCTGGCATGCGACGACGCACGCGTTGCAGCCGATGCAGGCGTCGGTATCGACAACCATCGCCCATGCATATTCACCCTTGGGTGGAATGCCGAGAAGGCTCGGCGGTGGCCGTTCCGGTGCATGCTTCGGCTTTGCAAGCTCCGAAACCGTCGCGATCTGGAAAAGGTCCTCCGCCCGCCCTTGCAGCCGCGTATGCGCTTGCGTCGAACGGAATGGCGCGCGATGCACGCTCTTGCGGACCACTGCGCCATTCAAACCGCGTGCGAAAGGATGGCTGCCGAGACCGCACACGCGCGCACCGATATCGTTACCGATCCGCCCCGCATGGGAGCGGCCTTGTCCCCAGTTCATCCCAAGAACGCCATCGGCCTGCCCCGGCATGAGAATCGCGGGCGCGGTGACGGTTTGGCCGTCCACTTCGACGTCGATCGTGTCTTCGTCGCCGATGCCAAGACGTTGCGCATCGCCCGGCGCGATCTGGAATGCATTGCCCCACACCTGCTTGGTGAACGGCTTCGAGCACTCCTGCAGCCACGCATTGTTCGCGTAACGACCGTCCCAGGTCGACGGATCGGGCGACAGCGCGACGGTCACCCCGCCAGGAACGCGCGCCCGCGGCAGATCGGGCGCGCGAGCAACCGGCATCGCGCCCGGCTTAGCCGAGCTGTTCATGATGACGCCGTCGTTCAGCGCTTTGCGCCATTCCGCATCGAATTTTCCGGCAACGCCGGTCTGCCAGGATTTGCGCACGAGATCGTACGCATTCGTCACCGGTTCATTGGCGAGCCACGCCAGATATTCGTCCCGCGTCCGTGTCGGATAAAGCTTCTGGATCAGCGGCTGGACGACGGACGCCGTGCCGTCCAATGCGCGCGCATCGCCCCAGCTCTCCAACGCATGGCTCATCGGCAGATGCCAGCGGCAGGCGCGTGCCGTCTCGTCGCGATAGAGCCCAATATGGGCGCTGAATGGTACTGAAGCGATACCGTGTGCCATATGCAGCGCGTCCGGCGCGTCGTAAACCGGGTTTGCATCGGCAACGATCAGCGCCCGGATGCGGCGCGCGTGCAGATCTTCCGCTAGCGACACAAGCTCGAAAGCATGATCGTTCTCGATCGTGTCTTGCGATGGCAGGTAGTCAACGGGCGCGCCGAGCTGTGCATTGATCCAGTGGCAGATGGCGTGGACTTCGGCCGGCTGGGACTCGCCGGCTAATATCAAGGCTTTTCCCCGCGCAGCCACCAGATCCTCGCCGGCGCGTCGTGCGAAAGATTTGGCATAGTCCGGCAACTCCGGCGTGCCGAGATTCGCGCCGCAGGCGTTTCCCACCGCGCGGGCAATCTCGCGAATGATCTCCGGCCTCAACGCCACGCGGAAATCCGCCGCCGCACCGGTCAAACTCCATACGGGCTCCGCCACATGGATTCGCTGGCGTGGTCCCGAGCCGCGTCGCGATGCATAGGCGCGCGCGATGCGCAGTTCATCTGGCCCATGACCGAGCGGATCGGCATCGAGCGCAAGGATCACATCGGCTTGCGCCCAGCGCGGCAGTGCCGTTGTCACACGGCCGAACGCCAGCCTCGCGCCGGCTCGCGCAGCGTCATCGTTCACGGGCTCATAGCGATACCAGCGCAACTCCGGAAAGCGCGCTTTCAACGCCGCGATGCGCCCGAGCGTGGTAGGCGAAACGATGCGGCCCGTGACCAGCGCCAATCCTTCACCTGATTTCGCCTGCGAGGCATGGTTCCAATCGGCCCCGAAATCGTCCCATGTCGCGATAGCATCGCCCCGATGAATGGCTCCGGAGCGGTCCGGATCGTAAAGCGACAGCACTTCGGCTTCGGCGAAGATGTCAGTCGCGCCGAGGCTGAAAGGATGGCGTGGATTGCCTTCGATCTTTATCGGGCGCCCGTCGACGGAAATGCCCAGAAATCCGCGCCCATAACCGCCGAGTGAAAGCGTCGTGGCGAAGCGCATAGGTTCGCCCGCCACCAGCCCCTCGGGCATGTTCGCGTAAGGGATGATCTCCTCGTCCGGCCTGCTGCAGCGCGCCATGGTAGCGGCCATCGCGCTCGCCAGAAGCTTCAGCGCAACGCGGCGATCGAGATCGGTGCGGCCGCTCATCGGTGGCATGTCGAACAATCCGTCAGATGATCGGTGTGGATGAGATACTGGGAGATCAGCTTGCGGCCCTGCGCGAGTTGATCCGGCGGAGTGCTCCAATACATGTCGAAAACATCATCCTTCGGACGGATGTATTTCTCCGGGTGCCGATGGCAATCCAGACACCAACCCATCGTGAGCGGTTTGGCCTGCCGCATCAGCGCCATCTTCTGCACCGGTCCGTGACACACAGAACAGCCGATGCCTTTGGCGACATGGATCGAATGGTCGAAGAACACATAGTCGGGCACGCGGTTCACGCGCCGCCAGTGCAACGGCTTTCCCGTCGCATAGCTCTGGCGCACCGGCGCGAGCATCTGCGCGTTGGTCCATATCTGCGAGTGACACGTCATGCAGATATGCGTGGAAGGCAGGCCCGCGAACGCGGCCTTCTCCACGCCGGTATGGCACATGCGGCAATCGAGCCCCAGATCGCCTACATGATGGGCGTGGCTGAACGGCACGGGCTGGGCGCGGGTAAGATCTTGATCGGTGGCGTACGGAGAATTCCAGATGAAATACGTCAGCGCCATCGCGGCAGTTGGGACCGCGAAGATCGCCACGATAACGATCACGGCGATGCTGTTTGCGCCCGGCCGGAATAATTGCGCCATTCCCTCCCCTCTCGGTGCGGAAAAAACGCGGCTTTTTGGGTAAGGTTCCCATGACGAAACGCCGCGACCGTGCGATCGGCGCCGGTGGACGGCATCACAACGTCAGCATCGCCTTCAGCCCGACCACCCAAATGTCTTTCCGCGCGGAGACGCCGCCGGGATCCGCGATGTATTGCAGATTGGGCGAAAGCTCCGCGCCTTTGACGATCTGGGCGCGATAGTCGAGTTCCGCGGTGTACTCGGTGTGTTGGACAGGCGTGTTCGGCAAAAGACCGGCGGCATTGTGAAGGGATTCACCCTCCGCCACGCGGTCGTTGACGTGCGTGGTGCCGAACGCCAGCGCAATCGCATCATCGTCGCGGCCAGGAATGGCGCCTTTGTAGATTCCACCGAGCGCGAACTGCTTGTCCGTCACCGACGTCCGGCGGTCGGATTGCAGATATCTGAGAAACAGCGTGAGGCCTTTGCCGTTTGTGCCCGCCGGCGCGTCCTTGGGCGGCGCCTCGCCTGTCACCTGCTGATCGATAGACAGAAAGAATCCGTCACGCCCATGGTCGGCCAGTGGCGGCAAACCGGTCACCGCAAGAGGATCGCGGTTGATGTCGAAAAACACGTCCGACGCTCGCATGCTGCTGTGCCAGCCACCGATCTGGTAGTCGCCAGGAAGACCACCGGCGAAGAGCTTCGGCTTCCACTCCAGCTCGAATGGTATGAGTTCGCCGGCGCCGCCGGAGAAATCGAAGGAAAACCCGCGCTTCAGATTCACCGGATTGATCTGGTAGAGCCCTATCTCGACATCGACGGTGTCGTTCACTTCCGCTTTCACGCGGCCGCCCCACTGCCCAATCGGTGCGTTGAACCAGTAGTCGCCGTCGACATTGCCCGGCTGCGATCCGCAGAAAGTCAGATTCTCGAAATTGCAGGCAAAGACATCGAAATCCGCGCCCGGACTGACGCGGCCGAACTCGATGCTGACTTTCTTGTCGAACAGGTTCTGTTCGAACGACAGCTGCGTCAGACGCCAGATATCGCCGCGTCCCCAGATCTCCTGCGGCTGCATCAGCGTGTGCAGGCCGCCGGTATTCACCAGGTTTGCGCCAAATCTGTCGGTAATATTCATTTCCAGCGAGCCGCCATCGTCGCCGATAATCTTGCCAAGGTCGGCCAGCGCTTTGAAATCCACTTCGCCGGCGCCAGCGGCTGAGTGATGGTCCCCGCCCGACGGATTCCATGCGCCCTCGAAGATTCCCTTGGCCTGGAACTGCCATCCCTCATTCTTGAGATCGGTGCGCGTGCCGTTCCAGTCTCCCGTGAGTCCGGGCTCAAGCGACTTATCGTTGGCAAGCGCAGCGTTGCCGACGAGCAAAACGGCGGCGCAACCGAGAAGAATCCCGCGCATCATGGAAACCTTTTGGTGATTCATCGTGATCATGGCAGGGCGAAAGCGACGACCTGGTCGCTTATTTTCGGCGTCAGCAGCGGATTGCCGCCGGCGCTGAACACGACATATTGCTTGCCCTTGTACATATAGGTGGCTGGCATCGCGACCGCAGGAGCGTCCACATTTGCCTTCCACAGTACCTTGCCGGATTTCAGGTCGATGGCGCGCACGCGCGAATCCATCGAAGCGCCGATGAAGATGAGTCCGCTCTTCGTGATGATCGGCGCGCCGATGGTGACCGAGCCCCAGGATTTGGGCATGTAAAAGCCCCACCATTGCACTTCGCCGAACGGCTTCTTCCACAGCAGGTTTCCCGTCTTCAGGTCGTACGCGGAGATCGAGCCGTAAGGCGGCGCCCAGCAGGCCATGTTGAGCCAGTTGAAGAAGTTATGGACGTAGACGCCGTAGGGCGTCCCGCTCTGCGGGAAGTAGTCTTGCGACTCTTCTTTCGTCATGCCCTTTGTTTTGGCGTCATAATCCTTGCGGGTGAGAAGCTTGTAGATCTGCGCGGTGTAGGAATTGTTCACGACATAGATCCCGTGCGCGGGATCGACGGCGCCGCCGCCCCACTCCACGCCGCCAACCGTCGGAGGATAGGCAAGCGTGCCCTGGAGGCTTGGCGGCGTGAACCGTCCCTGATACCGGAGCTTTTTGAACGTACGGCTGCACTGCCCGAAGCTCACCAGATCGGCGATCCACGACACGCCGTTCCACCGCATGGGAATCACCGGTTGCGGATGCATGACCACGGGCTCTGTCGGCGAACTTACTTCACCGGGCACATCCGACTTCGGCACGGGCACTTCCGTGATCGGATAAATGGGCTGGCCATTCATCCGATTGAGCACGAACAGAAAGCCCTGCTTGGTGGATTGAACCAGCGCCGGAATGGTCTTCCCGTCTTTTCGAATATCCACCAGCGTCGGCGCGGAGCCGGTGTCGTAATCCCAGATGTCGTGGTGGACGAGCTGGCGGCTCCAGATCACCTTGCCGGTCTGCGAGTCGAGTGCGGTGATCGAAGTCGCATAGGGTAGCGGCTCCTTGCGGTTGCCGCCCCAATAATTCGGGCTTGGCGAGCTCACCGGCAGATAAACGATTCCGGTCTTCGGATCGACCGACATGCTGGCCCATACATTCGCCGTGCCGGAATTCTTCGCAGCCTCCGGCGGCAGCACATTGAATGTCCATTTGAGTTGGCCGGTCTGCGCATCGACGCCGAACACATTGCCGGCGGGCGCGTGGCGGCCGATCGCCCAGTCCTTGCCGGCCCACCCGATGATGAGCATGTTCTTGAACACGGTCGGCGGCTGCAAGATGGACATTGGCCAAGTCCCTTTGGCCGTATTCCACTGATCGATATTAAGCACGCCCTTCTTCCCGAAGCCGCTGCAGAGCTTTCCGCTGTCGGCATCTACGGCATAAAGGCGGGCTGTCATCGTGCCGATATAGACGATCTTCTGGCAGGGCTTTCCCGGCGCGGGATTGGCCGACTGCCAATAGGCCACGCCGCGCGATTTCATGCCCGGCTGGGTGAGCGCCTTCAACGGCTCGTGCGGATTGAAGACCCACTTCACCTTTCCCGTATCCGGCTGAAGCGCGAAGATCCGATAGTAGGGCGTACCGATATAAACGGTGTTGTTGGCGAAGATCGGCGTGGCTTCGAAATATGTTTCGGCGGGAACTCCGAATTGCTTGTTTGAATGATCACCGGTGTGGATCTGCCAGGCGATCTTCAGATTCTTGACATTCTGCGGCGTAATCTGCGTGGCGGTCGAATATTTCTGCGCCATCAGATTGCCGTTGAACGTATCCCAGTTCTGGGTTTGCGCGGATGCGCCGGCGGCGCCGAACGCCAACAGCGCCGCGAAGCCAAGAGGAGCGATTCTGATCATGTGCGGCATCTCCTTTCAGTTCGCGGAAACGCGCGGATGATCGCTCGCCAGATGCCAGATCCAGCCGATGAGCGCGATCACCATGAAGACACGCAGAGCGGGCGCTTCGAGGAAGTATGCGCAAATTCCGGTTGCGACGATGTCGAGAATGATGAGCACCTCGAAGAGCGCGTGCGTCCAGTGCGGCAGCGTCCCGAATGCAATCCACGCCGATGCGAAGATCATCAGGGCCGTCGACACGAGTACGATCAGCGTGCCCCACTGGTGCGCGATGGGGCCGTGCGGCGTGAAATAGTCGACGAGACAGATGATGAAGCCGATGATGGCGGAAACGGCGATGAGGCGCGCGCCGTTGACGGTCGACGTGCCCGATTGTGAGATGGCGTGTGACAAAAGCCCAGTTCCCCAATAGGCCGGCGGCAGGAAGCCATTGCCAGTCTGCCGAACCGGGAACGGCTTGTTTGCCGTTCGGCTGGTCAACGTATCGTACTACGACATGTTCCTGAGCATTCGGTGCGGCGAATTGGCGGGGCCGCGTCTTAACATTTGCTCGGACGAAGCGTGATCGCGCCGAGCCGACGTTCGAGAGGCGATGTCGGAGCCCGATGGGCGGAGTTCTAGTACCGGTCGCTATAGGGGCCGAGCCAGATGCTCACCATGGCAGCGAGAGCGACAAGCACCAATACGCCGTTCACCGCGTAGAGAATCCATTTCGGGATTCGCGGCGCATTGGGCATAGGGTCCTTGAATCGGGGCACGAGCTCGCGCCACACCGCCGCGCCGAAGCAGAAGGCGCTGGACAAGGTAAGCACCGTACCAACGATCTGCACGAGCAGGCCGGGCAATATGTGCGCCAGCAACGCCTTGGCGCCCACGCCGCTCGCCAGCGCGGCGAATCCCGTGCGCACCCAGGCGGCATATGTCCGCTCCGCCGCATAGACCGTGCGATCGGCGGCAAGGATGGTGGAAACATCCGCGCTGTCCTCGATCTCGACCGCGCTATCGGCGATGTTTTCCGCGCTTTCCTTGATGTGCTTCGACGCCTTATGGATTTCCGCCCGTTCGATATTCGCCGTTTTTTGGGCGAGCTTCGCGTTTTTGGCAGCCGGCGACGTCATGCTTGCGAACTCCCTCAAGCCCAAACGTGCCCGTTATCGGCGGGTTCCCCTTTCGCGTGCATCGAACGGGCGCTCTGGCCGTTGAGTTCGCGCGAGCACGGGAACAACCATGAGCAGTCCGCGGGATGATGCGAGTGTCAGAAACGCCGTCATCAAGGGCGAGCGCTCGGCGCTGCTGCATAATCTCACACAGATGACCGACAAGGCGATGATCGCCCTCGCCTTCGTGTGGATTGGCCTGATGATCGGCGATTTTCTCGGCAAGCTCACGCCGCCGCTGGTCGTCCTCAACAACGTCATCTGGGCCATCTTCGGAATAGACTTTGCGGTGAAATTCGTGGTGGCGCCGCACAAATGGGATTTTCTGAAGACGCACTGGATCCTGTTGATCTCGCTGGTTCTGCCTGCCTTCCGTTTGCTCCGTATCCTTCAAGCCCTGAGCGCGCTTCGGGCGCTTAGCCTCGTACGCATCCTCACATCGCTAAATGTCGGCATCGGCCAGCTTACGGACGCCATGGGCCGCCGCGGTTTGGGCTGGATCACGATCATCACCGTCATCGTTCTCTTTGGCGGCGCGGCAGGCATGTACAATCTGGAAAACCCCAAACAACTCATCTCGCAGGGCTTCGGAAACGTCGTGCAGCAAGGCGGCGGCCTGCACAGCTATAGCGACGCGGTGTGGTGGACGGCGATGCTGATGACCACCATCGGCTCCCAATACTGGCCGGTGACAACAGCCGGCAGGGCATTGTGCTTCCTGCTATCCATGTTCTCGCTGGGCGTGTTCGGATATATCACCGCGGCACTGGCGAGCTTTTTCGTGGACAAGGAGTCCGTCGCCAAGCCCGCGCGCGCCCGCGAGGAAACACTTATCGCGTTGCGCGAAGAAGTGCGCCAGTTGCGCAACGAACTGCGCGCCGAGCGGCCGCCTGCACCGCGGAGCGATTGAGACGGCGCGCTCAGCCCACCGCTTTCGCCCGGACGGGCAGTTTCCAGTCGGGGCGGATGAAGTGACAGGTATATCCTTCCGGGAAGCGCTCCAGATAGTCCTGATGCTCGGGCTCTGCTTCCCAGAACGGTCCAGCCGGCGCGATTTCCGTCACCACCTTCCCCGGCCATAGGCCCGAGGCGTTGACGTCGGCGGTGGTGTCTTCGGCAATGCGCTTCTGCTCTTCGCTTGTGTAGAAAATCGCCGAGCGATAGCTCATGCCGATATCGTTGCCCTGGCGGTTGCGCGTCGTGGGATCGTGAATCTGGAAGAAGAACTCCAGGAGCCGCCGATAGCTGATCTTCGAAGGATCGAAGATGATCTCGATGGCTTCGGCGTGCGTGCCGTGGTTGCGATAGGTGGCGTTCGGTACGTCGCCGCCTGTGTAACCGACACGCGTCGAAATCACGCCACCGAGGCGGCGAATAAGGTCCTGCATGCCCCAGAAGCAGCCGCCGGCCAATACCGCGCGTTCGCTTGTCATCGGACCTCCTCCACCTGAGCGAGATAGGCGCCGTAGCCTTCGTCTTCCATCCGTTCGCGCGGCACGAACCGCAGCGATGCCGAGTTGATGCAGTAGCGCAGTCCGCCGCGATCGGGCGGACCATCGTCGAAGACATGTCCCAGATGGCTGTCGCCATGCGCCGATCGCACTTCCGTGCGGACCATGCCGTGAGACGTGTCGCGCAATTCCTCGACATTGGCGGGTTCGATCGGCTTGGTGAAGCTCGGCCACCCGCAACCGGAGTCGAATTTGTCCGAAGAGGCGAACAGCGGCTCGCCCGAAACGATGTCGACATAGATGCCGGGCTTCTTGTTGTTCAGATATGCGCCTGTTCCCGGAGCTTCAGTGGCACTCTGCTGCGTGACTTGGAACTGCTCCGGCGTCAACTTCGCCACAGCTTCCGGGCTCTTCGCATAGGTCGGCATCGTCGTCTCCAAATGGACTTGCAATGATAGCGCGAAGGCCTCCCGCGCGCCATCGTTTGCAGATGCGGAACCGTCGCGCCAGCCGGGCGGCGGTGCTGCTGGATAAACCAGCGCCGGCGATACCTGATCGCCGCATCTACTCGCGCATTGCAGCGAAGAAGGCGTCCAGAACTTTCTGCTGGCCCTTCACGATTTTCCGGTAGGCGGCCTCGCGCAAAAACCATTCTCCGCGATCGGCTTCCGGAAATTGCTGTACGCGGCCGGACTTTGGCGGCCAAACCATGTTGAACATGTTGCTTTTCAATGTCGCCGGGTCGAGATCGCCCTCGATTGCCCAGACGGACAAATTCTTTGAGCTGTTCTGCCGGAACGTTCCGAGGAAAGTGGCCGCGCCCTGTACAACGGACCCGACCTCTTCCCGGAACTCCCGTTTCGCGGCCTCGAAAGGATCTTCGGAGCGGCCGATCGCGCCCTTGGGGACGGACCACGCACCCTCGTCGCGTTTCGCCCAAAGCGGACCGCCCATGTGGATGAGGAAAATCTCGATCCGTGCGTTTCTTGTCCTGAAAAGCAGGATGCCTGCCGTCTCGATCAATCCGACCCACCCGCACAAGAGAGCCGCGCCATGATAAGGCAGTGGACCCGACTGTTCCCGCTTTTGTTACCCATTGGCCAGCCATGCGATGGCGCGCTTCATCAATTTGACCTATCGCAAGGCGGTTTTCCGCGAAACGCAGGATGCTGGCATCTGGTGAGGTGCCTCGATGTTCAGAACCATACTCGTTCCGCAAATCGGTGCGGAGACCGACAAGCAGATGCTCGCTGCCGCTTACGCCCTCATACAGGAGGGCGGCGGGCACCTGGAGTGTCTCTATGTCTACGACGATGCCGCCGCGATCGCCAGTTGCATTCAGACCGACGCCATGGGCGTACCTGTCGTGACCCCCGAGCTGCTTACGGAACTGAATAACGAAGCGGCGGCGCAAAAAAACAAGGCCATGCAGGACTTCGACGCGTTCTGCGCGCAACACGATATCAAGTCTTCACAGTCCGAAACGCCCGCAGGGGCGGTTTCGGCGTCGTGGCATGCCCTGAGCGCGGACGTCGTAACATCGATTTCCGAAGAAAGCCGATATCACGATGCCACGGTCCTGACTCGCGATTCCGGCGTGGCTGGCTTGTCCACAACAGATCTTGGCGCGATCGCGATATCGAGTGGCCGGCCCCTGGTTCTGATCCCGGATGGCTGGCAGCCGCGCCCGTTCAGCCGCATTGTAGTGGCCTGGAAAGAAACGGCAGAAGCTGCGCGCGCCACCGCCATCACCCTGCCCCTTCTGGCAAGGGCAAAGAAAGTGACCGTCATCGCGATAGCGGAAACGGGCGATCCGCATGTCGGCCGGAAGTCCGCGCGCGCCTGCGCGCGATATCTGCAGCAGCACGAGGTCGACGTGGAACATGTCCAGGTGAGCGCAGACAGCAAAAGCGCGTCGTCTGCTTTGCTGTCCGAGGCCGGGCGCCGTGCGGCCGATCTCGTAGTGATGGGCGCCTATGGCCACAGCCGTCTACGGGAATTTGTGTTCGGAGGATTTACGCGCGACGTCCTCGCTTCTGCCGAGATGCCCATTCTATTCATGCATTGAAGGCACGGCGAGCTATGGCCGCATAAAGATGTAGTCCGCATCCGGGTCGCAGTTGTCCGCCACGAAGCGCAGCTCGGACTGCACGTCCTCGATCGGCCGTGTTTCGAGATACCGGTGCACGACGAGGCTTAGGAGCTGCCGCGCCACGGCATCCGGATCGATGTTCGTTTCGCGGGCGTCAGCCATCGCGAGATCGAAATGCTTCCGCGCGATGTCCGACGCCTGCATGGAAATGTCCTCCGTATTCCAGACGGGAGGATTGGGCGAAGGCAGCGACACCCCTTTGATCCAAAGCAAATACGCTCGCCGGGAGCCGTTCTAGACAAAAGCCGAGGTGAGAAAATGAATCATGCCGTCATCCTGGCGCATCCGAGCGCGGATAGTTTCACCCATCGCATGGCGCACGCTTATGAGGATGCCGTCGTCGCAAAAGGTCATACGGTCGCGTTTCGCGACCTTTACGAGGCTGGATTCGATCCCCGCCTGCGCGAAAACGAAATCCCATGGTCTCGGCACTTCGAGGTACCGGAAGATGTGTCCGAAGAGCGTTCGCTGATAGGCCAATCCGAGGTTTTCGCGTTCTTCTATCCGCTATGGCTCAACTCACCGCCAGCGATCCTGAAGGGCTATATGGAGCGCGTGTTCGGCATGGGGTTCGCCTACAAGCGCGGACGCGGCGGCAATGAACCGCTTTTGTCGGGTCGCCGTTTCATCAGCTTTTCGTCATCGGGCGCGCCGATGGACTGGGTAAGCAAGACCGGCGCCTGGCAGGCGATGCGCACCTTGTTCGATTCGCATTTTGCAGCCGTGTGCGGGCTGGAGGTGGTGGACCACGTCCATTTCGGCTCGGTCGTTCCGGGCATCAGAACGGATTTCGTGGAAAAATGCGCCGCCGCCGTGCGGCAGAAGGCATCGTCGCTCTGAGGAATCAGAGCGACGATCCGGCGCTATTTCTTCTTGCTCTTCCTGGACCCTTCGCGCCCCTCGTGTCCATCGAGATAGGTCGCATAGGCCATGGCTGCCGAAAATATGACAAACGCCGCTATAATGAGGATCAGGATTGCTTCTTCACCGGGCTGCATCTCTCGCTCCATGCTGGTTTCCTGCGTAAGGTGCATGTTGGATTTTCGAAGCTTTTGATGTGGCGCAATCGACGGAGAAGCTCGCGATGTCCTTTCGTGAATGCACCCGGCAGGTTTTGCGGCGATGACGATCCGTAATCTCGACGCCCTATTTCATCCCGGAAGCGTCGCGCTGATCGGCGCCAGCAACAGGCCGCATTCCGTCGGCGCCGTGATCGCCGAGAATCTGCATGAAGCCGGTTTTGACGGGCCGATCCTGCCGGTCAATCCCAAGCACCGGTCTGTCGCGGGAATATTGTGTTATCCGGATATCGCATCGCTTCCGGTTGTCCCCGATCTCGCGGTGATCTGCACGCCGCCGCTGACGGTGCCGGGTCTCATCGCCGGACTTGGCGCACGCGGCACGCGCGCCGCAATCGTAGTGACGGCAGGCTTTCGCGAGGGCAGCAATCAAGCGGGCGCCGCGCTCCAATCCGCGATGCTCGGCGCCGCTCGCCCCCACTTGCTTCGCGTCATCGGTCCAAACTGCCTCGGCGTGGTGTCGACGCCCATTGGCCTGAATGCTTCATTTGCACCCAGCATGCCCAAAAAGGGCTCGGTTGCGTTTGTGGCGCAATCGGGCGCTATGGTGACGACGGTGCTGGACTGGGCGACAGCCCGTGGCATCGGATTCTCCCATCTGGTTTCCCTGGGAGACATGAGCGATGTCGATTTCGGCGACATGCTCGATTTCCTTGCCAATGACGAGAACACCTCCGCCGTACTTCTTTATATAGAAGCCGTAACCGTCGCGCGGAAATTCCTCTCGGCAGCGCGCGCGGCGTCGCGCGTGAAGCCCGTCATAGCAATCAAGGCCGGGCGGCAGCCCGCAGCCGCGCGCGCGGCGGCATCCCACACCGGCGCGTTGGCCGGTATCGACGCCGTCTACGACGCAGCCTTCGAGCGTGCGGGCATCCTTCGCGCCTACGATCTCGACGAGATTTTCGACGCGGTCGAAACCCTCGCGCATCGGCCGCGTATCGCCGGTGAGCGGCTTGCCGTCGTCACCAACGGTGGCGGCGTCGGCGTGCTCGCCACCGACGCGCTGGTCGCGCAAGGCGGCGAGCTCGCCAGCTTGTCGCCGGAAACACTGGCGAGGCTCGACAAGGTGCTGCCACCGGCCTGGTCGCATGGAAACCCCGTCGATATCATTGGCGACGCTGACGCGGCTCGCTACAGCGCGGCACTCGATGCGATTGCGCGCGCGGATGAAGTCGACGCCGCGTTGGTGCTGAATTGCCCGGTTGCCGTTGCTTCCAGCGCGGATGCGGCGGCAGCGGTGGCAGCCGCCAAACACGACAAGCCTCTCCTCGCAAACTGGCTCGGATCCCAATCCGCGGAACGTTCGCGGCAGGCATTCGAAGCCGCAGGCATCCCTCAATACGATACCCCTGAGAAAGCCGTTCGCGGTTTCATGCACATGGTCCGCTACCGGCGGATGCAGGACACACTCCAGGAGGTCCCGCCGGCGACGCCCTCGAATTTTGCGCCCGACACCGCGGCTGCAAAAAAGACGGTGGATGCGGCCCTCGCGCGCGGCGGCGGGTGGCTCGGGCCGCAGGAGGTCAACGCGCTTCTCGCCTGTTACGAAATTCCCGCTGTACGAACGGCCGTTGCCGCGACGCCGCAAGCCGCAGCGGATGCCGCGGCCCAGATGGGGACTCCGGTCGCTCTGAAGATACTTTCGCGCGACATCACCCACAAATCCGACGTCGGCGGCGTGGCGCTCGACCTTGCCGACGCACAGGCGGTCCTTAGCGCTGGCAACGCAATGCTCGATCGGGTGCGAAAAGCCGCACCGGCTGTCCATATCGATGGCTTTGTCGTTCAGGAAATGATCCGGCGCCCGCGCGCCTATGAATTGATCCTGGGTATGGCGGTCGACCAGACCTTCGGCCCATTCCTTCTCTTTGGACAGGGCGGCACGGCGGTCGAAGTCATCAACGACAAGGCGCTCGCGCTTCCGCCGCTCAACCTCGCGCTCGCGCACAAGGTCATGGCGCGGACGCGCGTGTGGCGGCAGTTGAAGGGCTACCGCGATCGCCCCGCGGCGGCTGTCGATGCGATTGCGCTCACGTTGGTCAAGCTCTCGCAGCTGGTCAGCGACGTGGATGACATCGCGGAGCTGGATATCAATCCGCTGCTTGCGGACGAACATGGAGTCGTCGCGCTCGACGCGCGCGTGCGCGTCTCCCCATCCGCGTCCGTATTGCATGCGCGCCTTGCGATACCGCCCTATCCGGACGATCTGGAAGGCTATCTCGACGTTCCCGGTGCAGGACGTTTCCGGGTGCGTCCCGTGAAGCCGGAAGACGCGCCCGCCTTCATCGCGTTCGCCCAGCGGCTAAGCAATGAAGATATGCGAATGCGCTTCTTCTCGCCGCTGCGGGCATTGCCGTCCTCCCTGCTCGCCCGGCTGACGCAGATCGACTACGATCGCGAGATGGCATTCGTGCTGTTTGATTCCGGCGACGCGGTTGTCGCCGTGGGGCGTCTTGCCGCCGATCCAGATGGCGAGCGGGCCGAATTCGCCCTGGCGGTCAGGACTGATCTGAAGGGGCGCGGCATTGGATATTCCCTGCTCCAGAGAGTGATCGCCTATGCAAGGCAAAGGCGCATCGGCGAAATCTGGGGCCATGTCCTGCCGGAAAACGATACGATGCTCACGCTATGCCGCGAACTGGGGTTCTCGGAATCGCGGCCGGCGGAAGGGATCGTGCTTGTATCGCTGCGCTTGTCCTGAGACACTCGCCGCGGCCCCCCGGAAAATGCCGTCGAAGACTTTCCGCAATGTGCGCCAATGACGACCGAAAAAATACCAAGCATCTTTTCTTTTGCCGATCACAGCAAGCTGTTCGACGTTCTCACGTCGATGGCCGCCGACGGGATCATCGTCATCGACGAGAAAGGCAAAATCCTTTTCTACAACGACGCCTGTCGCAAGCTCTTCCAGCACACGGCCAAAGACGTCCTGTCGCGCAACGTGAACATCCTCATGCCCGAGCCTTATCACTCGGAGCATGATGCTTACATTGCGCGATACCGGAAGACCGGCGATGCGCGCATCATCGGCATCGGGCGAGAGGTAAGAGGTCTCCGCAAGGACGGCACGGAATTTCCGATGTATCTTTCCGTGGGTGAAGGCGCCATCGAGGGGCGCCGCGTTTTCGTCGGTGTCGTCCACGACCTCAGCGCTATCCGCGAGGAGGAGGAGCGCCGTGCGGAGTCCGACCGTCAGCTGGCCCAAATCGTCGAATCTTCCGAGGACGCCATCATCAGCAAAACACTCGATGGCACCATCCAGACATGGAATGCGGGCGCCGAGCGCATTTTCGGCTACAGCAGATCCGAGATGGTCGGCCGGTCAATTCTTGCCATCGTTCCCCCCGAACGGCATGAGGAGGAACAGGAGATCATCGCCAGAATACGCAACGGAGAGTCCATCCACCATTATGAAACAACGCGGTTCCGCAAAGACGGGCAGGAAATTGCGGTATCCCTCTCGGCTTCCCCGATACGCGATTCGTCCGGCAGCGTTATCGGTGCGTCAAAGATTTCGCGCGATATCACGGCGCGCCGCCGCGCCGAGGAACGCGAGAACACATTGCAATCCGAGCTTGCCCATGTGTCCCGCGTATCGGCGGTGGGCCAGCTCTCATCCGCCCTCGCCCACGAATTGAATCAGCCGCTCACCGCAATCATGAACTATTTGAGCGCCGCCAAGATGCGGCTTCCTGAGGTTGCCCAAAGCGAAAAAATCGGGACCTTGCTCGATCGGGCGGCCGGTCAGGCGGAGCGCGCCGGCGCGATCATCCAGCGGCTGCGTGCCTTCCTCGAGAAGCGCGAACCGGAGCGCGCCAGTCAGGAATTGAATGCCGTTCTGCAGGAAGCCATTGCGTTGGGTTTCGTCGGGTCCAGCGACGAAGGTGTCAAGCTCGTTCTGGATCTCGCCAGCGATCTTCCGCGGGTGCTGGTCGACAAAGTCCAGATCCAGCAGGTGCTCGTGAATCTCATCCGCAACGCATCCGAAGCCATGCGGGATTCAGCAGTGCGGGAGCTTGTGATATCCAGCTATCCGGCAGGCCCCGGTCTTGTGGAGATTTCCGTTGCCGACACGGGCCACGGCATTTCCGAGGCGATTGCGGGCCAGCTTTTCGAGGCGTTCATTACGACGAAGGAAAAAGGCATGGGCGTCGGCCTTTCCATCTGCCGGACGATTGTCGAGGCGCATGGCGGACGGATTTCGGCCTCCCCCAATCAGCCGAACGGCACCGTATTCAAGATCCAGCTTCCAGTGAGCACCTGATGGCCGCACAACTGATTTGCGTCGTGGACGATGACGAAAGCGTGCGCGAGTCGCTCGGCGAACTGCTCGATGCCGCCGGCTATGCGGTCCGGAGCTTTCCTTCGGCCGAGCACTTCCTCGCGAGCGACGCGATGGAGACCTGTTCCTGCCTCGTCACGGATGTGCGGATGCCGGACATGGACGGAATCGCGCTTCAAGGAGAGTTGTCACGACGCCGGCTCGGTTTCCCCGTGATTGTCATGACGGGACATGCGGACGTCCCTCTTGCCGTCCGCGCCATGCGCGCAGGCGCGACCGATTTCATTGAGAAGCCCTTCAAGCACGAGACGTTGCTGTCGGCTGTCCGGCAGGCCCTCGCTTCGGGACCCAAGCAGGCCGCAATGGCGGACCCCAAGGTCACACAGCGCATGGCCGAACTGACGGCGCGAGAGCGCGAAGTCATGGACCTGATGGTGCACGGCCATCCGAACAAGGTCATCGCGCAGAAACTCGATATTTCCTTCCGCACGGTCGAGGTTCATCGCAGCCGGATTCTGGCCAAAATGGAAGCCGAGAACGTAGCGGAACTGGTCCGCCAGGTCCTGTCAGGCGCCTCCGGGAAGTAGCCAGTAAGGGTTTCCACATACGCAATCTGCCGAATTACGGCTCATGCAAATTTTTGTCATTTTGCCGGCAGCCATGTGTATGTCCGGACCATCCCACGCCCATCGCATCGGCGTCGTCGACGATGACGACGCGGTGCGCGACGCAATCCACCTTTTGCTCGAAGCCCGGGGTTTCTTCGTTTCGGAGTATCGCTCCGCGCAAGATTATCTCAGTCACGCGCAAGACGATTGCGTGCTCCTGGTCGATCTCTCCATGGCCGGCTTCGATGGCTTGGATCTCATCGATCTTTTGCGCAAAGGCGAAATCCACACTCCGATTGTCCTGATGATGGACGTCGCCCGTCCAGGGCAAGCCCAGCGGATATCTGCGGCCAATCGGTGCTCTCTGGTTCAAAAACCCGTGGATTCGACCTCTCTGCTGGCGGCAGTCGCGGCCTCGCTGGCCATCGCGGCCTGCGCAGCTCCGGCTACGTGATTTTCCGTACGCGCTGGCGCGAATTTTTATTCTCGCATTCCTGGGCAACTCTCCACGCAGTGATTGAACAGGAGACGGGCGATGCTCAACACCAATCTGGCGCATTCGACATCCAACGGCGGGTACACCGGTTATGCGGCGAAGTCGGCTGTGGCGCATCCCAAAGCCTCCATCAGCGAGATCGCCAGTCAGCGCAAGATCGGCGCGGTGTTGAACTTTGCGCTCGGCAAAACCAACTTCAACGATGGCGAAGACGCCGATTACTCCTACAAGGTCGTTGAGGGCGCGGTTCGCCTCTCCAAGGTCATGCTGGACGGCCGCCGTCAGATCGCGGAGTTCTCGCTGCCCGGCGACATGTTCGGTTTCGAATATGGCGACGCCTACGCTCTCACGGCCGAAGCCGTCACGCCGGTCGTCGTCGTCCGCTATCACCGCACGCATATCGAGCGGCTGGGCGATGAGTTTTCCGACATCCGGCAGGAACTGATCGCACACCTTCGTCAGGGATGGCGTTCGGCGCAGGCCCATCTGGTGATGCTGGGCCGCCAAAGCGCCAAGGAGCGCGTTGCCGCCTTCCTTATTTCGCTGGCCAGCCACCGGGGTGTGAAACCTGGACAGAGTCTGGAATTGCCGATGGGCAGGCAGGACATCGCGGACTATCTGGGCCTGACGATCGAGACCGTTTGCCGGACGCTGACGGACTTCAAGGAAACCCGCGCGATTTCCATTCCGGATCGCCGCCACGTCGTGATCCGCGACCTCGAATCGCTGGAAGCGCTGGCCGAAGGCGAGGACCAAGAAGGCTGACTGCGATGTCTCTGGGGAAGATTCTCGTCCCGCTCGAAGGATCGGATCAGGATGACGTCGCGCTTACCACGGCGGTCCGAGCGGCAAAACCGTTCAATGCTCATGTGACCGCGCTCTTCGCGCATCCCGATCCTGCCGAGGCGATGCCGATCATAGGTGTCCCGCTGAGCGCCGAAGCGATGTCCGCCGTGATCGACGGCAACACGCGCATATTCCGCGCCAAAACGAAACGCATTCATGACACAATGGCGCGGATCGCCGCCAAGGAAGGTGCGCGAATAGTGGATGCGCCGCGCCGCGAGGATGCGGTCACCATGTCGTATCAGGAAGCCGTTGGCTATCCGCCGGAGGTTGTCAGCCGCAATGCCGGCCTGGCTGACCTTGTCGTCTGCACACCCGTGGAGGGATCGCCTCTGGCGTTCGAAACATCGATCGATCTTACCTTGCGGTATCGCCGGCCGATCCTGCTGGCAAGTTCGCCGCCCGCGGCCTTTCGAAAGGCCATGGTCGGCTGGGACGGCTCGATAGCGGCCACGCACGCCATAGCCGCAGCCATTCCATTCCTGGAAAAGGCCGACATCGTCGAATTGATCTGTGTGGAGCGGGCCATCGGCCGGAGTTTCGATACGGAGCCCGTGATCGCCTATCTTCGGGCGCACGGAATATCGCCTTCCGAAATGCATCTCGGAAAATGGGATGCGCCGCCGCACGACATGCTGATGACCCTCGCAGCGGAGCGCGAAGCCGATCTGCTGGTGATGGGCGCGTTCGGGCATTCCCGCATTCGCGAAACGATCTTCGGTGGCGTCACCAACGAGACATTGCGCCGCGCGCCGTTGCCGGTTCTGCTCGCCCACTGAGAATTTTGACGCGCATCAAGGCTGCGGCGCGCCGGCTTCGTTAGGCTTTTCAAGTATCGAAGTGGAAACTGCCATGTCCATCGCAAAAATTCTCGTCCCACTCTCAGGCTCGAAAAAGGACGCAATCAGCCTGGATACGGCGTTCGCACTGGCCAAGCGGCTGGGCGCCTTCGTCGATGCGATTTTCGTCCATCCGGACTCCCGTGAGGCCATACCGATCTCGGACATGCCGATTTCGCCGGAGATCATTCAGGAGATTTTCGATCTCGCGGAAGCTTCACGAAAAGCCGCCGCCGGTGCGGCGCGTGAGAGCTTTTCCATGGCCGCGGCCCGCTGGGACGTGAAGATCGTCTCCATCCCCGAGAAAAGCGGAGGGATCACCGCCATTTATCGCGAGAAGACAGGACATCTTCGCGATATTCTGCGGCAGGAAGCATGTCTTTCCGACCTCGTGGTTTTTCCGAACATGGTCGGCACCGATTCCGAAAATGTGCGCAACGCGTTGACGGATGTGCTCGTCCGGTACAACCGGCCGGTTCTGCTCTGCGCGGAAAGAGCGCCCAAGAGCGTCGGCGGCGCGGTCCTGATCGGTTGGGACGGCGGAGACGCCGCGGCCGAAGCCTTGATCGCAGCGACGCCCATTCTGGAAAAGGCGGAAGCCGTCCAATTCGCCTGTGTGCGCCCCGGGGATACAAAGCATCCATTGCGCGAAGCGAAGGAATACCTCTCCCTGCATCACGTCAAAGCCTGCGAAACCACGATCGCCGAGCCGCAGCATGCGATCGCCGAGGAGCTCCTCGAGACCGCGGCGGCAAGCGATTATGACCTGCTGGTGTGTGGCGGTTACGGCCACAGCCAGATCATGGAGACGGTATTCGGCGGCACGACCGACTACCTCCTGTCACATGCGGACGTCCCGCTCTTCCTGGCACATTGAGGCCGGCGATGAAGGCAGGATTTCTGTTATTTGGGCCTCTTCTGCTTCTCTGCGGCAGCCAGATGGCGTTCGCGGACTCGCAAGAGGTCGCGCTCGGACGGGAGCGGGCGATCGAATACTGCTCCGGTTGTCATCAAGTGACGCGTCAACAGCCGCGGCCGGCGCCCACCCCCTATCCCGAAGAAAACGCAAGCGTCGTGACGCCGAGTTTTCTCGCCATTTCCATCAAGTATCAGGACAATGAAAAGGGCTTGCGCGCCTTCGTTACCGCTCCCGCCCACCCCATGAAATAGCAACATTTCCTGTAATACGATCTCAACGCGATCCTCGCCTATATCAAGAGCGTCGAGAAGAGTTGGTAGCGGCTCTCAGCCGTTCAGGAAATATTCTTCGACCTTCCAGGGCACGCCATAATTGCTGTAACGCAGCCAGCGCGGGCGCAAGCGCAAATAAGTCAGTCCTGGCCAGTTCTTATGACTTATGTTGTGGGGGCACGCCTCGTAATAGGCTGCGATCACATCGTCGAGCAGCATCTCCGTAGGCTCATCGACAAGGCCCTCGATCTGCAACGTCGTCTTGCCGTGTCCGCCGACCACCAGAGAAGCGCGCGGATCCCGTTGGAGATTTCTGTATTTGCGCGACGTGACGAGAGTCTCGAACACGATCGCCATATCCGGCATGGCCGCCAGATGGATGAAGGCAGATTCCGGTCCGTGTTCCCGATCGGCCGTGGCGATGACGCCGACGTTCACCTTGCTGATATAGGATATGAACTCGGCTCTCTTTGTGTTGTCCATGTGAGGCGCGTGATCCATCCCACATCAATATCCCGCCCCTCCCTTGGAGGTTCTGATCAGGATCAACGAGGCGAAAGCCGGTCGCATTAGGCTTTGCTCATGCGCCAGCCATCACCGATCCTCACCCTCACCATGAATCCCGCCGTCGACGTGTCCAGCATGGTTGCGACGATGGAGCCCTATCAAAAGCTGCGTTGCACCGACGTCTGGCATCATCCGGGCGGCGGCGGCATCAACGTCTCGCGGGTGATCAAGCGGCTGGGATCGGAAACCATCGCCGTCTTTCCGGCCGGCGGCCCCATGGGAGCATTGTTCAAGCGGCTGCTGACGGACGAAGGCGTGCGCCATTTGTCCATCCCGATCGAAGGCGATACGCGCGAGGATTTCTCCGTCAGCGTGTCCGCGACAGGTGAGCAGTTCCGCTTTATTCTTCCCGGCCCCCATCTCTCTGCGTCGGAGATGGCGGCGTGCCTCAATACGGTGGCGGCCCGGCTGCGCCCTTCCTCTTTTCTGGTTGCGAGCGGAAGCCTTCCGCCCGGCGTCATGACCGATTTCTATGGCCGGGTGGCGCGCATCGCCACCAACGCATCGGCAAAGTTCGTGCTGGACAGTTCCGGCGCGGCGCTGCGGGAAGCCGTCGAACGCGGCGGCCTCTTCCTGAGCAAACCCAGTCAGAGCGAACTGGCTGAGCTTGCAGGCACGCCCGTGAACGGACGCGATGCCTGCATCGAAGCCGCACGCGATCTTGTCTCTTCGAGACGCATCGAATTCGTCTGTGTTTCGCTTGGCGCCGAGGGCGCACTGCTTGTCGGCCAGGGATGCACCCTGTTCGCGCGCGCGCCACAGGTTGAGGTAAAAACCACGATCGGCGCTGGCGATAGTCTTTTGGCTGCGCTCGTCTGGGCGTTTGCGCATCATTCCACGCCGGCGGAAGCCCTGAAATTCGCAGTCGCGGCCGGAACGGCGGCGCTTCTGTCGCCGGGTACCGGCTTATGCTCCCTCGCGGACATCCAGAGATTGAAGATGCAGACGCATGTCGACCTCCTGGAGCGCGCCGCGTGACACTTTCGCTGTCCTTTCTTGGCGGCGCTGGCACCGTCACCGGATCGAAGTTCTTGTTGGACGATGGCGAGCATCGCATCCTCGTCGATTGCGGATTGTTTCAAGGCTACAAGGCGCTGCGCCTCAAGAACTGGGCTCCGATTCCGGCCGATGTGCGCGGCATCGGAGCAGTTCTGTTGACGCATGCGCATCTGGATCATTCCGGATATCTGCCGCGCCTCATCAATCAGGGCTATCGCGGCCGGGTGTTCTGCACGGTCGCAACGCAGGACCTGTGCGCGATATTGTTGCCGGACTCCGGCCATCTTGCCGAACGAGATGCGGAGTTCGCCAATCGCAAGGGCTTTTCGAAGCACAAGCCGGCACTGCCGCTTTACAGCGAGGCCGATGCCCGGCGCGCGCTGGATTACCTGGAGCCGGTCTCGTTCGACGTAACCCAGAAAATTCCGGGCGGGGCGACGGCGCGTTTTCTCCGCGCCGGGCACATTCTGGGCGCCGCCTCCATCGAGCTCGAATGGCATGGCAGGCGCATCATCTTTTCGGGCGACATCGGCCGCTATGGCGATCCCATCATGCCCGATCCGGCTGCGATGGACGGCGCCGATTACTTGCTCGTCGAATCCACCTATGGGGATCGCAGCCATGAAACCGCCGATCCCGAACAGGTGCTCGGCGCTATCGTAAACCGGACGGTGGCGCGCGGCGGAACGGTCATCATACCGTCCTTTGCCGTCGGCCGCGCGCAAAGCCTGCTCTATCACATCGCTCGCATGAAATCCGCGGGCATCATTCGCAAGGATCTTCCCGTCTTCCTCGACAGCCCGATGGCGATCGACGCAAGCGATATCCTCGCCCGTCACCCGCGCGACCACCATTTGGAGCCGGCGCAGAGCAAGGCGCTGGCCTCCGTTGCACACTACGTTCAAACAGGCGATGAATCGCGGGAGCTCACCGCGTCCCCCGTGCCGAAAGTCATCATCTCGGCAAGCGGCATGGCGACTGGCGGCCGCGTTTTGCATCATCTCGAGCACTATTCGCCGGATGCGCGCAATGCGATCGTCTTCGCGGGTTTCCAGGCGGGCGGCACGCGCGGCGCTGCGATGATCGCCGGTACGGATATGATCAAAATCTACGGGCGCTATGTGCCTGTGCGCGCGGAAGTCTCCAATCTCTCCATGCTTTCCGCCCACGCGGACCGTGCAGAACTGATGCGTTGGCTCAAGGCATTCAAGAAGCCGCCCATGGTCACATTCGTCGTCCACGGTGAGCCTGCAGCGGCGGATACGTTCCGGCACGACATCGAACAGGACCTGGGCTGGAATGTCGTGGTGCCGGATCATGGCCAGAAGGTCCCGTTGTCATGAACACCGCCGCGCGCACGGTGAGAGCGCGGCGTCTTGGTCTGGATGCCCACTCCGAAGCACTGGTCTTGCTGCATCGCGACTCCGCGATTTGCCGCTCTGAGGGCTTTTCCGCGCATACGCGACTTCTGCTCTGCTCCGGGCAGCGCAAGGTGGTTGCGACAATGCTTTCGGTGACCTCGGATCTCGTCGCGATCGACGAGGCGGCGCTTTCTGAAGCCGCCTGGACCCGGCTGGGCTTGTCGGACGGCAACAAGATTTCGATCGAACACCTCGATCCGGTGGAATCGCTCAGCCTTCTTCGCAGCCGGATATTCGGGCACGCGCTGAATGAGAACAGCTTCCGTCAGATCATGCGCGATATCGTCGCCGGCCGTTATTCCGACATCCACATCGCTTCATTCCTTACAGCTTGTGCCGCCGCTCCACTGGACGACCGCGAGATCCTCGCCCTGACGCGCGCCATGGTAGATGCGGGCGAACGACTGTCCTGGCCTTCCCCCGTCGTGGTGGACAAGCATTCGGTCGGCGGGCTACCGGGCAACCGCACGACACCGGTCATCGTCGCTATCGTGACCGCGTTGGGCCTTACCATGCCTAAGACCTCCTCGCGCGCCATCACCTCGCCGGCCGGCACGGCCGACATGATGGAAACCCTCGCTCCTGTCGATCTGGACGCGCCGGCGATCCAGCGCGTCGTCGAAACCGAGGGCGGGTGCATCGCCTGGGGCGGCGCCGTGCAACTCAGTCCTGCAGACGACATCCTGATCCGCGTCGAGCGCGCTCTCGATCTCGACACGCAAGGACAGATGATCGCCTCCGTCATGTCGAAGAAGATCGCCGCCGGCGCCACGCAACTGGTCCTGGACATGCCGGTCGGCGCCACTGCAAAGGTCAGGACGACAAGAGAAGCCGAAGCCCTCTCGATGGGGCTTCTTTCCGTCGCCCAGTCGTTCGGCATCAAGGCACGGGTGATCGTCGGCAATGGCGATCAGCCGGTCGGCCGCGGCATCGGCCCGGCGTTGGAAGCACAGGACGTCCTCGCGGTCCTGCAATGCCGGACGGAGGCTCCGGCGGATTTGCGTGACCGTGCCGTGCAGCTGGCCGGTGCATTGATAGAACTGACCGGGCTGACCTCGACGGATGCAGGCGCCGCACTTGCGATGTCCGTGCTTAACGATGGCCGCGCGTGGCACAAGTTCCAACGCATCTGCGAGGCGCAAGGCGGCATGCGGACGCCGCCATCATCCTCTCACAGACAGGCTCTGACGGCGCAATCCAGCGGACATGTGAAGGAAATCGACAACCGCAAGATCGCGCGGCTCGCCAAACTCGCCGGGGCGCCGGAAGATCGCGCTGCCGGCGTGGAGTTGCTGGTGCGGATAGGACAGGACGTCAAGGCCGGCGACGAGCTCTGCGTGGTGCACGCAGAGGCTCCGGGCGAACTTGATTACGCGTTAGCCTATGCGGCAGCGCACGAAGACATTTTCCGGATCGAAAGCTGATGTCGCCAGCGCTCCTGTTCGCCTTGCCTGGAAATGAAGCTCTGACGGGAAGCGTTGCGAAATGGCTGGGTGCAGCCGCCGGAACGCTGTTCACGCGGAGATTCCCGGACCGCGAGATCTATTTGCGCTACGAGAGCGAAGTGTCCGGCAAGGAGATCGCTCTCGTCTGCACATTGAGCGATCCGGATAGCAAGCTGATACCGCTCCTTCTGGCCGCGCAGGGCGCGCGCCAGCTGGGCGCCGCGCGGATCGGCTTGGTGGCCCCATACCTCGCATATATGCGGCAGGACACGCGCTTCCATCCGGGAGAAGCAGTCACGTCACAAGCCATCGGATCGCTCCTGTCCCGGCACTTCGACTGGCTCGTGACGGTAGATCCACACTTGCATCGCTACCGTTCGCTGTCGGAAATTTACGCGATCCCCACAACAATCGTTCATGCCGCGCCGGCGATCGCCGCCTGGATCCGCGCCAATGTCGGCAGCCCCTTTCTGATCGGGCCGGATACCGAAAGCGCGCAATGGGTAGGCCGTGTCGCCCACGACCTCGCGGCGCCCTACGCCACTCTCACGAAGCACCGGCAGTCGGATCGCGCTGTTGCACTCGAACCTGCCGATCTGGCCAGGATCGCAGGCAGAACACCGGTGCTCGTGGACGATATCGTCGCCAGCGGACAGACGATGCTCGAAGCGGTCAGAATGCTCGGCGCCGCCGGCGCGAGCGCGCCCGTGTGCATTGCCATTCACGGTCTGTTTGCGGATGGCGCGGACCGGCAACTCATGGATACCGGCGCCAAAGTCGCGACGACGAACACCGTCCAGGGACCGGCGACCGAGATATTTCTGGACGTTCCCATCGCCGATGGAATTCGCGCCCTCGATTGCAGACGCTGATCCAAATCAGAACGGAGCCGTTGGAAACCGCCAATATGATGGAAAATAAAAGGATGTCCGAGATGAACGGTTACGATACGGGATACTACCATCTCACGCCCGACGGTTGGAGGCGGAAGGATTTCGAGCCTTATCCGGCCAATCGCGTCGAGACCTGGCGCTATGAATCGGAAACGCCGTCCGATGCCGCAAAGGAACAGATTCATCTTGTCCGGCTGTGGTCGTCTACCGGCGCGTCGACGGCACAGCGCGCGCAATTGCGCGCCAAATTCGGAGTGCCGATCGAGATCGCGCACGACCGGCACATCACAATCGATTGCCGGGACTAGCCGTGCTGAGCTTTCAGCCGTTTCTCGATTTCATAAACCGGAAGCTTGACATAGTCGTGCGGCAGCTCCGCGATTGTCGCGCGCTTCAATTGCGGGGATTCCATCTCCCGCAATAGTCCCAGGGCGCGCGGCGGAGCAATGACGATGAGATGCCCGACCTCGCCGCTTTCAATGCGCCGGCTCACGGCGCTCGCGAGGCTCCGCAGGAAGTTGCGCTCCTCTTCCAGATGCGGATCGCCTTCGTCCATCGCAGCCCGTCGGCCCGCAGCGCCGCTGAATGTCCTTCCGGGCACATCGGATCCCACTTCGCGGGAGCGATGAACCGTATGCTCCACGACATGCCGCATCTCCAGCTTGGGATAAACGTCGTCGCCGGCATTTTGCAGCAGAAGCGCTTTCGTTGCGTCGCATACCAACAGCCAGGTGCCTTGATCGAGCCGGATTTTGGTCATGAGTTGCTTCCTTGAGTTTGGATGAACCTATCGGCACCGGCCGCGCTCCAATTGATCGAAATCAGCCTGGCCGGGCCCGGCCGGCGGGATGAAAGATCATCTGTTTTGCGAGATCCGTCACGGCCAGATAGACGCCTGTAATGGCCAGCAAAGTCGCGAGCACCGGCAGCGGCGGCGCCACAAAATGCAACCACGCCCCCAATGGCGTGTACGGAATGAGCAGCGCGACGGCAAGCGTGCCGAGAGAACTCGCGACCAGGAATGGAGAGGATCTACTGGCTACAAATCGTCTGCGCGTACGAATGACGAATATCACCAGCACCTGCGTGAAAAGCGATTCCAGGAACCAACCCGTATGGAAAAGCGCGGCATTGGCATGGAAGAGCCAAATCAGGGCACCGAAGGTCACAAAATCGAACACCGAACTGATCGGGCCGAACAGCAGCATGAACCGGCGCACCGCGGCCATGTTCCATCGGCCCGGGCCGGCGATCGCCTCTTCGTCCACGCGATCGGTGGGAATGGCGATCTCGGAAAGATCGTAAAGCAGATTGTTCAGGAGAATCTGGATCGGCAACATCGGCAGGAACG
>JBQCFD010000329.1:0-2546 GCA_051959625.1 Rhizomicrobium sp.
TCGTTGCCCGATTGCCGCGTTGCGGCTTCCGCCGTCGCGACGGCGGCGTCGGTCTGCGCCAGCGTTCCCAGATCGGTAACGACGGCGTAGCCGTGAACGTGTTGCGTGTAATGGGCTGGCTTGAGCGGAGCGCTGCGGATGCCGAGGCGCGCAACATCGCCCATCGAGAGAACGACAGGCGGGTCCATCTGCGGCGCACGCGCGTCCGCACCGCCCGCAATCGCGAGCGCCGTGATGACAGCGATGGCCAGCGGCCGCATGGAAATCCGAACGAATTGCCCCGCCGGATTTCTACTCGCTGCGGCGCGTTAATGGGCCTGAAGCTTCGCCGGAAGGTTAAGCTGTAAAGGGTTGCGCGCGCCTCTCAACACAGGTTAACGCGGACGATGCTTTGAACGGCGGATGGAATGGTGCCCAGGGGCGGAATCGAACCACCGACACGCGGATTTTCAGTCCGCTGCTCTACCGACTGAGCTACCTGGGCAAACCGTCGGAAAATCGGGGGCTTGGCCCCGAAGGACGGGCTTTTTAGGCGAGGGGCAGGGCTCTGTCCAGCGGTGTTAAGCCCCCTGTACCGGTTGGGCGAATTTGCCCATGCATCACCACGAATAGCTCAAATTCGCCAGGCCGCTATTGGCGGAGGAGCGGTTTGAGAATCGGCCTTCATAGTCCAGATGCAGCACGATGGGCGTCCCATCCAGCCCGGCGGCGATTCCCGCCCCGATGATACCTTCGAGCGGAGCTTCGCGTGCGGCGCTGATGGAGAACGCTCCGGTATTTGCAGGAGCGCCTTGAAGCGCTGCGGCCATCTGCGGCGGATCCTCCAGCGCGTTGAAGGCGAAGCCGGCTGTCGCCTCGGGCGCGAACCACGCATCGTCGCCATGATAGGTGCGGCGCCAGCGGCCGCCCGCCGTTTCCGTCCAGTTCTCATGCGAGAATGGCGCAACGGAAAGACCCAACCCTGCGCCACTGTCCGCTTCCCGGAATCCACCCTGCCTGTTCGCGAGATAGGCGACGCGGAGGAAAGGTTCGAGATCGCCGCCCGCCATCGCCACCGGCACGTCGACTTCCGCCGATGCCAGTGTTGCCGATTGATGGAAGGGAGCGGAAAGATCGTCGGTGACTGCGCCGAAGGATACCGCGCGCTGCTCATGCAGCCGTGCGATGTCGCTGCTGATGTTGGCGCTCACATAGGCCATGTTGTCGGGATCGGCGGTCGAGGCGGCGGTCAGCTTCGCCGTGTAGTCGCTGTAGGACAGTGTGTTGAGCTCTGTGAGGCTTGAACCGATATCGTTGGGATCGCTTGCCGCCCGATATTGGAAAAGGATGTTGACCGTACCGGGATTTGAAAACAGTGCGCCGACCTCGGCGGTAGCAGTCTCAATCGACGTTTCAATCTGTTGTGCGTTCGGGTTGTTGGTGATGCTTGGCGCGAAGCCCGCCACGATCGTGATGGCGCCGGCGCGGCCGGACAGGAGCAGCAGCCCACCCGCCACAAAAACACCTGCTGCTGCACGACGCGACGCCGCCCGCAAGGCCCACCCCCATTGCCGGACGATAGCCGCGCACTTGCCACGGCGCCATCGATCGCTGGCGGGATGTCCTCACAACTGGGCAATCCCGTTGCTTTTGGCTTGAGCGGCAGACAGCTTCCCTTCGGATGAAAAACAAGACAGGTTCGGCCCGGATAGAGGCCGCCGCCTCACCACGAATAAGTCACTGGATTGCGCGGGATGCCCTCCAAAATAGAAGCGCCGATTGTTCTGCTCAGCGTATTTCCCAGTTTTCAGATTGGCGGGGCCCAGGTCCGCTTTGCGTCGCTAGCCAATCACTTCGGGCGCAAATTTCGACACCTGATCATCTCCCTCAACGGCGGGGACGATTGCATGGCGCGCCTCGATCCCGGCCTGGACGTCACGTTGCTGCCGTTCGAGAACCGGAAGGAGACCAGCCTGGGCAATAGGGCACGGCTTCGGGCGTTGCTGAAATCATGTAAACCCGACCTTCTGATAACTCACAATTGGGGTTCTATCGATTGGGGTCTGGCGAATTGGCCGAGGGTTGTGCCGCACGTCCACATCGAGGACGGCTTCGGTCCCGAGGAAGCGGGACGGCAGTTGCCGCGGCGGGTATGGACGCGCCGCCTTGTCTTGCGGAACAGCATGGTTGTCGTTCCGTCTCGGGCGCTCCGGAAAATCGCGCTCGATATCTGGAAACTGAAGCCCGCGAGCGTGCACTATATTCCAAACGGAATCGATGTCGCGCGCTTTGCGCGAGCGGACATTGAACCCGTTCTGGCGCGGACGGATGTGCCGACCATGGGAACGGTTGCGGCGCTCAGGCCCGAGAAAAATCTCTTCCGGTTGCTGGATGCATTCGCCGTGCTGCGTGGGCAACGGCCCTGCAAGCTTATCATCGCAGGCGATGGCAGCGAGCGAACCGGGCTCGAGGCCCGCGCGGTTGCGCTGGGTCTTGAGGACGATGTGCTCTTTACAGGGTACCGGCGAGACACGGAGCGGGTCTATGCCGCCATGGACGTTTTCGCC
>JBQCFD010000330.1:0-10156 GCA_051959625.1 Rhizomicrobium sp.
GGCGAACGGATCGGCATGAGCTGCCGTCGCGACGGCAAACGCCGCCACGGCGCCCAGAAGAATGCGCTTCATGAAAATCCCCAGTCTTGGACAAACGGGAGAAACGCCCCGCTCCAGCGATATGGGAGCGGAATGGAACCCGACAAGGCGCGCGCGGCTAGTTTATTCCGCGAATAGCTACTGGATGCCCGGCACCAGCGAGACGGTGCGCGTCTTGCCGTCTGCCGTCGCCGTCCAGGTATCACCGAGCTTGTGTGCCTGGACCGGCGTGCACAGCGGATTGGAGGTGCCGGGCGGGGCCTTCTCGAAGGTCCGGCACAAGGTGGAGCCGTCGATCTTCCACGTGCCCTTCCATTCCATGCCGAAGGCCGGCGCCGTCATGCGGAACGTATGGTCGGCATTGTAGTAGCTGTGCGTGTCCGCCATGCCGCCTTTCGAGATGATGGTGTTGCCGTAGAGCGTGGCCATCACGTCATCGCCTGCGATGGCCGGCGACAGGAACAATCCGGCGAGCGCGGCCGCGAGAACTATCGAGCGCATGAATTTCTCTCCGATCAGGCGTTGTAGTTGAGCCGCAATCCTGCGGACGGCCAATCGGCCGCGAGCAGCCGGCCGGTTCCGGAAGACGTGATGTAGGCCGTCTTCATGTTGCTTCCGCCCCAGCAGATGTTTGTCACGAGCGGATCGGGAATCGGCGTGTGGCGGAATTCGCGGGTGCCCGGCCAGAACGTCGTGATGCCGCCGGCGAGGATCGTGGCGATGCAAACGCCGCCATCCGCCTGCACGCCGAGCGAGTCGAAATAGCCGAGCCCCGGAAAGTTGTTCACGAAGGAACCGGGCGTGAAGCCTTCCACGCGCGCACCCTTGCCCGGCTTCTCCAGCGGCAGGCCATAGAGCCGCCCGGTGAAGGTCTCCGCGTAATAGACGGTCTTGTTGTCCGGGGAGAGGCCGACGCCGTTCGGCGTCACCAGCTCGCGCAAAACCTTGGTGATCTTCTTGCCGTTGGCGGTCGCGTAGTAGAGCGCGCCGTGGCTGCGGTATTTGTCCGTCGTCGTGCCGTGATCGGTGAACCAAAATCCGCCCACCTCGTCGAACACGATGTCGTTGGGCGCGATCAGGCGCTCGCCTTTGCATTTGTCGTAGAGCCGCTCGACCTTGCCTGTGGAGATGTTCACGCGCTCGATCCAGCCGCCCTTGTGCGTCCTGGGCGCGTGGCCGGGGATGAGAAGCCCCATGCGCTTGGTGTAGGTGAAGTTCTCGCCGTTGTTGCAGACGTAAAGCGCGCCGTCCGGCCCGATGGCCAGACCGTTGGGACCGCCCTTCACCTTCGCGATGGTCTGCGTCTTGCCGTCCTTTTTGACGCGCGTGATCTTCTTGGCCTTGATCTCCACGACGATGACCGAGCCATCGTCCATGGCGACAGGACCTTCTGGGAATTGCAGCCCCGTGGCGATTTCGCGGAAGTCCATGAACATTCCCCTTGATAGCGTCGGCGCGAGGCTACCCCGCCCGCGCCGCCGCGCAAGAGGTCAGCGGCGGACCAACGTAACGTAACTGTAGCGCAGACCATCGGGCGTGGCGCCGTCCGCGCGCGCCGTCTCCCGCCAATCCGCGCCAAAAGCGGGAAGCGAGACATCACCCTTCGCATCCGTGTGAACTTCGGTGAGATGGATGAGGCTCGCGCGCGGCAGCGCCAGCCGGTAAATCTCCGCGCCGCCAATGACAGCGATCTCGGCAGGACGCTCGCTCTCGGCCGCCGCCAATGCCTGATCCAGCGAATGAACCGCGACCGCGCCTTCCGCGCGCCATTGACGATCGCGGGTGATGACGACGTTTGTGCGCCCCGGCAACGGCTTCCTCGGGAACGAATCCCACGTCTTGCGCCCCATCACGATGGGTTTGCCCATGGTGAGCGCCTTGAAGCGCTTCATGTCGTCGGGGATGCGCCAGGGCAGCGCGTTGTCTGCGCCGATCACTCCGTTGTCCGCGCGCGCGAGCACGAGAGAAACGATGGCGCTCACGACGCCATCTTCTTCAGTGCCTCGCCGTCGAGCCGGTAGGTGTACCAGCCGCCTTGTCTTCTGGCCCCGATGCTCTCGTAGAAATCGAGGGACGGCTGATTCCAGTCCAGCACTTCCCATTCGACCTGCCCCCCGGCTTGTGCGAGCGCGGAGCGCGCCAGATACGCGAGCAGCGATTTGCCGTAGCCCTTGCCGCGCACGGATGGCCGCACGAACAGATCCTCCAGGAAGATCCCGCGGCGCGCGGCGAAGCTGTGATAGGTCCAGTACCAGGTCGCGATGCCGACCGGCGCGTCGCCTTCGAATGCGAGCGAGCAATTCAGCAAGGGTGTGGCGCCGAGATGGTCCCGGCGGATGATCTCTTCGCTGATGCAAAATTTGTCCAGCAGCTTTTCATATTCCGCCAGATCGCGCAGCAAATTCAGGACCGTCGTTTCGTCGCCCGCGCGCGCTTGTCGGATGGAAAACTTGGCCATATTCTTCGCCTGCAACTGCGGCGCGACATTATGTGCGCCGCATCCTTTGGTAAAGCCGAGGGAACAAATCCGCCCGGCGGCGATTTACCGTCAGCAAGCGTGGGGCCTGCATTTCTCTAAAGGAGATATTGCCGTGAAATTGCTCTTTCTTTCCGCCACTGCGATCGCGCTGGCGCTTTCTGCACCTGCCTATGCGCAGGAACATCACCATGGCGAGCACAAGGGCGATCATCCGCCGGCCAGCCATGGCGCCCCGCCTTCGACGACCAATGTCACCGCGCCGACAATGCAAAAGGGCCCCAAGCCCACGATGGCGAGCCCGGCATACACACCGGTGACCTCCGCCACCCGCAGCAAGCCGAACGGCAATGCGTGGAAGACCCTTGGCGAACAGGCCGAGCAGCGCAAGCAACAGGAGCGGCTGGAGCGCGCCAAGGACAAAGGCAGCCACAACAACTGGCAGAACAACAACAACGACAACAACAACTGGCGCGGCGGCGATCACCGCGGATCCGATAACGACCGCCATGACAACGATCACAACGACAATGATCGCCACGGCAGCGGCCATTGGACCGGCAGCGGCGGCAACGACCACGACAACAATTGGTCCGGCCGCGGGCGTCACGGCCACGATTTCAGCGACTTCAACCGCCGCAATGTCCACGCAAGCCATCACTATCGCTGGCGCGGACGTTCCTGGCATTGGCCGAGCGGCCACTCCTATCGCCGCTGGACCTTCGGCATGACGTTGCCGTCCATCTTCTGGGCGAACAACTACTGGATCGACGACTATTACGATTACGGCCTCGGCGCGCCGCCTCCGGGCACTGTGTGGGTGCGCTACGGAAACGACGCCATCCTGATCGACCGCTACACCGGCGAGATCCTCGAAGTGGTGTACGATCAGTTCTATTGAGTTTGGGAAGCATCTCTATGACAAAAGCCCGGAAGGAAACTTCCGGGCTTTTCGTTTGGGTCTCTAGATTTGATCTTCTTAAACCGTCATGGCCGGGCTTGTGCCGGCCCTGGCAAAATAGGGATACCCGCTATACTGCCACTTCCGCCTTGATGTGCGGATGGGCCTGGTAGTTCTCCAGTTTGAAGTCCTCGTACTGGAACCCGAAGATGTCCTTCACATCGGGGTTGATGCGCATCGTCGGCAGCGGATAGGGCTTGCGCGATAGCTGCTCGCGCGCCTGATCCAGATGGTTCAGGTAAAGATGCGCATCGCCGAAGGAATGGATGAACTCGCCCGGCTTCAGCCCCGTCACCTGTGCGACCATCATGGTCAGCAGCGCGTAGCTCGCGATGTTGAACGGCACGCCGAGGAAGATGTCCGCGGAACGCTGATAGAGCTGGCAGGAGAGCTTTCCGTTCGCGACATAGAACTGGAACAGGCAGTGACACGGCGGCAGCGCCATCTTGGGCACATCCGCCGGATTCCACGCGGGCACGATCAGCCGGCGCGAATCCGGGTTCTTTTTGATATCGGCAACGAGGTTCGCGATCTGGTCGATTGTGCCGTGTTCGCTCGGCCATGAGCGCCACTGATGGCCATAGACCGGCCCCAACTCGCCATTCGCATCCGCCCATTCGTCCCAGATGCTGACGCCGTGCTCTTTCAGATATTCGATATTCGTCTCGCCGCGCAGGAACCACAGCAGCTCATAGATGATCGCCTTGGTGAACAGCTTCTTCGTCGTCAGCAGCGGAAAGCCTTCGCTCAAATCGAAGCGCATTTGATGGCCGAAGATGGAGATCGTGCCGGTGCCCGTGCGGTCGCGCTTCTCCACGCCCCTCTTGAGCACGTGTTCCATCAGGTCGTGATACTGGCGCATGGCGGCTTTCCGAATCCGCCGGCAGTTTATCGCGCTCACGCCTCTGCAATCTGCAAATTTCTTTTTCCGGAACCCTATGTCCACAACAGGTTGCAGGGCTTTGGAGCACCTTCAAAAATTAAGGGATAGCGCCTATATAGAAAGGGTCCGGGCAACCGGACTATGGCGATAAACGGCTGCGTAATAAGCGGACTGGACCCGGGGGCGGTACCCGGCGCCTCCACCAAATGCCCATCTGGCTCATCCTAGGCTAGCCGGGTGGGCATCTGTGGGGGCGAAACAGGATCGACAGACGTGTAAAGGCTGTTCCTTTCGCCCGGTATGGTATCCGCCGTTATCGGGCTGTCTGTATAGGTGCCAACGACAATGAAATGGCCCTCGCTGCCTAATAGGTAAGCGCGGTTCGGGAGGGCACCGGGCAACAGAAGCCCTCCCACTTTCTTTTGCCAACCGCGCAGGCACCGCTTCGCATTATTCCGCGGGAACCTGACTCATCTTCCAGTCGCCTTCGCGCCGGTCGTACCACCCGCCGAACGCTGCGATCACGCAGATGATTCCGCCGATGGTCACCGCATCGCCCACGCCCAGCCGCTCGCCGATCCAGCCCAGAATGAGCGATCCCCACGGCATCATGCCCATGAAGCCCATCGTGTAGAACGAGACGACGCGGCCGCGCATGTGATCGCTCGACACCGTCTGGATGATGGTGTTGGTCGACCCGCCGAGCAGCATCAGCCCGAACGCCGTGGGCAGAAGCAGCGCCAGCGATAGCGGCATCCATGTGGAATGCGAGAACAGCATGAGCGAAACGCCGAACAGCGCCGCGCTCGCGATCGGTGTCATCGCCAGATGGCGCTCGTGCAGGCGCGCCAGTGTGTAGGCGCCGACCAGCGCACCGCAGCCGATGGCGCCATAGAGCAAACCCAAACCCTGACTGCCTTCGTGCAGCACATCGCGCGCGAAGGCCGGCATCATGGGCACGTAGGACGCGCCGAAGCAGGAGCACACCGCGATGAGGATCAGCGACACGCGGATCTGCCGCACCCGCCACGCATAGACGAAGCCGTCATGGATCTCGCGCAGCGCATTGCCCGCGGGCCGCCGCGGCTTGGGCGAGAACGTCATCAGGATCAGGCTCACCAGCACCGCGCCATAGGACACGGCGTCGATGGCAAAGCAGATGCCCTCGCCCACGGTCGCCACCAGAATGCCCGCGATCGTCGGCCCCACCACGCGCGCCAGATTGAACATCACCGAATTGAGCGAGATCGCATTGCGCAGATCCTCGCGGCCGACCATGTCCACGGTGAAGGCCTGGCGCGTTGGAACGTCGAAGGCGTTGACGAAGCCCTTGAACAGCGCCAGCGCGACGATCTCCCACACCTGGATGACGCCCATCAGCGTGAGCGTCGCCAGCGCCGCCGCCTGACACATGGCCAGCGCTTGCGTCACCACGAGAAGTTTCCGCCGGTCCACACGGTCGGAGATCATTCCGCCGAATGGAGAGATGAAGAACACCGGCACCTGGCTCGCGAAAGACGTCACGCCGAGCAGCAGCGGCGAATGGGTCAGCGTGTAGACGAGCCAACCCTGCGCCACCGAGGTGACCCATGTTCCCATGAGCGAAACCAGCTGGCCGGAGAAGAAAAGACGGTAATTGCGGTGGCGAAAGACCTGAAGAAGCGCAAGCGCGCCGGATTTCTCCGCGACCGGTTCGGCTTCCGCCTCCGATGGCGGCAACTCACGCGGCGTAAGGATGTCATCCTGGGCCTGGCTCAACGCATGGCCCCGCTTGCCGGTGGGCCGCCCGCCATGCTTGCGTTGCGGGAAGCGCTATTCGAACCCAGGGTATCCTCCATGACCGACACGGACCTACTCTTCACGCCGTTCCGGCTCAAGGGCCTCACCCTTCCCAATCGCATCGTCATGGCGCCCATGACGCGATCGAAATCGCCGGGACAGGTGCCGGGCCGTGACGTCGCAGCCTATTACCGCGCGCGCGTGGAGGGCGGCGTCGGCCTCATCCTCACGGAAGGCACTTCGCCGGAACACAAATCGGCTTCGAACGACGCGAATGTACCGGCCTTCTTCGGCAAGGAGGCGTTGGCGGGCTGGGCGAATGTGCTGAAAGAAGTCAAAGCTGTGGGCGGCCACATCATGCCGCAACTCTGGCACCAGGGCGTTGTCCGCCACCCGGGCTCCGGTCCTTATCCGGCCGAACGCAGCATGAGCCCCTCCGGCCTTTCCAGACCGGGCCATAAGGTCGCCGAGCCGATGACCGACGCGGACATCGCCGATGTGATCGGCGGCTTCGCCAAAAGCGCGCGCTATGCGATGGACATGGGCTTCGACGGCGTGGAGATCCACGGCGCGCATGGCTACATCATCGACCAGTTCTTCTGGAACGGGACGAACGAACGCAGCGACCGCTTCGGCGGCGGCATCGCGGAGCGCACGACGTTCGCGACGGAGATCGTGAAGGCTGTTCGCGCCGCGACATCGCCGGACTTTCCCATCCTGCTGCGCTTCTCGCAATGGAAACAGCAGGACTTCGCGGTGCGCCTTGCGCACACGCCCCAGGAGTTGGAGATGTTCCTCGCGCCGCTGACCGGGGCAGGAGTCGATATGTTCCATTGTTCGACACGGCGGTTCTGGGAACCGGAATTTCCCGATACGGGCTCGGACATGAATCTTGCCGGATGGACGAAGAAAATATCCGGCATTCCCACCATGACGGTGGGCTCCGTCAGCCTGAGTGAAGATTTTATCAATGCCTATCGCGGAAAATCGGCGGATATCGACACCGGCGCGCATCTGGGCGGGCTGATGAAAATGCTGGAGCGCGGCGATTTCGATCTTGTCGCGGTCGGGCGCGCATTGATCGTCAATGCCGATTGGCCGAAGAAAATCCGCAGCGGCCATATGGATCAGCTGAAGCCGTGGACGCCGGAAGCGCTCGCAACGCTCACATAAAAGATGGCCGCCTCGTTGACTCGTCGATTGCCCCTATTAGTCTTTCCGGTATAGGGAGCAATATGGCGAAGGACTTCATCGGTTATCAGGGCCTGGCAGATGCCGCTTTGCGCGGCGTGGTGCGCGAGGCGCTGCGACGCGTGGAGAAGCAGGGCCTCGTCGGCGCGCATCACTTCCGCATCACCTTCAAGACCGGATATCCGGGCGTCGAGCTTCCCGATTTTCTGCGCGAGCAATATCCCGACGAGATGATGATCATCCTGCAGCACCAGTTCTGGGGGCTGAAGGTGAAGGAAAATCATTTCGAGGTGACCCTGTCGTTCAAGAAGGTGCCGGCGACGCTCACCATTCCCTTCGCCGCGCTGACGCAATTCGCCGATCCCGGCGTCGCTTTCGGGCTTCAATTCCGCGAAGTGGGCGAAGACGGCGAGTTGAAGCCGATACCCGCCGCGGCGCCCACGCCGCTCACGCCGGCCGCGAAAGCGGAGCATCCGGCCCCTGCCCCCGAAACCGGCGAGGAAAAGCCGCCCGCCGCGCCCGGCGAAGTCGTCAGTCTGGACGCGTTCCGCAAGAAATAGCCGCGCCATCGCACGGCATGGACATTTGCCCGACCCGGACCTAATCCACGAGCGGAAATCCGCCACGGCCCGCCATGACCAAGACCACCCGCACCGAAACCGACACGTTTGGCCCCATCGAGGTCGACGCCTCCAGATATTGGGGCGCGCAGGCGGAGCGGAGCCGCAACAACTTCAAGATCGGCTGGGAGAAACAACCGGAATCCATCGTCCGCGCCTTGGGCATCGTGAAACGCGCGGCCGCCGAAGTGAACATGAAGCTCGGCCATCTCGATCCGAAGATCGGCAAGGCCGTTGTGGACGCCGCGCAGGAGGTAATCGACGGCAAGCTCAACGAGCACTTCCCGCTGTCGGTGTGGCAGACCGGTTCCGGCACGCAGTCCAACATGAACGCCAACGAAGTGATCTCGAACCGCGCCATCGAGATGCTGGGCGGCGAGAAGGGATCGAAGAAGCCGGTCCATCCCAACGACCACGTCAACATGAGCCAGTCGTCGAACGACACCTACCCGACGGCCATGCACATCGCCTGCGCGGAAGAGATCGAACATCGCCTCATTCCGGCGCTGAAGACGCTGCACAAGGCGCTCGACGACAAGGCGAAGGCATGGAAGGACATCATCAAGATCGGCCGCACGCACACCCAGGATGCGACGCCGATCACGCTGGGCCAGGAATTTTCCGGCTACGCGCAGCAGATCAAGAACGGCATCGAGCGCATCGAGCTCACCATGCCCAAGCTGATGGAGCTGGCGCAGGGCGGCACCGCCGTCGGCACCGGCCTCAACGCGCCGGTCGGCTTCGACAAGATGGTGGCCGAACGCATCGCCGCCATTACCGGCATGAAGTTCACCTCCGCGCCGAACAAGTTCGAGGCACTGGCCGCGCATGACGCGATGGTGTTCAGCCACGGTGCGATCAACACGGTCGCGGCGTCGATGTTCAAGATCGCCAACGACATCCGCTTCCTGGGCTCGGGGCCGCGTTCGGGCCTGGGCGAGCTTTCGCTGCCGGAAAACGAGCCCGGCTCCTCCATCATGCCGGGCAAGGTGAACCCGACGCAGTGCGAAGCGGTCACGCAGGTCTGCACGCGCATCTTCGGCAACCACACCGCAATCACGGTGGCCGGCTCGCAGGGTCACTTCGAACTGAACGTCTACAATCCCGCGATGGCCTACAGCTTCCTGCAGAGCGTGCGCCTGATGGCGGACAGCGCGGTGAGCTTCACCGAGCATTGCGTTGTCGGCATCGAGCCGCGGCTGGACAATATCAAGGCGGGCCTCAATCGCTCGCTGATGCTGGTGACGGCGCTCGCCCCCAAGATCGGCTACGACGCCGCCGCCAAGATCGCCAAGACCGCGCACAAGAACGGAACGACTCTGAAGGAAGAGGCGTTGAAGACCGGCCTCGTCACCGCAGAGGAGTTCGACAAGATCGTGCGCCCGGAAGACATGATCCACCCGAAATAGGCATCCGCCGTGACGACGCTCGGTGCCCGGCGTTTCAACCCCGACAAGGACGACTCCTCGCTCGTCATCGAGCAGAACAATGTGAGCGGCCGCGTCTCGTACTGGCACGGCGGCGCGCATCAGAGCGTGGCCGACCGGAACGGCGTCAGCCTCGCCGACTATATCCACGCCATGCACGGCTTCCTGCGCCAGACGCGGGCGCGCGACGTGCTGATGATCGGCTGCGCCGGCGGCACGCTCGCCACCATGCTCCATCGCGACGGCGTGAACGTCACCATCGTCGACGTCGATCCGCGCAGCTTCGCGCTGGCGCGGCGCTACTTTCATCTTCCCGAAGCGGTGACATGCCATGCGGCCGACGGCGCGGAATTCCTGCGCCGCACGCGCGCGCGCTATGACGGCATCGTGCTCGACGCCTACCAGGGTGGCGATTTTCCGCAAGTCTTCGCGGACGCGTCTTACCTTGCCGCCGTGAAGATGCATCTCAACGGCGCCAACGCCCTTTATCTCGAAAACGTGCTGGTGAACGACGACGAAGACCGCACGCCGGACAACCGCGCCCGCATGCTTCAGAAGATCTGGCCCGATATCCGCCTTCTGGATTGCGACGGCTGGGTGGATCGCAACGCGGTGCTCGCGGCCGGCGCGGTGCGCGGCCTGCGGCGGCCGAAAGTCATCATGCCGCCGGCGCGCGGCGCCAGGAAACTTGAGCGCGATCTGGACGCGCTCACATTCCGCAGGTTACGCACATAATTTTGCCGGAACACCGAGGAGTCCCAAAGTACTCGTTCAAAGCTT
>JBQCFD010000331.1:0-6873 GCA_051959625.1 Rhizomicrobium sp.
TCCAGAACTGCCCAGCCCTTGTAACCGTATTGCGCGAATTTGGAGAAGATCGCCTTGAAGTCCACCTGCCCGTCGCCCAGCGAGCGGAAGCGGCCGGCGCGTTCCTTCCATGACTGATAACCGCTATAGACGCCTTGCCTGCCGCTGGGCCGGAACTCCGCATCCTTGACGTGAAACATCTTGATGCGTTCGTGATAGAAGTCGATGTATTGCAGATAATCGAGCTGCTGCAGCACGAAGTGGCTGGGATCGTAGAGCAGGCATGCGCGCCTGTGATGATCCACGCGGTCCCAGAACATCTCCACGGTCGCGCCGTCGAACAGATCTTCGCTGGGGTGCACTTCGTAGCAAAGATCGACGCCCGCTTCGTCGAACGCATTGAGGATCGGCCGCCAGCGCCGCGCCAGTTCATCGAACGCTTCTTCCACCAGGCCCGCCGGGCGTTGCGGATAGGGATAGAAGTACGGCCACGCGAGCGAGCCGGAAAACGTGACGTGCACCGGAAGGCCGAGGCGCCTGGAAGCCTTTGCGCCCATGAGCACCTGATCCACGGCCCATGCCTGACGCGCCTTGGGATTGCCGCGAACATTCTTCGGGACGCCGCCGTCGAACATTTCGTCATAGGCCGGATGCACGGCGACGAGCTGTCCCTGCATGTGGGTTGAAAGCTCGGATACCTCGATACCGGCATCGGCGAGCGTTCCGCGAACCTCATCGCAATACGCGTCGCTTTCCGACGCAAGCTTGAGATCGAAGAGCCGCCGGTCCCAGGTCGGGATCTGCACGCCCTTGTAGCCAAGGTTCGCGGCCCAATGGGCGATGGATTTGAGGCTGTTGAAAGGCGCCTCGTCCGCGGCGAATTGCGCCAGGAAGATTGCCGGTCCCTTCATTGTCCCTCCATGTCCGGGCCGCGAATTCGGCCTGCTTTTGGGCGAGACTAGCACGCGCCATCGGGATGGCGAGATGCGCGAGGCGTCCGCGCGGACGGGTCTGAATCGGCATCCGCCAATCTTGGTATGAAATGGGCTTTCGTGTGCGCGCCGGTTTGGCGCGGCCGCGAGGGCCGCACCGTTCCGAATGTCTCAAACTTCGGCGCTGGCCGGCTCCGGATCGAGCGGCTGGAAGAACGGCTCGGGGCGCATCTTGGTGATCTCCCCATGACGCTCTTCCAGGCTGGCGATGATTTCCAGGTGGCGTTTTCGCGTCAGGCGATATCCGAACAGGAAGATCGGAGCGATCGCCACGAAGGCCGCCGGCAGCGGTCCGGAGATCAGCCCCAATTTCACGATCACGTCGTGCGGGATCGTGAAATGCGATCCCCGGGAAGCGAGGTCGGTCGGAAATCCGATCGCATCCAGCGCAACTCCCGCGATGAACCCGCCCAGACCCGATGCCGCCTTGAAGGCGAGGGTCAGGCCGGAGAAGAACAGCCCTTCGCGCCGCACGCCGAAAAGCCATTCGTGTTCGTCGGCGGTGTCGGCCATCATCGACTGGAATGCCACGCCGCAGATCATGATCGCGGTTCCGAAAAGAAGGCTGTTGAAGAACAGAACCACGGCGGCCGTTAAGGGCGGCATGGCGATCGGGGCGAAAAGCTGGACCAATGGCGGCCAAACCTGGAAAACCGCAATCGCGACATAGCTGATGATCGCGAGCGACCGCTTTTCCATGTAACGCAGCGCGAAGGCGCTGATCGGCACACCGAGCAGCGGGCTTAACGCGGTGGCCAACAGGATGAGCTGGATCGCGAAGGTGTCCAGCTTCCAGAAATAGCGGCTCGCATAGAGGGCAAGCGCGGCGTAGGCCGAATAGGCGAGGAAATACACCAGCACCGTTCCGAACAGCACAAGGAAGGACCGGTTGCGCGAAAGCTCCACCATCTCACGCGCGAAACCGGCGAGAAATCGGGATTGCGCAGTTCGCGGCGCATGCAGCCGCGGCAGTGCGCGATGCACTGCGAAAATCGCGATGAGGCCGCTGACCACGATCGCGGCCGCGCATACCCATGCAAATGGCACATAATTCTGGCGCAGGAGCAACCCGTTGGGGCCGGCCATGAAGACGCCCAGTCCCAGCGCCACGCAGCAAAGCACGCCCGCGTTCTGGAACGTCAGGCGAAACGATACGATACTCGCCCGCTCCTCGTAATCGTCTGTGATCTCCGCCCCCACGGCCGTGAAGGGCAGGACGAAAGCGGACAGCGACAGACGCAATACGACAAGACAGAGTGTGACATAAAAGAACTGCGTGGCACCGGTCAGCGAGGCCGGCAACGAGAAGAGCACCCCGAAGGCGCAGGCAAAGGGAACGATGCTCAAAACCATGAAGGGCAGGCGCCGCCCCCATCGCGTTCTTATCCGGTCGCTCGCAAGCCCGATCGCCGGATCTGCCACACCATCGACAAGCAACGCGATCATCGTGGCCATTCCGGCCATGGTGCCCGACATCCCGCATACGGCGGTGAGATAGAACAACAGGAAGAAGCCGAAGCCCGCGCCGACGATGCCGTCGGATAGTGCGCCGATGCCGTATTGCGTCTTGAGACCCCACGACAGGGGAACGCCACGCGCGGCGTTCGTCGCCTCTTCGAAGCGAGAGGATATCGGTTCTTCAGCCATATGCTCTCCCCCGGTGCAACATCGTTCGCCGCGGCGCGCGACAGCCCCATCCGGGGTATGGGCAGGCATTGGACGCAGATGCAGCGGCGTTGCCGCAGACGAATGACGGCGGCGTCATGGGTTGGCGTCTTGAACTTTCATCGGCTTCTCCAAAGACGGCCTCATCCGCTGCGCCATTTTGGAGAAAGTGCAGCGGCGCGAAGACCGAGTCAACATTCGTTCGGATAAGAAATAAGATATGCTAAACCGGTTTCCGGCGCCGGAATGCGTTGCGGATGTTGTTAAAAACACAATGAATTAGGCGATAGAGCGCTTCCACCAAAACGCCGCGTGAATAATCTTCTATCGAAAGAGAACGAAATTGACTCTCGCCGGCACACCGTGCCAGTGTCGCCGCAACGCGACGAAGACCGCGTTGCAAACGCCTGCGGGCGCAGAGGGGGAACACGCCATGAAGCGGATATTGAGTCTGACGACGTCCATCGTTGCGCTTGCCTGGTGTTGCGGGGCGCACGCGCAAAAAGCGCAGCAAAGCACCGGTGCACAGAACGGCGCAGTCGAAGAAGTCGTGGTGACGGCGGAGCGCCGTTCAGAGAATTTGATGAGGACGCCAATTTCCGCGGACGTTCTCAGCGGCGACGAACTGCAGAGCAGGGGCGTCTTCAAGGTCGACGACCTGCAATTCATCGCGCCGAGCGTGACCGTCGACGCATTCGGCCAGGGCATCGACTTCGACATACGGGGCATCGGCAAGGGCGAGCACAACTCCGAGACCACGGCCGGCGTCATCACCTATCGCGATGGCGTGGCTACGTTTCCCGGCTATTTCGCCGAAGAGCCGTATTACGACATCCAGAGCATTCAGGTGTTGCGCGGCCCGCAAGGCACGTTCGTGGGCCAGAATGCCACCGGCGGCGCGGTGTTCGTCGCCACGAACGATCCGGTCATCGGCGGCGACTATGACGGCTACGGCTACGCCCAGTATGGCAATTACAACGATGCGGTCCTGCAAGGCGCCGTGAATATTCCGATCAGCGACACGCTGGCGATCCGCATTGCCTTCGATACCGAACGCCGCGACAGTTTCTACAGCATCAAGGATCGCACGACGAACGCGACGGAAGGGCCGGACAATCTCGGCAACACGACCGATCCCGCGTATTTCCCGGCGTATTACATCGCGGCGCCGGACAACTGTCCCCACCAGCAATACGCCCATTGCAAACACGGTTATAATCCGGGCGATTTGCGATGGGCGGCCGGTCGCTTCAGCCTGTTGTGGAAACCCACCAGCGCGCTGACCGTCTCGTTCAAGACCGATCTCGATTATCTCGACAGCGGCGCCACGCCCGGGGATGCATTTACGGACCGTTTCAAGGTCGGAACGCTGGTGCCGACCCTGCCGCAGTTCGGCAGCACGCCGATTCTGTTGCCCAACACACAACACAACGATCCTTTGCACATCACGGCCAACGCGCCGAACATGGCCCTGGACCGCTTCGTGCGCTCGATCCTGAAGGTCGACTACGTATTTCCCGACGGCATCACGTTGCGTTCGATTTCCGGCTATCAGCAGGGACAAACGGACTACTCGACCGACCTGGACGGTTCCGATCTGGGCACCATCGCCAACGTGTCGCTCTGGGGCCAGTTGTCCAACGACTACACCTGGTTCGACCGCGTCGATGAGACGATCTATTCGCAAGAGCTCAATTTGATCTCTCCCGATAACCAGCGCATCACCTGGGTGCTCGGGGCTTACGCGCAGGCGGATCGCTATGGCTACAACAAGCCGTGGAAACTATGGGCCGGCGTGCCATACGTCCCGCAGAACGGGTCTCCCGGATTGGGTGGTCAGTTTGGGGCCTATTCGATCCAGGGCGCGCAACCGGCGACGTCCTGGGCGGCATTCGGACAGGTTACCGCCAATCTGGTGGATGGCCTGCAACTCCAGCTTGGCGGCCGTTGGTCGACGAACCGCGGTCACAACCAGCTTCAGATCGAGCAATACGGCACGTATATCGAAGCCCACGAAGTCGCCAAGTCCTCCAGCTTCGACTACAAAGCCTCGCTGAACTGGACCATCGACGAAAACAATTTCGCCTACGCATTCATTGCGACCGGTTACAAGCCGGGCGGTCTCAATCTGCCGGTCGTACCCGGCACCACGCAGGCACCGTTCGGACCGGAGCATGTGACCTCCTACGAAACCGGTTGGAAAGCCGCGCTGGCCGACGGTCATGTGCGCACGACATTGGACGCCTATTACAACGACTACAAAGGCTTTCAGGTCATCGTCGACAATCCGGCACTGCCGAATTTCCCCACGGAGATCAATGCACCGAACACAACGAAGATCTACGGACTGGAAGCCGAAGTTGAAGCTGCGTTCGGCAATTTCTCGGTCACATCGGGATTCGGTCTGTTGCATTCTTCGCTCGGACAGTTCTACGCCGTGGACAGCCGACTCTTTAAGACGCCCCTGGCGTGCAACCCGGCAACCGGCAATCCCGCCAATCCCTAGTGCGTGAGTCTCAAGGGGCATCCGCAAACCTACGCGCCGGACTTCTCCGGCAACCGCGGCGCGCACTACATCTTCAATCTGGAAAACGGCGACAGCATCACGCCGCGTGTCAGCTGGTCCTATCAGTCGGGGCAATGGGCCACGCTGTTCGACAACCGGCTCCAGGGCGACCGGCTCGGCGTTCGCAACCTCTTGGGTGCGCAGCTCGAGTGGAATCATGACGGATGGGTCTGGACCCTCTACGGCAGCAACTTGACCAACCGCCACTACATCGTTGCCATGGAATCCACGCTCGACTTTGCCGGCCCGCCGCGCCAGTTCGGTATCCGTCTGCTCAAGACCTTTTAGTTCGTAGCGACGATGGCCGCCGGCTGAACCCCACAGCCGGCGGCCGAAATTTCAGCAAAGGCTCATGCAATCCTACGCTCTGACGATCGATAAATTTCTGGATCACGCCGCAAAGTGGTCGCGCCAGCGTGAAGTCGTCACCGGCACAAGCGGACGCATCCGTTATGACGAACTGCGCAAGCGCAGCAATCTGCTTTCCGGAGCGCTAAAGGCTCTCGGACTCGCCAAAGGCGACAAGGTCGCGACCCTGGCGTGGAATACCCAGCACCACATCGAAATGTACTATGGAACGATGGCGGCGGGGTTCGTGTGCCACACGCTCAATCCGCGTGTCACCGTTGCGCATCTGGCCGCGATGGCAAACGAAGCGGAAGATCGCGTGCTGGCGGTGGGTGAGGGACTGGCAGATACGGCGCGCGAACTTGTTGGCCTCTGTCCAACGATTGAAACGGTCATCTTTCTGGACACCGCCGATGCCGTGCCGCAATCGATTGCGCATTGCCGGGCCTTCGGGTTTGAATCCTTGCTCGCCGAGTTGGGCCGCGAGACATGCTGGGGCGATTTCGAGGAAGAATCGGCCGCCGGGCTTTGCTACACCTCCGGAACGACGGGCGCGCCAAAAGGCGTCCTTTACACCCACCGTTCCAATTATCTGCACACATTGCTTTCGCTGCAGGCGGACGCGTTCGCGATGACGAAGCGGGACTCCATCCTCGTGGCCGTGCCGCTGTTTCACGCCAATGGCTGGGGCTTGCCTTTCGCCGCGCCGGCGGTCGGCGCAAAACTGGTGTTGCCCGGCCGCCATACTGACGGCGCGTGGATGGCATCGCTGATCCGCGCGGAAGGCGTGACGATCGCCTGCGGCGTCCAAACGGTCTGGCAAAGATTGGCCGATCATCTCGAAGCGGAGGGCGGCGACGTGCCGACGCTGGAACGGGTCATCATCGGCGGTTCGAACTGTCCGGATTCGTTGATGCGGCGTCTGGAAGATCGTCTTCAGGCCCGCGTGCAAACCACCTGGGGCATGACGGAGCTCTCGCCCGTTGGCACGGTTGCTCCGCCGCGTGGAAGCACGCGCTCTGTCGCGTCCGGGCGGCCACCGGTCGGCGTCGATCTGAAATTGACGGATGCTGCGGGCCGGACGCTGTGCGAACAGCGCAATACAGTGGGGCATCTGAAGGTCAGAGGCGCCAGCGTCGTCGATCGTTATTTCCGCGCGCCGGCCGAATCCCTCGACAGCGAAGGCTACTTCGACACCGGTGACCTCGCGCGGATCGACGACGACGGGAATCTGACCATCACGGGACGGGCCAAGGATCTGATCAAGTCCGGTGGCGAGTGGATCAATCCTTCGGAGATCGAAACCATCGTTGGGCGTGTGCC
>JBQCFD010000332.1:0-3937 GCA_051959625.1 Rhizomicrobium sp.
AAAGCGCGTGCCCTGCCCGATCTTCTGGAAATAGGCGCGCGCGATCTTCAGCGCGGTATCGGCGGCCTCCGATCCGGAATTGACGAAGAAGACATGATCCATGCCTTCCGGCGCCATTGCCGCGACGCGCTGCGAAAGCTCGAACGCGCGCGAATGCGCAAACTGGAATGTCGGCGCGAAGTCGAGTTCGTGCGCCGTCTTGGAAATCGCTTCGGCGATCTGCTTGCGGCCATGTCCAGCGTTGCAGCACCACAAGCCGGCGCAGGCATCGAGCAGCTTGCGGCCCTTGTCGTCGTAGAAATACATGCCGTCCGCGCGCGAAAGCATGCGCGGGTCGGCCTGGAAGGCGCGGTTGGGCGTGAACGGCAGCCAGAAGGATGAAAGGTCGTTGATCTGCCGCATGGCAATCTCCGTCGAAGTGCTGCAGCGAGCCTAGCAAAGCGCGCAGGACAGAGAGAAGCGCGGCAAAAACGCACCGGCCCCGACAATTGCTCATCGGGGCCGGACGCCGAACCTTATCGTCTAACTCGAGACGAAGGGGGCAGGCTCATTTAGTGGTGATGGTGCCAGCCACTGCCGCCGTGCCACGAAGCACGACCGTGGAAACCGCCGCCGTGGAACGAGCCGCCATGCCAGCGGCGATGGCCGAAGGAATCGGTGAACCAGAACCCGCCGACCACTGGCTCATAATAGCCAGGGCCGTAATAGCCCTGATCGTAGTAGCCGTAATAGTCCGGCCCGTAATAGGCAGGGCCATAGCCGTAGCAATAACCCTGGTGATAGTAGCGATAGCGCGGGCTGTCGCACGGATTCGCATAATACGGACGCGGCGCGTAGTAGCCCGGACCCGGTATGCCAATGCCGATCGAAACATGCGCGGCGGCGGCCGGAGCCGTCGTTGCAAGCGTGGCGCCTGTGGCCGTGCCGGCCAGCATGAGCGCACCCAAAGCCAATTTCCCGAAGCTCTTCATTGCTTTGAATCCTCTGTTCCCAAGATCATCGCGATCTTAACGCAGAAGATGGCGTTTGGTGGCTGAACCACCGATGAACGCGCGATTCACGAATTGGGTGATTTGATGGCTAGGCCGACTTGCCGCGCGCTTCGATTGTCCAAATGGATTCAAGAACATCGCCGCGCACGCAATGGTAGCGGTCGTAGAGATTCACGGTCGGATCGCAGTGCGGCACGATGCAGTTGATCACAGCACCGACATCCAGTTTTCCGTTCGCAGAGGGGTAGAAGACGCCGCCCTGCTCGTCGCCGAAGAAGAAATAGTTCGCCCCTTCCGGCGCGCCGCTGAAGATGGCCGGCGAGCCCGCATCCGTCGCGAATGCCTTGAAGCCGGCGTCCGTTGTTGCGAGTCCTTCGCGATTCGCGCTGACAACGGTGGTCTGAACGAACAGCGACGGTTCAAAGGGCGGACGCTGACCGGGCTTTTCCCACACCTCGTTGTATTGCTTGTCCATGAACACGTAGGAGCCGACCTGAAGCTCGGTGAGCGTGTTTGCGTCGGGGTCGATGTCGAAGGTGCCCGTTCCCCCACCGGACAACAGCGGAATCGTGATGCCTTTCGCCTTCAGCCGATCGCGCAGCTCCGCCAGCTCCTTCATCGCATTGAGCGATGCCGCGCGCCGCTCGTTCGGCGATTCCATGTGCTGCACCTGGCCCGCGTAACATTGCAGGCCCGCGAATTCGAGGTTCGCACTGTTCGCAATCTGATCGACAAGCGCGATGGCGCCATCGCCGGGGCGAATGCCTGTGCGTCCGAGACCCGGATCGATATCGATGACGACTTTCAACTTCCTGCCGTTCTTGCCTGCCGCCTCATCGAGCCGTCTCGCGACCGAGGCGTTATCGCAAGTGATGCGCAACTCGCCGATCTTTGCGTTCAGCGCCATCACGCGCGCGATGCCGCGTTCGGTCACCACCGGTGACGTCAGCAGGATGGAATCGATTCCAGCCTCTGCCAGCGCCTCGCCCTCGCCCAGCTTGGCGCAGCAGATGCCGAGCGCACCCGCCGCGATCTGGAGCTTCGCGATCTCGGCGCTCTTGTGAGTCTTCGCATGCGGGCGCAGGGCGATGTTGTTCTTCTTCGCATGCGCCGCCATCGCGGCGATGTTTCTTTCCATCGCGTCAAGATCGATGACGAGTGCCGGCGTGGCGAGCATGGCACGTCCGCCCGGAACGCCGATCAGATCGCGATTGAGCTCTTGCGCCGCCATGTCCCGCTCCCGATGCTCAGGGCGTGTCGATCGCCCTCTCTCTCATACTTGTATCCGCCGTCGTCCACGCCATCGTCAACATCCTGACGAAGCGCGCCGACAACAAATATGCGATGCGGCTCCTGATCGGGGTGTTCTCTGCGATCTTCGTGGCGCCGGCGCTCTTCTTCGTACCCCTGCCCCATGGCGCATGGTGGTTCCTTGCAGGCACCGCGCTGGTCCATGCCGTGTACGAACTGCTGCTGGTGCTTTCCTATGAGAGCGCGGCGTTCTCCGCGGTCTATCCGGTGGCGCGCGGCACCGGCCCGCTGTTCACCGCCATCGGCGCGATCCTGTTCCTTGGCGAGCATCCGCCGGCGCTGCAGCTGCTGGGCATCGCCTTTGTCTGCGGCGGCGTGATCGCCATCGGGATTTCGCACCGTGCAACAGAAGGCGCGATGAAGGGACTGGGCTTCGCGCTGGCCACAGGCATCACCATCGGCTGCTACACCCTGATCGATGCGAGCGGTGTGCGCACGGTCGCCGACCCATTCTCTTATGTGCTGTGGTTCTTCGTGGCGCACGGGTTCTGCGTGCTGGTCACAGCGCCAGGCATCCGCGGCCGCGAGGTCGTGATCGAAGCGCGCAAGCAATGGCGGCGGGGCTGCTGCTCGGGTTGCTCTCCATCACAACATATGGATCCGCGATGCTCGCCTACCGCTTCGGCGCGACCGCGCAACTCGCAGCGCTGCGCGAGACAAGCGTGCTCTTCGGCACGGCGCTCGCCATGAGTTTCCTGGGCGAGCACATGACCGCCCGCCGCTGGATCGCCGCCATCGTCATCGCCACAGGCGCGATCTTGTTGCAGGCGGGATAAGCGCGTCCGTGCTAGGATGTGCCATGGCGAATACGTTTCTCGTTTCCCTTTTCGAGTTCAAGCGCTGATTGACGCGGAGCTTTACAAGTCTCTCTGCGCGCTGCCGGTGGAACGCCGCCGCGACATGATTGTTGCGATCTTCACGCTTGATCACGCCATGCGCGTGGACAGCGTCTTCCGCGCGCGCCTCGAAGGAAAGCCGGAGCCCTTCGATATGATCGTTTCCAACTCCATGCCGGATCTCGATGCGCTGGCGCGCAGCGTCGCCGACAATGATGACTGGTATGTCAACTATGTCCGCGCCGTGAGCGATGCCGAACTCAGCGAACCCATCGCGTTCGATTTCGTCTCTGACAATGACAAAGGCCGAATGACGCGGGGCCAGATGCTCGCCCACGTCCTCACACACAACCAGTCGCATCGCGGCGGGGTGGGCAAGATGCTGGAGCCGTTGGGAATCAAGACCCCGTCCGACATGTTCACCAGCTATGTGAGCGCCACGCGCTAGACAGCCACGCCGGCCGCACGCAACGCCTTCTCTTTCGCCGCCTTGATGTCGTAGGTGCGGTTCATCATGAAGCGCTGCGCCGGCAAGCCGCCGCCCGCCTGCAGCGCCACCACGAAATGCCAGCCGCCATATGCGTCCGCCGTCAGGTCGCGGATGAGGTTGTAGACGCGCATGCGCTGCTCCACGTCCACATTCTGCTTGGTGTGCAGATATTTGCGGATGTATTTGCCGCTTTCCGGATTGCGCAGATCCGCTTCGCCCGGAAGCGTGAGCACCAGCCCGCCGGACAGGTCATGCAGATATTTGACCGTCTGGTGATAATTCGCGGCGTAGTAGTATTTCGCGGCGTT